>CAZFSB010000020.1:8080-16626 GCA_964521645.1 uncultured Candidatus Saccharibacteria bacterium | reverse complement strand
TACGGTGCAACGGTCGTTGTTGGTCTGGGGCGGCTGCGGAATTTCCAGTAAGCCTATGGGAAATTCCGCAGCCGGCAACGTCTCGATTGGAAACTTCATATCGCAACATACTAACATGTCACTCAAAGCCTTAGTCATATACCACATGATATACTGAAATCGCTATGAACAATCTTGAACGAGGTTTCATCTTTGATAATGAAAAGAAGGGCGGCGGTGAGGTCTATAGTTTTCCCGATGGAAAGAGGTTGAACCCTGAAAGTGCCCAACCGGCTCTAGACCAAGCTGCGATCGACCGCGAAATGAAGAGGCTTGAACGAGAACGTGAGGAGTTGCTCGATGAGCTTGCCTACCGCAGCCTCAAACTGCAGCGTATGTCAGAGAGTGATCCTCAGGTCAAAAAGCTAAAGAACGATCAAGGAAATCTCCGAAATAAACTCTCCCGAGTGGAAGAGCAGTTATTTAAGTTGGACCCAGTCATCCTTCCGGAAGAGGTCAGTGATGACGTGGAGGAACTCCTTGGTTCGACTGCGGTGGAAGAAAGTGAAGCGCCTAATGCCGAGGTATCGGCTGAGGAGCTAGGAGATGCTGAAGAAAGAGAGGTGACGCGAGAGGAAGCCATAAGGCAGCTGGAAGAGAATATCAAGATCGCTCGCTCTGAGATCAAGTCCATTCAGGAAAGTAACTTGTCGCCAGTCGAACAGGAAGAACGGATCGCCGAAGTGCTCCAGGATATCAAGCAGTATCGAGCCGACATCATAGAGATAACGTCAGCAGAACTTGATGAAGAAAGTATTGCTAAACAACCACCTGAAAATCTACCAACCGTAGCTGAGAAGGCTGCTCCAGAGCGAGAACCCATCCCCGATGATGTCATTGATCTGCCTCGGTCAGAGTGGCGTCGCTTGCCTGATGACGAGGCTGAAACAGCCTCTCTCCCTGACTACAGCGGGCTTTCGCGCACTGCGCCACAACACCCGAGGCTTCCGCATCTCGCTGATGAGCAAACCGAGGTTTCGTTTGAAGCAGAACCGAGGGCTATTGAAGAGGAAAAAGAAGAAGCCCTTTTTGGTGAGACCGAGGAAGAAATTGAAGCAAAACAAGAGTACGTGCAGCGTAAGCGCGAGTTCAAACAAGCGAGGCAGGCGTACATGACAGCGCTTGAGCAGGATTACGCTGACCGGAACATTTTTAAAAAAGTCCTCGGCCTCGGACGCAAAGAGCTAAGTCCTGATGTGGAGCGAGCGTACGATACCTTCATGGCGGCGAATCAGGCCTACTACAATTTTGCTCAGAGAAGTGGTCACTACGAGCGGGTCGCTACTCGATTGAATCGAGACCGCGCACCAAAAGAACAACTACCGCTCAATTCCTTGGTGGCCGACCGCCATATTTTACAACCAGCCCAAGAACGGCTCGAATTGCAGAAGCTGCATATGCCGGAAGGGGTATCTCGTCTCAAGCAAGCAATTGTTGAAAAGATACGTAAAAATCCTAAAACAGCGTTAGGGGTGGGAGCGCTCCTCACTGTACTTAACCCAGCAGCGGTGTTGACCGGTTTAGGGGTTCGGTATGTTGGTAACAAATTCTACGTCGGTTCGAAAGAAGCAACGGAAAAGCAGGTGACAGACGCGGCCATTGATGCGGTTGAGGGAGTGGCCGACCTTCGTGCTCTTGAAGAACAACAGTTCGAGTCTGCTCGCCAAACCCATGACGCAAGGATCCGTACGAATGCAGTAGCGGTCGGTGCGGCGGTGGCGGCGGGCGGGGCCTATGGTTCATCTGGAGAAGAAGCAGTCTTGCCTAGTGTTGAGGATGTCACGCTACCAGACACACTGTCTGGAGATGAGATCATCGGTTCAACCCTTGAAGGATTGTATACGGTAGAAAGAGGAGACACGATGTCACAGATCATGCTTGAATCTATCCGGGAACGGGTTTTGGCTGGTGAGCTAAAACTTCCACCGGGAGTTGATATCGACCACATTACCCACCACCTGTACCAGTCGTTCCCCGAAATGACAAATGCCACCGATGTCAGTCCACGACTGTCACCGGCAGAATGGCAGACGTTGGGAGTTGCGAGTGGAGATCCGCAACTCATTAGTCCCGGTGAGAACATCAACGTAGAGGGGTTGATCGAGAAATTGTGGGGAACTTCAAGCGGAACTTCCGCCACCGCAGAAGTCGTTCCACCGACTGTTGATGTCGTAGCACCTGCTGCAGAAGTCGTTCCACCTACTGTTGATGTGGTACCGCCGGCAGCTGAGGTTGTACCACCAGCTGTCGACGCCCCGATGCCAGAAGTAGAAGCTGTTCCGGCCCAGCCTGTATCAGAGACGGTCGTGCTTGATCGGACCACCATCACAGCAGAAGGTGATATGGTCTTTCAGGCCCCTGAAGGATTTGCCGTGGGTACTCCGATGGAAGTGGTCAGTCCGTTTTCTAATGAGGTTCCGTACGTGAAAATGCCTGGAGAGGAACTCATCGACGTCATGATGCAACGGATCGAGGCTGATGTGCGTTCTGGCGTCATCACCCTTGATGCCGGGCAAGATATGGATACCCTACGCGAGCAGCTTCTTGACCGCTACCCAGAACTCAAGCAGCCAGATGAAGTACTCTGGTTCCAGCGGACGGCCAACCCGGGACTTACCCCTGAAGTATGGAAGGAGATCGGAATACCTGGCGGCGATCCACTTGAAATACCAGATGGAACGGCTATCAACATGGACCGACTTCTAAATGAGGTCTTTGACTTTAAGCCAGAAGGCGAGGTGACACCTGAGCCGAGTACTCCAAGCCCTGCTGCAGAAACAGTAGCCGTGGGAGTGTCAGAAGCTTCTCCGGTAGAGGCAACTGAGACGACACCGATTAGTCAGTATGACCAAAAACTTCAGGAAATGCTGGGCGACACTCGCGATCCAAAAATGATCGAGGCAGCTCTTGCTGAGCTCGCGAAGGGGTACCAACCAGTGATGTCAGAACGCCTCGCTGAACTCACGACACCATGGCGCCCCGGACAATCACTTCATGAGCATCTCTACCGCACGATGCTTGAAAGCTATCGGGCTGGAGATATCAATCTTCCGCTGGAAACAATGAAGAATGTGCAAAATAATGAGACTGCTCTCTATGGTTTCATTGAGCGGCACCTGCCCGATGTCTCGGAAGGTGTTCTCAGTAAGTTTTTCAGAGGAGTCGGCCCCGATGCTCTTTCTCCGTCGGAATGGCGTGAGCTAGGCATCGAGAGCGGAGACCCGCAAATGATCGCGGCTGGTGAGAAGGTGCAGACCGGAAATATTATCAAACTCCTCCTGGAACGAGCGGCCAGCGCTACTAATAAACCGTAATAACTATGAACGAATCTATTCAAGATAGCCGTTTAGGGACGCTACTAAAACTTGATTCTTGGCCAGTGGCAGAGCGGGAGGCCTTTCTAGAGAAGAGCGGTCAGCTGATACTTGATGCGGCGATCGCTCGCTTGCTCCTATCGCTAAATGAATCTGAGCTGGCGCAGCTTGAGCTGTATTTCGATAGTCATGACGACGTGGAAGACATGATCGGTTACCTATCTGACAGCTACCCTCGCTTTGTCGATATTCTAGGAGAGGAAGCGGCCGCTTTCCAAGCGGAAGCCGAGCAGATCATCTCACCAGCTTCGTAGGCCCTCTGTTTTACTCACAACTTCGTGTATAATCGCACCATTATCTGTCTACGATAGTATACGCAAAATTACCATGCTCGATATTAAATTCATCCGTGAAAACCTGGACCTGGTCAAGCTAGCGGCCACGAAAAAGAAAATAAAGGTTGACCTCGACCGCCTCGTGCAGGTTGATGACTCACGCCGCACCATTATGCAGCGTCTTGAGGAACGCCGTGCCGAGCAAAATCGCGTATCAAACGGGATCCCGACCGCGACCGATTCGGCCGTGCGCCAGCAGTTGATCACACAGATGCAAGCGCTCAAGACAGAATCGCAAAAAGACGAGGAAGCCCTGAAGCCGGTGATGGAAGAATGGCAGGCACTCATGCTGCAGGTGCCGAACATTCCCGACATGTCGGTCCCGAACGGTGACAGTGATGCCGACAATGAAGAGATGAAAACCTGGGGTGATCAAACCAAGTTTAGTTTTGAGGCGAAGGACCATGTCGAGCTTATGGTGAAGCATGGGATGGTCGACTTTGAACGTGGTGCGAAGGTGCATGGCTTTCGTGGCTACTATCTTCTTGGTGATGGCGCACGACTCTCGTGGGCGATCTGGAATTACGCCAACGCTTTCTTTGGTGAAAAAGGATTTACCCCGATCATTCCGCCAGCCATCGTGCGTAAGGCCAATCTCTACGGCACTGGTCACCTTCCTAATGATGCCGATGATGTGTACCGTACGCAAGATGAAGACTACCTCATCGGTACTGCCGAGGTTTCGGTGATGGGCTACTACGCCGATGAGATACTAGATAAGGCGCAATTCCCGGTGAAGTTCCTCGGCTTCTCGCCATGCTACCGTCGCGAGGCGGGGAGTCATGGTAAAGATACACGAGGCCTCATTCGGGTGCATGAATTCTATAAACTCGAGCAGGTGATGCTCTGCGAAGCGTCACACGAAGAAAGTGTTCGCTGGCACGAGTGGCTCAACCGAAACACGGAAGAATTCATCGAATCACTCGGTATTCCGTACCGCACCGTGCTCAACTGTGGTGGTGACCTCGGGCAGGGGCAGGTTAAGAAATATGATATTGAGTTGTGGGTCCCGGGCGAACATACTTACCGTGAGATCAGCTCCGCTTCGTACTTCCACGATTTCCAGACCCGCCGCTTCAACATTCGGTACCGCGACGAAGATGGGAAGACGCGCTACGCGCACTCACTCAATTGTACCGCTATCCCGACGCCACGCATTCTTGTGTCACTGGTAGAAAACTTCCAGCAAGCTGATGGTTCAATAAAGATTCCCGAGGTACTCCGACCTTATTTCGGAAAGGAGCAGATTGGGTAGGGAGAGAGGGAAGCTGTAAACAACTGGGCGGGCAGAGTGGGTGTGTGTTCACTACGCCCACCGCCCTAACACCGCCCTCCGTTCACACACACCCACTCTGCCCGCCAGACCTTAAATTCAAGGCCCGGTTCTTGAAGGTATTATATATATGCTACGATACTGCCATGAGACCACGTCGTCAGCGCCTTGATCCAAATACTGTACAGCTTCTGAAACACATCGGAGCTGGTGTCGTCGTGATCGGGGTCGTTGCGCTCCTTGTTACCGGTGTTTGGTATGGTACCAGAATTTCCGCTCTTACCATCACGGAAGTTGTCGCGTCAGGAGGAGAAACCATTGAGCCCGTTCTCATTGAACAGAAGGTCCAGGAAAAGCTCGAGGGGACCTACCTTGGTCTGGTACCGCGACGTTTCGCCTGGCTGTATCCGGAAGCTGAAATATTTGAAACTGTCGGAGCGACCGAACGACTTTTTAATGTGTCGGTAACGCGCGAAAGTGGCACAAAGCTACTGATCACCTACGACGAATACGTACCATTCGCCCTGTGGTGCCACCAAGCTGCTGTAGATGACTGTTTGTTTATAAATGCCGAAGGGTACGCCTTTGGTAAAGCACCAAAACTGACTGGTGGTAGCCTTTTACGGTTTGTGACACCGGGGCGAGAGGCTGTCGTTGGAGAGGTGGTTGCTGAAGCGCAGACTCTCAGCGACATGCAGGAGCTTGTGCAAGGTTTGGAAAACTACGGCTGGTTCATTTCTCAGGTGGAGATCGATCAAGTGGGGGATGTATTTTTGCAGGTGGTTGGCGGTGGTGAGCTCAAGGTGAGCACCAAAACAGCGCCAGCCGAAACAGTGGAAAATCTGCTGGTCGTACTTTCCTCCGACGAATTCAAAGACCTCAAGCCGGGCAGCTTCCAATATGTCGACCTCCGCTTTGGCGAAAAGATATTCGTAAATGAGGAACCGCTTCCAGCAGAAGAGAGTGCAAGTTCAACTACAGCGTCGACCAGCGAGGTTGTGACCGAGTAGTGCTTGTGTTGAATAAAACGCAGTCATGGTGTACTTTGTCGAGAGTAGGTTTTTATTCAAGGAGACAGTCATGACTGATACAGCATCTTTAAGTAGTGATGAGTTGTACGATCTTGGTTTAGAGATTGGAAAGATGGCGAGTAGTCGGCCTGATATCGTGCATCGGATCTTAGTTGGTGTACGTGATGGTCTTGAAAATTCAGATCTTCCCCCAGCGACCACCATCAATGGTGATGTCTTTTGGACCTTGTGGCGGCATTGGTATTACCAGATAAAACAAGGCAATATGCAAGCACATCCGATAGTTCCTTTTTTGTCTCTCGCTCAACCTTCTGGCACTGGCAAAGTGAAAGGGTGAAAATTTTTAAATAAAAATAAAGCGGCCACGAGGCCGCTTTCTGTTTAAGCGATTGCAATTGTTTTTGGAGCCAGTACAATGCCACGACTATGAACTTTTGGCAGAAATTACCGATACCTTTTTTCACCGTAGCGCCGATGGCGGATGTCACTGACGCGGCCTTTCGGCGGATGATCGCGAAGTATAGCGCGCACGAGCGGCGTGACGGTATCGTGGGTGGGCCAGATGTCATGTGGACCGAATTTGTCGCTGCCGATGGGCTCGTGCGCGCGACACCCGAGGGGAAAGAGAAGCTGATGGCTGACCTACTATACAGCGAAGAGGAGCGACCGATCGTCGCGCAACTTTTCACCAGTCATCCAGAACATATGGAGTATGCAGCAAAGCTGGTGCGTGAGCTCGGGTTTGATGGTATCGACATTAACATGGGCTGTCCAGACCGAGCGATCGAGAAGCAGGGGTGTGGTTCGGCGATGATCAAGACCCCTGAGATAGCAAGAGAAATAATAAAAGCGGCCAAGCGTGGGGCGGGCGATGTCCCGGTGTCAGTGAAGACGCGGGTGGGGTATTACCGTGATGAACTTGAGGAGTGGCTGCCGGCGATTCTTTCAGAAACGCCGGCAGCCGTGACCATCCACGCCCGCACTCGCCAAGAGATGAGCAAAGTGCCGGCACAGTGGGCGCGGGTGAAGCGCGCGGTCGAGATACGAAATGAGTTGAAGTCAGAAGCGCTTATCATTGGTAATGGTGATGTGCTGTCGCTTGAGGATGGGCGCCGGAAAGCGGAGCTTTCCGGCGCCGATGGTGTCATGGTCGGTCGTGCCCTTTTTGGCAACCCGTGGTTCTTCCATCCGATCAAGCGCCTTCCGGTACGACTCACTGCGCTTCCTACACACGGTGTAGACCGCGACAAGCTCCATGTTGAGGATGTTTCGGAAGAGGGTGTTGAATATATCACGCTTGAAAAACGACTGTGGGTGATGGTCGAGCACACCAAACTTTTCACCGAGCTGCTGCCGCACAAGAATTTTGCCACTATGAAGAAGCACTACAAGGCGTATGTGAACTCTTTCCCAGGCGCGGCCGAGCTCCGCGCGGAATTGATGGAGCAGAATACTGCCGCTGAGGTGGAACTGGTGGTTGAGCGGTTCTTGGATAAAAAATAAGAGACCACCAACACACCCTTCACGACCGTACTCGCTTCCAGCGAGCGAGTACTAACGCTTCGCCGAAGACTTTTATACAAAAGACCGAGCTCTTCGGCTCCAGAGTTTCGTCAAAGGTGTGTTAGTGGTCTCGTGGCCGTCTATGCACACCACCCGGTTCTCTTTATCGCTCACCCTGTTACACTAAAAGGTGATGAATGAGGTATTACACGCGAACATTTTCTTTTTTATTGCCAGTATCGCGACCGTGGTCTTTTGTGTGCTCGTTTGCTTCATCTTGTATCACGTGCTACAGATCGTAAAAAGTCTTCGTGCGATCATTGAACGGATCGAGGCAGGCAGTGAGATCATTGCAAAAGATGTCGCACATGTGCGAGAATTAGTGGCAAGCGGAGGAATTTTTTCGCGAGTAGTACAATTTTTTATTGGTGCACCGCGCGGTAGTAGTCGCAAACGACAACGTGTCCGCACGGAAGAATAATGATCTAGATACGTATGGCAAAGAAAGTTGAGAAAAAGACAGCAATGACCCCAGCACAGAAAGTCGGCGTGGGCGTTGGTCTCACCGCTGCTGCTGTTGCAGCCGCTGGTGCGTACTTCCTCTACGGGAGTAAGAATGCTGCGAAAAATCGCAAGGCAGTAAAGAGCTGGGCCCTGAAGGCAAAAGCTGAGGTGCTGGAAAAACTTGAGAACGCTAAGGAAATGACCCAGGAGGAGTTTCAAGAAATGGTCACTAATGTTGCCGGAGCATACTCGGCAGTAAAGAGCGCTTCAAAGGCAGAGGTGAAGGCATTTAAGGATGAGATGATGGAGAGTTGGAAGGCGATCGAGAAGACCGCCAAGCCAAAGAAGAAGGCTCCAGCTAAAAAAGCGGCGGCCAAGAAGGCTCCAGCTAAAAAATAGTTATACACACATTGTCGGGGCGGGGGCCCCCCGCCCCCCCCCCCGATTTTTTATAATGGGGTGGAAAAAAAAAAAAAAAATAAATAAA
>CAZFSB010000020.1:0-8070 GCA_964521645.1 uncultured Candidatus Saccharibacteria bacterium | reverse complement strand
GCGGGCCCTACGGGCCCGCGCCGATTTTGTATCATAGGGCTATGAACAAAGAAAAAATAATTAGTGCACTAAAAGTGACTAATATTAGCCTACTGGCAGTTGTGGGATTCATATTGCTTATGGGATCTGGTTATACCTTACTGGCTCTTGCTGAAAGTGCCTCTCTTCGTGTCTTTGCATTGGGTTATGTTGCAGCGCTAATTTTTGGCCTATTAGCCTTTAAGAAAAATTATTTCTTGTTTTTCAGCTTACTGGGTTGGGTCATTTCCGGACTAGGATACATGACAGATTTGAAACAAATTGAAGAAGAGAATTCAAGACTTTGTTCAGAATTACGAGCTGAGCCATCCTGTGTTGAAACTGCGTGCGGCTTTCGTTGTGATGATTATCGAGGGTATGGTCTTTCGACAAGTTACTCAATTTGTGCTGATAAGGAAGAACGATTGTGTACAGAAGAAATGGAACAGCAAGAAAACTCAAGAAGTGCAGTTGACTCTGTTCTCATTGTCTATGCCTCGATTGTCAAGGAAATAGTTGCGAGTGATAATCCAAGTAGTCTTGATTTTCAGAGTGAATTGGTCGCAATTCGCAATTGTTTGAAAGAGCAATCGCAAGTTACTGGTGATGGTGAGCGTGAAGCGGTAGCTAAGCTTCGGTCATTGAACCTGACTGATGCACAGTTACAAAAGTACTACGATTATCTCGCTTCAAAAGGGATAAATGTAGCCAGAGTATTTGTGGTGGCGGGATTACCAAATGGTGACCCAGTCCTTTCGTGTGACTATTTGGGTTTGAAATAGTTATACACACATTGTCGGCGCGGCCCCTCCGGGCCCGCGCCGATTTTGTATGATAGAGGTATGCAACTATTGCTCGTAGCCATTTTCATTGCTGCTGTTTCGGTGAGCGTCATAAATATCTCGAGTGCTTCATCGACATCGATGATCGAGATGGTACGTATTCCGGAATTGCGTTTAACCTCAGTGCCAGCTGTACCAGTGACCGCAACTGCCTACAGTGTGATCGATATGGAAACTGGTAAGATCGTTTTTTCCCACAATGCAGAGAAGGTACTCCCGATCGCTTCGGTAACCAAACTTTTTACAGCTGCAGTGGTGCAGGAAGCTTCTCCCGAAGTAGCGGTGATAATCACTGCTGAAGATGTTGCAACCGAGGGAAGGGCTGGAAAGTTGGAGGTCGGACAGACCTACCAAGCGCAGCAGCTACTGTTCCCATTACTCCTCGAATCCTCAAATGATGCCGCCACAGCGCTTGAACGATCGGTCGGCCCGGCGCTCCTAGACGGCGTCCCACTAGCTGACGCTTCTGGTCTTTCTGCAAATAATCGCGCTTCAGCCACTGCGCTGGCAAGCGAGCTGCGTTCCTTGTATCTCTCCCAGCGTCATATCTTTGACATTACTCGACTCAAGCAATATGTAGGGGAATATACGGGGTGGGTTAACAATTCCCCAGTCCACGACCTGCCAGGCTACCAGGGTGGAAAGCACGGCTACACTGCGGCAGCAGGGAAGACGCTCGCTGCGGTCTTTCAGGAAACCACGGTCAGCGACCGAGAATTTGGCTACGTCATCCTCGGTAGCCAGGATCTCCGCGCTGATACGCTAGCGCTTCGCGAGGCGGTGGCAGAGTCAGTGTCTTTTCAATAAATTTGCTATACTACTCCCCATGTCAGTTACTGGAGCGCTTTACCGCAAATACCGTCCGCAAACCTTTGCCGAGGTGCGCGATCAAGACCATATCGTTACCGTACTAGAAGGAGCGATCAGAAAAGGCGAGATCCCGCACGCTATTCTTTTTTCCGGTACGAGAGGGACCGGCAAGACCACGCTGGCGCGTATCTTTGCGCGCGCGATCGGTACTTCCGACCTCGACCTTTACGAGATAGACGCTGCTTCAAATCGCGGCATCGATGACGTGCGTGAACTCAAGGAGGCGGTATACACGATGCCGTATGAGTCACCGCAAAAGGTGTACATCATCGACGAGGTGCACATGCTCACGAAGGAGGCATTCAACGCACTGCTGAAGATCCTCGAGGAACCACCGGCTCATGTGGTGTTCATCCTGGCGACCACCGAGGAAGAAAAACTCCTCGATACTATCCTCTCACGTTGTCAGGTCTTTCGCATGCACTCGCCTTCGCGCGCGGTCTTGGCCGAGATCGTGACGGACATTGCCAAGCAAGAAGGGTTCAAACTTAGTCCTGACGCTGCCGATCTTATCGCCATCGCCGCGGACGGTTCTTTCCGCGATGCGCTCGGAGTGACCCAAAAGATCATCATGGCTTCCGGCGATAAGATCGGCAGCGCCGACGAGGTCGCGGCCATCATCGGTGCGCCAAAGACCGCCCTTATGCTCGCGCTCGTGGAGGCGCTCCAATTCAAAGACCGGGCGAGCGCACTCACGGCGATCATGACCGCAGTCGAAGAGAAGGTTGATATGAGGCTGTTCGCACGACTCCTCCTTGAACATGTGCGCGCGGTCATGCTCTTGCGTAACCTTCCGCACAAGAAAGAGACCATTCTTGGAGCGTTTGGTCCGGACGCGCAGACGAAGATCGAAGAGTATGCGCGGGGTCCATCGCCGCTCAATTCCCATTTACTCCTCCGCCTCATCCAAGCCACCGAGCTCATCGGTCGTTCACCGATCCCGCAGGCGCCACTCGAGATCGCTGTCATTGAGATAACTGAAGTGTAACTATGAAAATATACTTGGTGCGACATGGGCAGACGGGAGGGAATGTTGCGCATCGTCATCAGGCCGAGCATACACCGCTCACCGAATTGGGAAGGGAACAGGCCCAACGAGTGGCCGAGGTGGTGCGACTCTACCAACCAACACATGTTCTCACGAGCAACCTGGTGCGAGCGGTCGAGACGGCAAATGTCATTGGTACCGTGTGCAACATCACTCCGGTCACGAGCCCTAATTTTATCGAACTGCGTCGTCCAAACAACATGTACGGTCACTATCACAAAAGTTTCCGGTCTCTCTGGTTCTATATAAAATGGTACTTTGGCTTGGTCGGTGGGGCGGGCGAACCGGTGGGGGAGTCGTACCGAGCCCTCCGAGAACGATTCAAGCGAGCACAGGCGGAGTTGCTGACCTACCCTCCCGACGCCCGTATCGTGATCGTCTCACACACGGCTTTCATTGGTCTTTTCACGGCGCACCTGTGCCGTGAACGAGCCCTCAACCCGTTTCAGGCCGCGCGTACGTTCTACCGTATTCTCACCATGCCAAACACGTACATTACGCCGATCTATTATGATAATGAACCAGACGAGGGAGAGTGCGCGTGGTATGCAGAAAGAGATAGGTAAATTGTAATGGAGTCACCAAGTATTAAGATCGTGTCGCTCAATATTGAGCGATCAAAACACCTTAAACCCGTTCTAGAATTTCTTGAACGTGAGCAGCCTGATGTGCTCTGTGTCCAAGAATTATGTAGAGCAGACATTCCGCATTTTGAATCCTTGCTGGGGGGTGGATATATTTTTGTACCAATGACCCTTTTCGAAGGAATTGATACAAATGAAGGTTATTGTGAAGAGGGATTAGGAATCTTTTCTCGGCTCAAGATTGCGAACAGTCGAACGTACCAGTATGCCGGTTCGCAGGATACCGTCCCAACGTATCAGCATCCCGACCAAAGTACCATCAATCGGCACCTCTTAGTTTGTGAGGTCGTAAAGGACAAGGCTGTGTTTCGGATCGGTACTACCCATTTCACGTGGACTCCAGATGGTAGGGTCGATGGTGTACAACGGCGTGACATTTCCGGTCTCCTGGAAGCTCTTGGTGCAGAAGGTGACATCACTTTCACTGGCGACTTCAACGCTCCACGTGGTGGCGAGATATTTAGCATGTTGGCCGATCGATATGAGGACAATGTCCCATCCAAGTACACGACGAGTATAGATGATGCATACCACCGGGCAGGAAAGCTCGAACTCATGATCGATGGAATATTCAGCACCGCAGAATATAAGGTTTCGAACGTACGTATGGAATGCGGCGTCTCCGACCACTGCGCCCTGGTGGGAATGGTGTCTAGAAAAGAGTAAAGGATTGTGATATGGTAGTGAGCGCGCGAAAGCGCTTTTTCTGAAGAGAAGAACTTGCCGGATCGTCTAATGGTATAGGTATACAGTTCTCGCTCATTCGGAAATAAAAGAGTGATTTCAAAATAATTTGTGTCCATCGCTGCCGGATCGTCTAATGGTAGGACTACGGTTTCTGGTACCGTGTATCGGGGTTCGAGTCCCTGTCCGGCAGCGATGAACGGAAATTGAAATCACTCTTTTGTTTCTCTCATTCTCTCGACAGCAGGACTACGGTTTCTGATAGCATGAACTGGGACTCGAAGACCTTGCCAGCTAGTTTATGATGTAAGGAAACAAACAAGCGATCCCCGTAGGACGGGCCTACGGGAGACCGGGCCTTATAATCTCAGTTCATATTTTAAATTAAATTGGTCTGAAGTTCTGCCTGAGGTATACTTTTCTAATGGAACGCCTTGAGCACGATCTAGAACGTATACAAAAAGAGGAAAAATGGAATTCGATTACTCAACAAGTCGATCGTATTGTTGATGGTTTAAAGGAACCTATCGATGCTGGTATTAAGGAAGTAATTGTTGGTCTCAAGGCGCATGATTTTGGGACTATGGGGTCATGTGAAGGTCACCTTGATCATGGCCTACCTTACCCGTGGGTTGCTGTCGGGTCGTTGATAGCAGAAGAACATGATCGTCTCAGATCAAGATTTAGCGAATTGTGGAAGCGTCACCTGCGAGAAATAAGAAAGGAAGAGGTGATGAACGAGGAGGAAAAACAGGAGTTGAGAGGAATGTTAGAAGAGGAGATCGCTGCAAATGGAGAGACGCTGGCAAGGTTTTCAGAACTACTTGATCAATATAATGAGTTACAAAGTAGTCAGGATGCAGGTCTTGTCTTAAAAAAGACATTTAACAACAGGGCTCGACTGCAGCCGTCCAATATACCTGATGGAAGGTTGAAAGAGATAAAAGAAGAGTTAGGTAAATTACCTCCCGAAGAGCTGCAGAATAATCTGCGGGCCTATCAAGATGAGATGAAAAAATTCGCAATTTTCTTAAAAGATCATTTCTTTAAGTAGAATTTGTAGATTGTCCCAAGATGTCAGCATGAGAAAAACGGGATGAGTCCCTTTTCAGCAGCAAATTGACAAATAGTTGTTGGTGTTCTATTTTTTCATAAGTTCTTAACACACAGGAGGATTGTCATGATCTGGTTGATCACTCTTATCGCCGGTATCTTTGGTGCCATTATTCTTACGCTTCCGTTGATCGAATCTGTCACTCCGTATGCTGGATTCGTAGCAGGGGCAATGAACGCTGCCTTTGCCGTCGCTGTCTATTCTTTTGGCATCAGGAAAGGGAAACAGAAGCAATAACGCTGCCCAATGAAAACTGTTCATTGGGCAGTTTTCATTCCCATCTCCGTAGGGCGGGCCTACGGGAGACATAACCAGCACGAGAAAAGGGGGACGGGCCCCTGTCCGGCAGCGGATTGACTTTATATAAAATTATGACATAATGTAAAAGTAAGTTAATTTTGACTTACGGAACTAAAGGAGAAAGTTATGTTAACCGAAGTACGAAAGGGAGAGATCGCTCTCATGATCTTCAGGATGAGGATTCGCATGGATGGGATTCGCATCGGGAAGAACTTCCGCCGTGAAGTTGGAAACACCGCGAAAGAGCTCGGTATTTCTGCCGAAGAAGCCATGGAGTTTATGGAGTCGATGACTCAAGAACTCATGCTGGAAACTTTCGCCAATAAAAAGAACGGCACCGGAACCAAGACTTCGGATGCCTGATTGCCTCACCACAAGCGACAGGGTGAATCGTAAGATTCTTAAAAGGGTAATTGCACCTCCTCTCGATAAGAGAATAAGGGCAGGATAAGAACCTTTCCCCTCGCTCTTCAAGGGCTCGATCTCATCGAGCCCTTTTATTTTGATACCACTGTGGCCAAACATTTTGCAGCACAACCAGTGACCACAAAAACCGCAAAGGGGTGCTTTTTGCTAACTAGCGACGTCCGCTTTTCTATGTCATCATATTGGCTACACTATGAAAAAATCATTCATCATTGGATCCATCGTCATCGTTCTGGCTATTGCTGGCTTCTTTGCTTTGAATTCATACATATACAACGAGAAACAAGCGACCATTGTAACTGATCACGAAAACGCGGAGGATTCCATTGAAGAAGAACAAACCACCCTAGATGCTATGACACTCGGTATGAAAACATGGGTATGGCAACGCGCTCTCTATAATGATGGACGCGAAATACTGCCGACACGACCTGATGTGTTTACACTCACCTTTGCGGATGATGGCTCCTTCTCTGTTACTACCGACTGCAATAGCGCGGGGGGAACGTACACCGTGAGTGATAACGTCATAGCGCTGACCGATGTCTTTTCTACTATGATGTACTGCGAAGGCTCGCAAGAAACGGAGTATCTGAGCCTACTTCGTGACGCCCAGACCTTTCATTTTATGAGCGAGGGAGAGCTGATCTTTGATCTCAAGTACGATAGCGGGACGGTAACATTCAAGTAGTAGAGGCTGCACGGTATCCAAAAATCTTGACTTTCACTACTTTTGGTGTACTATTAAGTTTCAAATCGGAATTGTATTAGGCAGAAGTGTTTATTACGATCTCAGGAAGGTTTGAGATTTATTCACTTTTGTTCAAAACAAAATGCAAACAGGAACTATCGCTCGTTTAAATAACGGGTACGGATTTATCACACGAGAAGGAGAGGCAAAGGATCTCTTCTTTCACGTTAACGAACTTCATGGTGTAGCTTTTGACGACCTCCGCGAGGGCGACAAGGTACAGTTCGAAGTTGGTGAGGGCCCTAAGGGTCCAAACGCTGTCAACGTCAGCCGCGCATAAGTCGCGCTGCAGTTGCAACCAAAAAAAGCACCGTAATGGTGCTTTTTTTGTGATGAGTAGAGCTTACCCCCGAAGCCTACATTTTGCTATACTTACACCAATGAATGAAAAATTTCCTGCACCACACACAGAAGTCATAGTTGGTAATTTTGATGACTTGAAACCAGAGCTCTTCACCGATAGGGAAATGGAGGTGTCTAAAGGGGTCGATGGAGAAGTTATCACTGATCCGCGGCTGATCAGTGAACGACTCCTTCAGGAACCGCTCCCGGAACCGTATCGGAAGTTAGAGATCGAGAAGTCAGACCGAGAGCTGAACATTATCAAACTGGCAAAGGAGAATGTTGAACGCTTTGCTGCCGAGTATGGGCGCACAGAGTTTCCGGTGCTCTCACCAGACCGGATACACTTTTTGAAAGAAGGGGGGCTTGCGAAAGCAAGTGAAGAGAGAATGATGAACGGGGCGCAATCGGTGATGCTGGGGCGGATCGTGGTCGATCGGCGGGAAGATCTTCCTACCGCGATCACGACGTTTCATGAGCTGTGGCATGGCCTGGCTTCCTATCAGGCGCTCCAGGTCACCAAGGAAGGAAAGTTGGATTGGTATCGATCTGGTTTAAGTATCCGATCAAGAGATGGTAAGAAGAACTTTTTCAAATTATTTGATGAGGGGCTCGTTGGGTACGCAACGAAACGTTTTGTGGACGAGGTATTGCGGCAAACCCCTGGGTATAGGGAAGAGATCGAACAGATCGAGGCAGCTGGCGGTTTGGTCGATACAACCCGAGAGATCGAGCGAGAGTACTTTCTTGATATCGTTGATAGTATTGTTGAAAAGCGGCCTGAAGAATTCAGTGACAGAGAAGAACTGGTCAAGGAATTCATGCGCGCGCAGGTGACCGGCAATATTCTGCCGATCGCTCGGATCGTCGATGGTACGTATAAAAAAGGGTACTTTAGAAAATTAGCTAAATTCTGATCGTAGGACAGGCTGGGGGCTAGTTGGTTTTGAGGGGGTGGTAGAGGGCGGCAAACCCGAAGCGGTTTCCGCCCCGTCGTTGTCTAGACACCAGTTAGGTGGTATATAGGGGTG
>CAZFSB010000019.1:5262-19237 GCA_964521645.1 uncultured Candidatus Saccharibacteria bacterium | reverse complement strand
CTTTAGCTCTACCTCGGTAAAGCCGTCGAAGAGGTGCATGATCTCCCTGCGCCAGTAGTAGCGTACGGGGCCGTTTTTGAATGGTCGACCGATGAGGTTGAGAAGCGCCTGATACGCCAAGCCTTGCATGCCCATGAGCGTTGCCGCGCGCGGGAAGGAAGAATAAATAAGAATAGTACCACCAGGCTTCACCACGCGCTTCAGTTCGGCCATCGCTTGCTCCACCACGTTCTTGTGGTTGTGCAGAAAGACCGCGCTCACAATCACCACGTCCACGCTTGCGTCGCGCAGCGGCAAGGTGTGCATGTCGGCATTGAGAAGGAGGAGCGGTGTCTGCTGTTCGGCTTCGCTGCCGAAGTAGCGCTGCTTGAAAAGCGTAAGCATCTCGTAGGAACTATCGACACCGATGTATCCTCCCAGTGGCCGCTCGGGCAAGAGATACTTGGCTACGCGGCCGTAGCCAGTGCCGAGGTCGAGCAAGATATCTCCCGCTTGTACGTGCGCTTTGATATCAGCAATCTGCGGGGCCGATTTTTGGGCTGCTTCAGCTTCGCTCCCCGCCGAGATCACGGCATGGGTCGGATTCTCGAGCGCGAGTTTGTCCCACACGGTCTTTTCCGCAATTTCTTTGGCTACTAGTATTCCCTTCTGGTCGACAGTTGCGTTTGGCTTCAAGAGCGCGCGTAATGATTCGGTGTCCATATTGGGGACTATCATACCACAGCGAAAAAGGCGTGGTCAGCGCCCGGCGGGGTCATCGGCATGGTCGGCCGTGTCCGCCTCAACAAAAAAGGCTTGCTCGATACTGGTACGGTACGCTTCTTGATATTCTCGAGGGTCGTGGTGGAACTGCTCGTGAATGATCTCCTGCCCGGCGGCGCTGAACTGGTTGCGCAGGCCAATGCTGTTGAGGAGGTCGTTGATACGGTCGGTAAAGGCTTGCACATCACTCGCTTCGCAGAGAAAGGCCGACTCACCGTGGGTGAAAATATCTTCGCGCTTTTCGGTGCGCGCCATGACCATCGGTACGCCGGCCGCGGCCCCTTTGAGCACCACCTCTTCACTCTCTTGGTCGGTGTCGGTCACGAGGAGCAGGTTGGCCGACTTGAGGTACGGCACGACGTCTTCCACCTTGGTTTCAAACACTACCTGTCGCTCGATCTCGAGTATCTTGGCTCGCTTCTCAAACTCGCCGCGCGCTGCGCCGTCGCCGAGTACAATGAGCCCCACCCGCGAGTTGCGCAGCACAAACCGCGCCGCATCAAGCGCGCGGTAGAACGTACTCTCGTGCCCAAGGCTACCAATGTATACCAAGAAGAAGATGAACGGTTTGTATTTCTCTTTGAGGTCGAGGGTGGCCGGGGCCTCGATCATCGCTTCGTAGTTTTGGTAGCGCGGCAAGATATCGATATCAGGGATGATCTCTTTCTTTTGGATCCGGCTTTGCATCGTACTGGTGAGCGTTCGCACACTGAGGAATTTTGGTACCGTGAAGAATGGGAGGAACGTTCGCCAGAAATTTTGTCGGCTGCGGCGCATGAATTCGGCGGTGCTGTAGTCATCGAGCACATGAAGCTGGGTCGGGCGGTTGTATTTCTTGCCGGCTTTGATGGCGACGATGGCTGACTCGAACGGATCGCGCGCAACGATGAGGTCGGGGCGAAAACCATCGGCGAACTCGAGCTGGTCTTCGAGCATCTGCAGCCCGGCAGCGGGGGTTTGCCACCAGTACGTAGCCGAGGCGGTATAGAGCCACACTTTGGGGGCCACACGCAGCACCGGGTACCGCGGCGGGATACCTGCTCGCAAAATGAGAATGTGTACCTCGTCAAAGAGGTCGCGGATGTTGATGTACCCGTCGAGCGACTGGGTAGTGGGATTGAGAAGCTCGGTGTTGTATGAGATGAAAAGTACGCGGGTCACATCGCGGCTAGAAGACACAGCAAATTGCCGCTTGTCGCGCATCGCTTGCTCGGCGGTGACCTTGCGCACCTTTGGCTCCGCTAGCCGCTTGTCGCTGCGGATGATGTACTCGAGCTCCGACGCAGCATGCGCCGAAGCATCGCGATTAGAAAGATCTCGTCTCGCCATGGCTCAAGTATACATTACCCTTTACGAAGAAAAGTGGGGTTACTCAAGTGTGGCGATCCAGTCACTACCATAGGAATCGAGCTTTGTTCCCGGCAATATTTTTTTATTTAAATTCCGTAAATTCTCTTTGATCGTTTGATATGTTTTTTGATCCTTTGAGATGTGCAGGAAAGCTTCGGTTAATGCAGCCTGACTGTCGACCGGCACGACCAATCCATATTTTTCATTGACGATCACTTCCCCAGCGCAGCCGACATCGGTGGTCACTATCGGTAGCTCACAGAGCATTGCTTCTATAAGCACCCGGGCCCAACCTTCATAGTTTGAAGAAAGTACGTATGCTTGGGACTGTCTCATCAAAGCCGCCACGTCGTTGGTCCAAGGTTCTATTTTGATCGGAAGCTGTTCTTTTGTCATGCTTGGAAAAAGTTGTCGAATCAGTCGCTCGATCTTTTCCTGTTCTGGTCCCTGCCCCACCAAGCGCAGACGCAGGCGTGGATTTACTTGGTAAGCACCAGAAAAAGCGCTCAGCATGAGGGGAATGTTTTTCTGTGGTACAAATCGCGCAACTGAAAGTAGCCAAAATTCATCTGTCGAAACGGGTACGGGTGACTGTGCAACTGCAAAGCTGCTTGCCTCTATTGCTACCGGCAGGCGGGTTATCTTTGCTCGCAGACCCAGTTTCTTCATTGTTTCTTCCGAACGTTTTGATACTACCCTAACCACACCAGCTCTTCGCAGTAGATATTTTCCTAAGATGTACCGTACGCGATTACCCGCTGTTTCGGTGCGCCAAAATGACGAACTAAACGCGTCGGCATGTTCCTGAATGGTAAGTGGTACACCATAACGCAATTTGAGCAGGTACCCCACCAGACCCGCTTCAAACGGGTCTTGTGTAGTTATGATAACCCGGTCATCTTTGTGCGAACGCACTAGCTTCGCGGCTCTTTGGTATGCGTTCCATAGCTGGGTCAGTTTAAAACGAGACGCGGTGGGAGTGAGGGTCAAGGTATCAGACACTTCTTGTCTTTCAAGTTTGTCATGCGCTGAAGTAAATATCACCAGGTACAGATGTTTTGTTTCCTTGGCACAACGCATCATTCGAGCACGCTCATGGTTGCCTTCAGAAAAAAGGTGACGACCATATCCGATACTGATCACTATGGAGCGTTCTTGTATCATGATCGATATTTAGCAAAAACTGCTGCTATCTCCCCCACCACCTTTTCCTTGGTGAACTGCTTGGAGCGGGCGCGGGCTGATTGGGTCATGCGTTCGCGTGATTCGGGGTGCCTGAGCACATGCGTGATCGCTTCGGCCAGAGCTTCGGTATCGTTGAATTCGACCAGGTGGCCGTTCACCCCGTCGGTGATGAGTTCGGGGTTGCCGCCGGCCCGCGTGGTGACGATCGGCGTGCCGAGGTCCATGACCTCAATGAGTTGGTGCGAGAGTCCTTCGTAGGCAGTATTGAGCACAAACACATCGGCGGCTTTGATGGTGGCACCCAAGGCTTCTTTAGTGACACTGCCGGTAAACCACACGTGCTGGGAAAGTTTTAAATTGGCGACCTTGGCTTCAAGCGCCCGTTTGTCCTTACCATCACCGACGATGATGAGCGTCAGATGCGGAAAGTGTGGCTTGATCTTGGCAACCACGTCAATGAGCGTACTGAAGCCTTTCCAGGGGACCAGGCGCCCGGCCGAGACGATGGTGGGGTATGGGTACTCGAACTCGTCACGCAGTTCTTGGCGAGTACCTTTAACTTCGAGCGGGTAGAGCGCGCTGTATATCACCGTGATCTTTTTCTCTGGTATTCCCCACTGCTCGACAACCCCCTTAAGGTACACACTCGGCACGATCGCCCGGGTCGCCTTGCCGACCACAAAGGCTTGAATGAACGCGAGAGCTTTGACCGGCAGTGGCCAGGTGTCTCTCCGTTTAAGAAAATCGTCGAGGGTGTCTCGTACACCAAAACGAACTCGGCCTTGTTCCCACGCGTAGTCGCCGCCGAGGCGGACGAGGAAGGTGGCGCGGCGAAGCCGCGCCACCAAAAGCGCTGGCACTCCAACGCTAATTGGGTCGAGCGCGTAGATGATGTCGGTCCCCTTGCTCGCCCGCCACAACTTCCAAGCGTAGGCAAAGTGACGGACAATTTTTGGTAAATGCCGCACCAAGCCAAAGGGTACGGTGGTGATGGTAAAGCCGCGCGCGGGCAGCTCGCTTTCGAGCATAGCGGCGTAGGTGGCTGGCCCGCCGATCTCGGGTGGATACAGGCCGGTGGCGATGGTGATCTTCATGGTCTCTATCATATCACTTCAGAAGTTCCATGAGTCGGCGGGCCACTTTTCGCGAATCGTGTCGAATGAGGCTGCGCCGGAGGACGTCGCCGCTGCTTTTTTGGATGATCTCGGTAGCGAGTAAGTCGGCGGGGATGACCCGACAAGCGTCTGATTCACAGTTGAAAACGACGGGGTGTTCGTGGTCGGCCGCGTAGCGGCCGACCAAGTCTGCAGGGAGCGGCGTCGTGTTCACCAAGACCGCATCGGGCTCCCGCCCGGTATAGCGAGCGATCTCGGCCACATGTTCGGCCACTCCCATGCCAGACGTCTGCCCTACCTTGGTCATGAGGTTGGCCACGTACACCACCTGCGCCGGTGTATTTTGGATCGCTTCAGCGACGCCTTCGACCACACAGTTGGCAAGCACGCTCGTGTATAGGTCGCCCGGGCCGAGCACCACCAGGTCGGCATCGAGAATGGCTGCTTCGGCGGCTTCACTGATGGTGGCCTGCGGCGTGAGGGAAAGGTCGATGATCTTTTGAGCCGCCCGCGAAGCGGGCGGCTCATCGATGGCGTGCTCACCCACTAAGGTCACTCCGTCGTCGTACGTGGCGACCAAGTTCACCTTCGCGGTAGTGACCGGGATGACATTCCCCTCCACTCCCAAAAGTCGCCCCGCGGCGCGAATGGCGGCTTCTTCCGAACCGAGAATATCGGTGAGCGCCACGAGGAGCAGGTTGCCAAAATTGTGTCCCGAAAGACCATTACCTTTGTCGAACCGGTACAGAAAGAGCTGACGCACCAGCTCGTCATGCTCGTCGATATTACTCGCGAGCGCGGCGAGCGCCATCCGCACATCGCCGACTGGTAGGTAGCCAAATTCATCACGCAAGCGACCGGTCGAACCACCCGAGTCGGCCATGGTCACGACCGCGGCGATGTCGAGCTGTTTCTGATACTGCTTGAGGCCACGGAGCACCGTATGCGTCCCCGTCCCCCCGCCGATCACCACCACGCTTTTCTTTTCCATCATTACGGCAATATAACAATCAAAGGTTGCTTATCGTGACTTTACTTATTTAAAAATAGTGGCTGAAAGACTTCCCTATCCATTCGTTTCGCGACCAGGTCCCAATCATATTTTTCTATCGCCATCGCCTTGGCCGTTGCGGTGACCCGCTCGACCTTTTCTGGGTTTGCCAAAATATCCTCGACTGCTTGTTTGATCTGTTCCGGACTATTAGCATCGACTGCCCAGCCTGTTGGTGCGACGTCTGGGTTTCGTTTCTCATCAAACAGAAAGTCAGCGATACCCCCTTCTTGGGTAGCGATGACTGGCAGCTCGGCTGCCATGGCTTCTACAAAGGAATTTCCCATTCCCTCACTGCGCGATGGTCGGATAAAAATGTCGCAGGCCTTGAGATACTTTGGCATGACCTCGTGACTGATCTGCCCGCGGAAAAGGACGCGGTCGGTGAGGGTGAGTTCGCGCGCGAGCGCACGGAGTTTTTCTTCATCAGGGCCAATGCCAAAGACCACAAATTTCACCGTCTCTGGAAGCAGCGCGAGCGCGCGAATGACATCATCGACAGCGTTTTTGTAAACAAGGCGCGAGGTGGTCACGAGGAGTGTATCGGTATCGGAAACGCCCAGTTCACGGCGCACTTCACGCAATTCGTTGTCTCCATACTTTTGCGTGAAGTGCGCCGTGTCTACCGCATTGGGAATCAAGATCGGCTCTCCGACAAACCCCTTCTGCTTCGCCCACTTCCCGAGAAAACTCGAGATGACCTGGATAGTATCAGCCTTCCTAAAGGCCCGGTCGAACAACATACCAAACAGGAACATCTTGCGTTCGATCACTTTCGGCGGGTCGCCTTCTTGGAGGGTGAGTAGGTACTTCACATCGGGAAAGGCATTCTTGAACTGCACCGCCGGCACCCCACAGCTATGCGCCATCATCGCCCATATCGCGTCAAACTGAAATTCTTTATGAAGTCGTTTCGCTTCAAAAAAAGCCAGCCACTGATAGAAGATCTTATTGAGATGTAGCGGAAATTTGCGCAGGTCAGACATGGTCGGCTCCTTTTTGGTAAGGCCAATGCGATGCACGGTCACGTTACCGATCTGCTCGGTCTTTGGCAGCGAGGAATCATACCAGTTACACACCAAGTGAAATTCATACTGTTCCGGTGACAGTCGGTCAGTGATCTCTTTAATAGCTACTTCAGCTCCGCCAATATGCTTTGGGTAGTACGCCAGCGAAAAAATGAGTATCTTCTTTTTCATGTGTTAGAAAGTGTACCAGACAAAAGAAAAAGCGCACCCAGACTACTGAGTGCGCTATATGGTGCTTGTTTAGGATACTTGTTCCATCGAAAGTGTTATCCCGTGCTCAGCAAACTTTCTACAGGCTGCTGACCCAGACCACGTAGTACCGGAGAACCCCCAAGTGTATGACGATCCTGCGATACTGTAATCACGGCTATACGTTACCATCAAACCCAATTCATCGGTAATTGAAACGCGAACATGATCATCGTCTAGCTCCAGACGAGGCATCTCCTTCAAATTGTTCAGCAGCCACGAGTTGCCCGATGCTGTTGGTACCTCAAACTTTCCGTTCTCGAATCCCAAAATTTGGAACCTGCCATCAGTCAATTTGACTCCTGCCAAGACCACGATCTTGCCAGGGTCGGGCCACCACACGAGATCGCCAACTTCCGCAACCGGAACACCGTCTACTGTCGCAGACTGATACTCCCGACGCAGGACTGGTGTCAGTTTCTTTTTGAACGACTTGAAACGTTCCACTTCGTTGTGCAAAAAAGCTGGTGTGTAGTAGCCGTACAGATTACCCCACACCGCCTCTTGCAGCTTCCAATACCACTTATACAGTTTTATTTGAAGCAAA
Organism: uncultured Candidatus Saccharibacteria bacterium; assembly: GCA_964521645.1. Lineage (GTDB taxonomy): Bacteria > Patescibacteriota > Minisyncoccia > Phycocordibacterales > UBA918 > OLB19. The sequence continues at coordinate 11,950 of CAZFSB010000019.1, read as the reverse complement.
AGGAACTTACTCACGGTACACCTCCAAAAGGAAAAATACTCTTTTTATTATAACATTGTTTTATTAAAAATCAAGACTTATTTCTCAAGCCTTTTTTGGAGGAAGGTGCTGTATGCAAAACGGACCTGGTTGGCGAAGGCATCACCTGAGCCGATCGACTTGATGAGCGCAGTGCGTTTGCTAAGGGAGATTGCTGCCTGCGCTTCGTAGGTGTCCATGGCGTACACTTGGTCGGCCTTGCCGAGCACGTGTTTGAGTATCAAGCGGGTATACCACGGAATGCTGGCGAGCTTTTGGTCGGCCAGGGTGATGAGGAGCGGCAGGTCCTTTTTATGACCTGAGAACAATGCGGCAAGCGCACCATAGCTGGCAAACAATGCCCATTGGAATAGGTAGGAATGCTGCTGGCGTAGCTGACGACCGACCTTCGCTCCCAAGAATGGGAGTAAATATTTATCAAAGGAGTACCCGTAGCCGACTCGATGCAACTGCACATTTGGAATCGGACATTCGTCCGCCATCGCGTCTTTGCTAAATTTGGTGGTCACCACATCGAAGGTGACATTCGGCATCGCTTTGGTGAGGTCACAAAGCGCGAGTTCTGCCGGGCCAGCGTGCGGGTAGAAAGTGGTCGAGAAGACCAAGACGCGCTGTTCGGCCTTTTGGACCGTCCCGATCTCGGCTTTTACCTGCTCGATCCACTTTGGCAAAGTGTGTTTTTGTTTCCAGCCCAAGGCTTTCACTTTGGCGTTGTCCGCGCCGGCGGTCAAGCGATTACCTTTACGCTCGGGCATCATGACCACTTCCCCACCAAACAGCTGCGCGACATCAAGGACTGAGAATTGTTGGTCGGCACCGATGCCGTAGCCGTCACCCTGCCCTTCTTTAGCGACCAGAATAAGACCGTCGACAATATCGTAGACGTGCGTGTAGTTGCGGGCCTGGGTACCGGGTGATGTGACCGTGAGTGGTTGTCCATTGCGGTGGAGTTCGGTGAAGATGCGAATGAGCGTACCAAACGAACCGGACATTTCGCGTGGACCGTAGACGTTATAAAAATATGCGATCGCGTAGTTGAGCCCAAACCACTCGGCGTAATTATTCACGAGCTCAGTATTGGTGGCTTTGGTCCAAGCGTATGGGCTCTGGTCTCGACCATCGCCACCGTCGGCAAACTTGGTCGAGGAACCAGCGTAGACCACTTTGCACCCTCGGCGGCGGCAGAATTCCATCACCGCGAAGGTGCCGGTCTTGTTGAGATCCCAGACGAGCTCCACATCTTCAAAACTTTTTTCGGTACGCGCGTACTCACCCAAATGAAAAACGATATCGGGAGTTTCGGGGATGAGGGCGGCGATGTCTTTGGTGTGGCCGGTGCGGTAGGCAACGCCGGGGACGTGGTTGTCGGGGGTGCCGGTGAAGTAGTTGTCGAGCGAGATGACGACGTAACCTTCTTTGACCAGACGCTCACAGAGGTGGGAGCCGACGAAACCGGCACCCCCTGTAACGACCGCTAGCTGCTGCTTTTCCATAGATGTCCTATAGTACCAAATTCTAGGGGTTTTCGTTACGCTGGGGTGTTGCGAGGAGTCCGATAGTGGCGAGAAGGATGGTGGCAGCCAGCGCGAGGTACGGCCAGCGCGACCCGGTCGCCGGCGGCGCCGCGCCAACACTCGCCAACTGCTCGCTGGCGGCGGCGACCTCGACCCCAGGTAGTGGTGTCACGACGGAGGGTTCTGCTTCCTCTACTGCGGGTTCGGCAAAACTGTAGCTTCCGTCTTCTTGCAACAGTCTGGCCAGTGGTTCGGAAGTGGAGATCGCGCTGATGTACGGGACTGGTGAAAGATTGATCGCCTCCGCTGCCGCGGCGGCGAACCGCTGCGGAAGAAAAGAAGCGACCAGCGTCGCCTCGGTGTCATACACCGCAAGCATCTGTTCGCGCGCTGTTCCTACTCGCTGTTTTGAAAGCGTGATGGTCTGATTGGGCAGGATGATCGTGCGGGGAGGAAAGACGAACTCCTTCTCCCCCACTACTCGATACCCCGAGAGGTCGAGGTCGTAGGGTGAGTCATTATTGACCTGGATGTCACCGGCTGCATTGGTGGTGAGCGAGATAGTGACCGGGAGGATAGTGATCTCGTGGCGCGCTACCTGCTCTTGGCGCTTGAAGCCACCGTAGACCGTGACCACGTACGTGCCTGGGTATCGATACACGTGAGTCACCTCTTTCGTCGTCGCGGTTTCCCCATCGCCAAAGTTCCACTCGTACTGGAGAGAATCGATGAGCGTGTCACCGATACCGGAAGGTTGTACCGCCAGCTTGATCGGTTGGTGGACGTAGCCGATTGATTGCGCCGCTACCTTGAGTTGCAGCGTCACGTCGGGCAATGTCAAAACGACCGGGTCACTAGTGCTGGTCTTTTTCGCTGAACCGCTCGAAGTCTTGATGGTCGGGGCCGGAGCCGGCGTGGGGGTGGGGTCGGCCGCGGCGGCCGCTGCCTCGCTCTGTGTAATGGCGCGCCCCGGGGTCGCCGCGGCCGTCACCCACCCACTTGTGGTGTACTGCGCGGTGTCTTTTGTCTCGTTGTCACCACCGATACTCTGCCAATCTTCCCCGCCGTTTACCATATCTTCGACCGAGCCATCGGCACGCAGGAGACGCAAGGTCGCGCCGGTGTTCACCAGTGCCCCGGTATAAATAAGAAAAGCTGTGCCGGGGGCTGATTCATCGCTGGTGCGTTCCAAGACCGCGTATGCTCCAGCCGGTATCGTTCCCGAGAGGACGACGTTGAGGTTGGCCCCATCGGTGAGGGTCCAGCCCGTGACGTCGGCCGCGGCCCCGTCATTATGGAGCTCGATCCACTCATGATTCACCGAAGTCGCTGTTCCCATCCAGGCGATCTCACTAAAGGTCACGGCTGCTTGCGCGCCCAGTGGTAATAAGAAAAGACAACAACCTACGAACACTCGCCACATACCGCTACTATTTAAATGGGGAACGCTCTGCTCCAGACTGAGTGAGCATGCGTTTTATCTTTTCGCGGTCGAGCCGCGGGGCGAGGTCGTCTTCTTGGGGGGCCGGCGCCGTAGGCGCCGGCCCCCCTCCCGTCACACTCACCCCCGGTGCTGTCACCTGAGCTCTTAGACGCTGTTCTACACCCCCCCGACCCACCCGTGCCAGCAGGTCGGGTGTCGGAGTGGGTCTTATCGCGGCGGCCGGTGCTACCGGCTGGCTGGCTGGCCTTGGTTCGACTTTCTCACGCGGCACATCAGCCGTTTTCGCCACGGTGGCTTCGGGCTTGTATTCGGGTGTCTGTGTTATCTCTTTTCTTGTCGCTTGCTCGAGGACGGCGGCTAGGGCGCGCTTCTGGTCAGAAGGGGCTGGTTCTTTGGCGGTAGGGGTCGGCGAGGAGGCTGGCGCCCCAGCGCCGGCCTCCTTACCAGGCGGCTCTTTTTTAACCAGATTCGAAAGTATCTGTCGCAAGTCCTCCGGAGTTTTTTCTGGCGGTCGTTTCTTCTTAGGAAATTCTTGGAGCGGAATGGTATTCGCTTTGTATGGCGGAGCCGCTTCGGTATCACGTACTACCGTAGGTATACGCTTCATTGGCTCATCTGAGATCGGGGCCGGCGCTGGCTTCTTGAATTCCTGTCCGCCATTACCATTCCCTGGGCGCTTGTCGGTGCTACGCCGCTGCGGTGGCGCGGTACGCTCCGGCGTGTGCAGCTTGGCGACGATCGCCTCTACTTCTTCTCGTTTGTGCGCGTACGTCCGTCGGCTCGCATCGATAACCATGTCACGACAGGAAATAGCTGGCCGTTGGATCGGTGGCAGAGTCTTGGCCGAAAACGGATGCGAACCGATACCGTCGATCATCAGCGTGAGATAGATCTGTGCAAAGCCGAGGTTCACCAGGTCAACCGCCAGAAAGCGTGGCGAAAATACGGTTTCTAGAGTTTCCGCGTCAAACGGACCGACGCGAAAAGCGATGGTCGTACCGACGTTACCAAAGACCGCGTTGCGCACGTCTTCCTCCATCTGCTCGATGTACTGGTGCGCGATGATGAGGTTGAGATGATACTTACGTGCCTCAGAGAGAATGTTCGCGAAGGTCGCGTTGGCAAACGACTGAAACTCGTCCACGTAGAAGTAGAAGTTTGGCATCTGCTTCATCTTTTCGACCGGAAGGTCAGCGCGACTCATGGCGGCGAGGTAGATACGCGTGGTGAGCATCGAACCGAGCAGGTTGGCGTTGGTCTCGCCGATGAGCCCCTTGGAGAGGTTCATGATGAGGATCTTCTGGTTGTCCATCATCTCACGAATATCGAAACTAGAATGGGGCTGACCGATAACGTTTCTAATCAGGGGATTACCGGTGAACTGACCGATCTTGTTTTGGATCGAAGGAACGGCCTCTGCAATGTAACGGTCAGTATAACTAGCGTACTCATCTACCCAAAATGACTTTACGGACGGGTCTTTAATATAATCAACAACTTTTTCCCGATATGCCTTATCAGCAAACATGCGGTTGACCGAGAGGAGTGTTGTATCGGGATACTCGATAAGCGCCAGAAGCGCGTTGGTGAGAATGTACTCCATACGCGCGCTCCAGGCGTCGACCCAGATCTTCTTGAAGGTCGACATCAGCCCCGAGACGACCAAGTGTCGCTTGTCTGGCCCAACGTCTTCCATCACATTGAAAGAGACCGGGTGATCGAGATCAAAGGGCGCAAAATACACCACGTCTTTGACGCGGTGCTCTGGGACGTACTCGAGTAGTATCTCAGCAGCCGAGCCGTGTGGATCGATGAAGGCCATGCCCTCGCCGTTCTGGATATCTTGCGCGGCCATGTTCTCGAGCAGCGTCGACTTCCCCATGCCGGTCTTCCCCACCACGTACATGTGCCGCTGACGGTCTTTCGCCTTGATACCAAATGCCACCTCATGCCCACGCGCATCGGTCTTCGCAAAAAAGGTGATCTTTTCCGGATCAAAGGTCGTCATATCTTTCTCAGTATACCACTAGCGACCAAAGCGATACTCCACATACGTGAGCAAAGTCTCGATGTCGGCGGTTCTCTGTTCGGAACCAAGAAGTATCACAGCCAAAGTTCGTTCTTCACCCTGGAAAGTGAGTTTATGAAGCGAGATGGACGTCTGCTTTGCAGCCAGTGTCTCTCCGACCTTTCCACCGATGAAGCTCTCCATGTCTTCGACTTCATTGAAATTGATGAGACCGTCAAACTCACCACCGACGTACGCGCTCGGGATCTCTCCCTCAGCGGTGATCGCAAAAATGAAACTACGTTTCTCTTGAATGTATCTGGTGAGGGTGTAGAGGTCGCCTAGCGTCGACTTATTTTCCGCGCTGAGGCCAGACGGGTCGGCAAACTGCGTGTCCATCATGCCAAGCTGACGCGCTTTGGCGTTCATGGCCTCGATGAATTTCTCTCGTCCCATCTCGCCCGCGATGGTCTCGGCTGCTTCGTTGGATGACTCGACGAGGAGGAGCTGCAAGAGGCTGTACATAGAAACACTGCTGTGTCCGGAGAGGCGCGGTATGAGTGAAGTGACAAACGTTGGTGAGACGACCTTTACCCGACCATCGAGGTCGAGCTCTTCGGCGGCCACCACGGCGGTCATGAGTTTGGTCAGTGACGCAATGGGTGCCACCTCAGTGAGGTCGGTGGCGGCGAGGATGGTGCCGTTGTCGATATCGGCGATGAAGTAGTGTGGGGTGGTGAGCTCGGGCACCTGCGGCTGATACACGAACACTTTCTTTTCTTCTTGCTTAGCTTCATGGACCAAGATCGGGGTCCCGACCGCCACTGTTTCGTAGAGTTTTTCGGCTGCTTCGTCGTCTAGGCGGATACCGCCGCCCGCGAATTCGGCGGGGACCGGTGTGCCATCGGGGTAGGTCGGCCAGCCGTGAATGACGAAATTTCGTTCGAAGGTCAGCTGGTAGGGCAAGTAGGCTTGGCCGATGTTGGTGAACTCTTGCTCACTCTTTTTTTCAACCCGGTACAGCCCTGATGGGGTCTCCCACCAGGAGCCGGCTTGGGCGAGGGTAGCGATAGCGGTGCTCTGGTACAGTACCCCTTTCTTGAACAGACGGAGCTGCTGTTCCGCCAGGTCGATCTCGATGAAGGTCAGACGTTCCTCGATGAACGAATCGCGCGTATCGACGAAAAGCGACCGCTGCGAGAGAGCGGCTTGCGGACCATAGTCGAGCGCGGTGCTGGTCTGTGTGTATGGGTCGATGATGGTCACGACCGGAGCGGCGACCTGGCCGAGCTGTGACACGAAACCATAGCCGGTCGACCCTAGTACCAAAAGCGCAAAGACGCCCACGACCAAGGCGGCCGAGCGGCCGAGCGTAGACGACCAAGCGCGCCCACCCTGGACGCTGGCGGGAGTAAAGGTGTGGGCGCGCTTGGTTTCCTTCTTGCGCGGGATCAGCAGACCACGACCGTCTCGCGGTTGGTCATCTTCATAAGAAAGCAGCGTAACTGTCGGTTCTGGCTCTTGTGACATACCACTATCATACCGTACCGGAAGCGGTGAAAAGTGATTAGCTCACAGGGGGAAATAAAATGGGGGGGGGCACGATGTGCCGCCCCCCCCCCTTTTTTTTTTTTAACCAACACCCGGGCCGCCAAACCCGCCGGGGGTGTAATATTAATTTGG
>CAZFSB010000019.1:0-5252 GCA_964521645.1 uncultured Candidatus Saccharibacteria bacterium | reverse complement strand
ACTCCGGCCCCTCCAACGCCGCCTTAGTATAAATATTACTTGGCGCCCAGATCATCCAGCTCTTCACGCCAGCATCGTAGCTCGCCTGGATCTGCGCGCGGACATCGGTCGCGTCGTAGTCGCCACCGTAGTCAAAGTCTTGGATCCAGGTACGAAGCTTGTCGCCGGTGTAGACCGGCTTCTGGTACACCGCGGGGGTGCTGGTACCAATGCGCTCGTGCAAGAAGCCTTGCATCGGGGTGGTGCTCGATTGCATTCGGTCTACCCCACTCTTCATCGCGTGGTACACCACTTTGTATGGATGGTCATTAGGGTCTCCTAAGCCGAGATAGTTGTTCGGGTAATGCGATGGATAGACCATCGGTGCGACAAAATCAAAATACGGCGCGGTGCGGTCTTGCACCTGCCCGATCGAAAGGTCGTCGTAATTGGTGGTGGTCATCCCAAAGAGGTCGACCGAGGTCCAGGGCGTACTTGAAGCGCGGCCGGTGTTCTCGTGACGAACGGCTGCGAACTTTGCTTCATCATCGAGCTTTTCATTGAGGTATTTGAAAAAGGCTTCTAGGTTGGCTTGGCGGTCCATCCCATACTGTCCCGCAACGCTTTGCGGATAGTACGTGTCGCTCATATTGCCATCTGACGGATAGCGGACGTAGTCGAAATTGAGTTCATCGAAGCCAATATTGTATGACTCGACCGCGAGCTCGATGATGTGATCCCAGTAGGGCTTGGCGGCTACGTCGATGAACGAGAGACCTTTGTGGTCTTTCCAGACGGTGGTTTGGTCGCTCCTAAGTACGGCTAACTCGGGGTGCTGGGGCGCGTAGAAAGGATCTTGAAAGACCGTGATGCGAGCAATGGTGAAAATGTTGTGGTCGTGGAGTAGCTCAAGCAGTTGCTGCATATCGGAAGTGCCACAGCGAGCGTTTTGCCAAGCCGGTTTCCACGCTTCACTTTGCGGTGGAAAAGAAATAGTGCCGGAGTAGTCTTTCACATCGATGACCACAGCATTCACTTCGGTCTCGCGGATGAGCTCGATAAGCTTGGTGCGGAAGGAAGGCGTCCCAGCAACGCAGGAGGTCATGTAGATCGCTTTCACCTGCTCGGGGAGCGGAACATGCTTCACTACTGGTCGGGTATCAACTGGCTCGGCTGGTGCTGGTACTGGCTTGGTCACCTTGTATGAAACGTCCACTCCTTTTCCCGTCGCGCTGGCAGCGTGCTCACCGGTGATAACATCGAATATCGGTAGCGGCACCAAGCTCGCGATCGCAAAGAGGACCGCGATGGTGATGAGTGGTGTGCCGATTTTGTGCATACCTCTATTCTAACGTACGATCGTCAAAAAGTTGCTCGGTTGTTTCAACAAATGAGTCGTTGCCGCGTTCGCCGTTGCCCTTATCGAGCTGGTTGAGGTACACGGCGCGGCGCAGAGCGTAGCCGACCAAGATGAGCAGCGCACCGATGGCGAGGATACTGTATTGTCGCCAGGCGAGTGGGATGCCTAGAAACGGGACGATGGTGAGTAACAGACCAGAGATCAATACGGTAATTTCTTTCATTGGGAGCTAGTATACCGCACATTACCGACAGTCGACAATGATGACAAACTCTCCTTTTTGTTTGACAGGGTCGGCGGAGAGTTCGGTGTGGAGGGCCGCCGCCGTTCCCACGTGCAGGGTTTCGTGGAGCTTGGTGAGCTCACGCGCGAGGTAGACGGTGGCGGTCGGGACGGCGGCGGCCAGCGAATCAAGTGCCTTCATGATGCGGTGGGTGGATTCGAGAAAGACGACCGGCTGGGTGTGGGCCGGGAGACCTTTGAAAAAGGTCTCCCGGCCCTTCTTCTGTGGTGCAAAGCCGAGGAAGGTGAATTGGTTGCCCGCGATACCAGCGAGCGAGACCGCCGCGGTGATAGAAGACGGCCCAGGGATGACCTCGATATGGGCGCGCGCTTCGCGCGCGCCCTGCACCAACAGCACGCCTGGGTCGCTCACTCCCGGTGTCCCCGCGTCACTCACGAGCGCAATGTTCTTGCCAGCGAGCAAGTCCTCGATAATGCTCTTGTGTACTTGCTCGCTGGCATGCGCGTCATACCGACGCAACTTCGCCTTGATCTCGTATTTCGCCAAGAGCTTCCCCGTCACCCGAGTGTCTTCACAGAGCACCTGGTCGACCTCCTTGAGCACACGAAGAGCCCGCAAGGTGATGTCTTCCAAGTTGCCAATGGGTGTCGCGACGATGTAGAGCGTTCCGGTTTCCATATTCCTAATCATACACAGCGTGGTCACCAATTGCGAGGAAGACCGCCGTGTTCTTGTCTTCGAAAAGGAATATTACCCGGTGGGAATACGTAATTGAGAAACTATATTTATTTTTAAATGACCCCTTAAGCTTATGCACCCGCAAACGTTCATGATTTTCTCGTAGCTTGAAAAGTTCAACTTTTTCATAAACCTCTTCTTGTATAGGACGGGGAAGCTTAGCAAGCGCGCGCAAAAACGTCGGAGTATAAATAATATGAACATTATTCATACTAGATCCTTGCGACTAACTCTTTGAGGTCTCCTGAAACGCCTTTTCCGTTACGATATTCGTCTTCAGCCATACGCACCATATCGAGTGCACGCTCTTCGGAAAGAGCCTGTAGCGCCTTGCGCATGATCGCAGCACGTGAGGTGCCAGTTTCTTCCACCAGAGCATCAAGACGCTTGGCGAGTTCAGGAGTGAGTGGGACAGAGATAGTAGTCATAGTAAATATATTAAAAATAAGTATGAAAATATCATATGATATTTTCATACTCTTGGCAATGGTGTTCCCTACCCCTCGTTACCCCAGGCAAGACCGAGTGAACGATAGTGACAAAATTATACAACGAATCTTCCGTTCCGGAGGTGCCTGGCACCTATCCCGAGTGAACGATAATGGCAAAAAATTATACAACAAATTTTCCGTTCCGGAGGTGCCTGGCACCTATCCTGGCACCTATCCTAGCTCGCAATGACGAAAGTGGGGGGTGAAAAGTTAGTCTTGGATGCAGCGGACAGAGAGGGCGGTAATAAGTGGATTACTGGACCCCCTAAAAATCAAATCTCCTGACCCAAAACTTCTATAGGCAGCATATGTTTCTCCATCTCCCGTAGATGACCAATGATAGCTATAGGACCCCCTCCAGTCGAAAGACATGCCAACATGATTGCCTGTTTTATTAGCTTCAAAACCAGTACTCCCGTTTGGAAGCAGCTTGATTCCTGCAGAGGAACAACCATTGCCATTCACCAAACTCCTGTTTGGGTCACATGTTTTACCAGAATCTTTTAGAAATTTCTCCAACGTATGCCACTCGGCGTCGGTGGGGATATGGAAGCCAGCCGGGCAGATACCACGGGCGCCTGTAGTGGTACTATATTGCATTGCCTCGTTCCATCGATAGAGGCCGCCGTCGGGCCTATTTGGGTTATTATTATTGCAATTTGTGTCAAGATTACTATAGCAATATTTTTCAACTGTACCGTTATTTGTTTGAGCAGTCACACCGTTTATGCGCGTCCCCACGTTCATGTTCCTATCGAGCCAGCACTGACTGCCGATGGCGAGGGTGTTGTATACATTGGCGTCGGCGTCTTGGACGGAGTCGGCTTTGCAGATCTTTATCGTCGCTCCCTGCCCGAGACGGTAGAGCTGCTCTACCTCCGCCGCGGAGAGTATGCGGTTGTATATGCGGACGTCATCGATGGAGCCGTCAAAGTTTCTGCTTCCGTCTGGACGACCCGCAATCATTACATCCCCCGAAGCGTCACTATCTGGAGTTCCTGTCGGTGGTCCAAGTTTTGTAACTGGTATAGAAACTCCATTGACATACATTTTTGGATCGTTTGATACTGAGTTGCTGTTGTATGTTACTACAACGAAATACCATTCATCTGCTTTATTTATTGGGTTTGCTGTTGTATACCAAAAACCATCAGTTCCAGAAAAACTTCTATTAAAAACAACGTCATTGGAATATCCAGACCAAAGACCAAGATTCCACCCCAGCACGTCAGAAGTACCCTTACGAGCGAAATTAGCGGTATTAACAAAAGCACTTGTCTGTGGTTTGACCCAAGCTGCAATAGTCATTGTGTCCATGTCATCAAATGAGGTGTTTGATCCAGCATTAATATATTGGTCCAATGATCGAGAAAAGACCATTCCCTGCCCCACCTTGCCAATCGCTTTCGTGGGGCCGTTTACAAGCGTACCATTATTACCATTCCCACTTTGGTCGGTGACGGTCGTGCCGGAGATGGTGGGACCGTCGAAGGTCCAGTGGCCGACGAGGCCGTCCTCCAGGGTGGAGCCGGGTGAGGTGATGGTATTGGCGATGGTGAAGGTGGGGTTGGGAGGGTTAGGGTCGTCTTTGAGGCAGCGAACAGAATAGCCACGAGATTTACTTGATGTATTGCGCTGAATATTATCTTCAAACTCATCTAAAATTCTTCCCCAAGCATTAGTACTTGACTCCGACGATGTCCAAAGTGTTGATAATTCGGCCCTCCAATCAAACACTCCTGAAAGAGCATATCCAGCAAAGTTAGCTTCAAAACCGGAGGTGCCATTTGGCATCAGTTTAATACCTTCATTGGTTCCTCTGAATCCCGTAGTAGTCGTGTCATACGGGAAGTCGGTGGCGCAGGTGCCACTGGTACACACCGCTCGTTCGAGCGTGGTGAACTCATCATGGGTGGGGATGTGCCACCCCGCGGGGCAGATACCCTGCGCGCCGGGGGTGGTGCTGTACTGCATCGCTTCGTTCCACTGGTAGAGGCCGCCGTCGGGTTCGTTCGGGTTGTCACTGGTGCAATTGGCGTCGCTGTTGGAATAGCACCACTTTTCGATGGTGGCGTTGTTGGTTTGGGTGGTGGCGCCATTGATGCGCGTACCGACCCGCATATTTTGCTTCATCCAGCACTGGGTGCCTATTTGGACAGTGTTGTATACATTGGCGTCGGCGTCTTGTACCGTACTGACACCACAGGTGAAGGAGGGTAGCGCTCCGAGGACGGTCGCCGCTGCAGAGTCGTCGATATTGGAGGTGTTGGCGGCGTAGAAGAGCGCGCCGATGATGAAGAGGCCGAGGAGCGCGCCGGTGAGCATGAAGAAGAAACTGGGGACGGTCTCGGTTGGTTCGGACATAGGTGGAATAATTGTAGCATGGGAAAGGGACGCCGCGCGCCGGTTTTGAGGCGTCCTGCTGTGCAACAGCAGTGCC
>CAZFSB010000018.1:5926-19605 GCA_964521645.1 uncultured Candidatus Saccharibacteria bacterium | reverse complement strand
AGGAGAAGAAAATAAACCGGCCGGGCGCGAAGCGCCCGGCCGGTTTTCAGAATATAAAAAAAGCGCGACCCGGGGGGCGCGCTGTGTTGCATGAGCAACGAAGAACGTTTTACCGGGTCAAGCCATGACCCGCATCAAACCACTTGGCGTTTCCGCTACGGTTGGTTTCTTTACTCGAGACGCGATGTACGCTCCCACGAAGCAGAGCACTCCCGCGATCAAGTACGGTGCCATCCAGTAAATGACGTGTCCACTACTTTGAACCAGGTCTTTAAAGAACCCGGCGAGCAGTGGCCCGACGATGCCAGCTACACCGTAGGCGACAAACACCCAGGGGTAGTTGCTGCCGATATGCTTGCTGCCAAACAGATCAGCGGTCCACGCCGGCATCAGAGCAAAGTTTCCACCGAAGTTGAAACCGATGATGATAGCCGCCAGAATGAGACCCGTCTGATGACCGAAGAAGACAAAGAGGTGATAGCTCGAAAGCATGGTGATTCCTTGGAGGGTAACCATGATCACTACCATTCGCTGTCTTCCGAAACGGTCACTGAGATGACCCCAGACGATCCGACCCAAGCCATTGAAAATGGCATAGCTCGCCATCGCAGCTCCGGCCACCTTCTTCGCGGTCTCATTGGAAACCCCGTTATGAAGCAGGGTATCGATACCAAAGAGACTGATGGAAGAGATGACCATGAGACCAGCCAGGGCCGAGAACAGAAAGACGCTGGAAACACCATAGAACTGCTTGGTGCTACGCATTTCCTTAGCGGTCAGGCTGATGGCTTCTATTGGGCGGGGAGATTTGTGGTTGGTAATGACATGGGCTGGTTGCCAGTCGGCCCGAGGGTTGTGCATGAACAGCGAACCTAAGAGCAGCAGGACAAAAAAGAAAGCCCCGAAGACCAGGTACGTACTCTGCACGCCAGGAAGACCAGCGATGCTCAGGTTGTCGACCAGACCACCCCACGAACCGGCCAAGAGCACCCAAATGGTCGCGCCAAACCCAAAGCCAGCTACCCCGAGGCCAGTGATGAGACCGACCTTGTCGGGGAACCAGCGCATGCCCACGGTTATTGGTATGACATACCCGAGACCAACGCCTGCTCCGGCAAAGACGCCAATGAGGAGTAATTGCGAGAGAAAGTCGTTTCCCCAGTATGCGGCAGCAATGTAACTTGCTCCCAGCACCAGGGCGCTGTTGAGGGTCAGTCGTTGTGGACCAATGATGGGGAGTAACATACCCGCCCCGATCATGACGAGCGTAAAGGTTGCGATACCGACGGAAAAGATGGCCGCAGTCTCAGTTGCGCTGAACCCATAGGGTCCAGACAGGTCTGTCAGGGCCGGCGAGAAAGCCGTGCTCCAGGCATAGATCGAGCCAAGTGTGAGTTGTATGAGAAAGGCTCCAACAACCACGAGCCAGCGATGTTTTTCCAATAAGTGCACCATGAGTATTCTCCCTAAGCGGTGTGGTAAGCGATGTAAATTACCTATTGTCACGGCCTGCTGTGTCCGATACATTCGTGGTCTGTAAAACTGCTGGGGGTGTTAAAACCGGCGGGGGCCCCCAGGGGGGCCCGCGCCGGTTTTCTATTGCTTTTCCTGCTTATTCTGGTATTGTACTGCGCAAGACGACCGGCATTTCTCATTGATGTTGCCGGACGGTCGAGGCGAGCTTTGGCGTCAGCCATTGTGAGCCGGAATTATTAGGAAGTAAGTCGTCGCATCTAGACGATACTGCTTCAAACAGTAAAACAAAATAAAGTGGCGCGAAAATCACTTATTGTGCGTTCTGAACGAACGCCAAAATTCAAATCGCGTGTTGTCCGTCGTTGCAAGCTTTGCGGCCGCAAGCACGGGTACATGCGTGACTTTGACGCGTGCCGAATTTGCTTCCGCGAACTCGCACACGAAGGTCATATACCAGGCGTAAGGAAATCATCATGGTAGGCGATACTATTGGCGATCTCATCATTCGCCTCAAGAACGCCGGCGCGGTCAAGAAGACCACGGTTTCAGTACCGTACTCAAAGATCCGCAAGGCGATTCTCGATAAATTGGTGGCAGCTGGCTACATTGCGTCAGCGACCGAGAAAGGAAAGCAGGTACAAGAAAAGACCCTCGAAGTGACACTTAGCTACGAGAATGGCGTACACCGCATCAACGGTGTGAAGCGCATCTCAAAGCCCGGTCGACGTCTCTACGCTGGGGTCGCGGATATCAATCCGGTTAAATTTGGAAAGGGGCACATAATCCTCTCAACTCCAGCCGGCATCCTCACAGGAGAGGAAGCCAAGGAGAAGAACGTGGGTGGTGAGCAACTCTTCATCATTTGGTAATTATGAGTCGTCTAGGAAAACTACCAGTAACTATCCCGAGTGGCGTGACCGTCACGTTTGTGGATGGTGTACTGACGGTGAAAGGTCCCAAAGCGACCCTTTCACGAGAGGTGAAGAAAGACGTTGATATCACTATCGATGGTAACACCATTACTCTCGTACCAGGTAAGACTGAAGCAGCTCCGGCCCTCTGGGGTACCTACGCCGCGCACTTGCGCAACATGCTCAAGGGCGTGACCGAAGGCTACACTCGCGTGCTCGAGATTGAAGGTGTGGGATACCGCGCCGAGGTAAAGGGTTCAGAGATCGTCCTCAACATGGGCTACTCACACCCCGTACCACTCGCTATCCCAGCCGGTATCTCCGCTGAGGTGGTGAAGAACGTCATCACCCTCACCGGTGCTGATAAAGACGCGCTTGGTCAGTTTGCTGCCAACGTGCGCAAAGTAAAGGAACCTGAACCATACAAGGGTAAGGGTATTCGGTACAAGGGAGAATTCATTATCCGTAAGCAGGGCAAGAAGGCCGTCTAAAGCTAATTTGTAATCATCAAATATATGACAAACAAAGCATCACTGAAGACGGTCTCTCGCGCCAAGCGACACAATCGTCTCCGACACAAGATCTCCGGCACCGCCACTCGTCCTCGTTTGGCAGTGTTCCGCAGCAACATGTTCGTCTACGCACAGCTCATCGATGATGAGTCTGGCAAGACTCTCGCTGCGGCCGACTCTCGCAAGGAAGGAAAGGGTACACCGCTTGAGAAGGCTCAGGCAGTTGGCACCGCCATCGCTAAGAAGGCTGCTGAGCACAAGATCACTGAGGTCGTCTTCGACCGTGGCGGATTCCGTTACCAGGGCATCGTGGCAGCACTTGCTGACGCAGCCCGAGAGGGAGGACTCAAGTTCTAACCTCATCGTTACTATTACTTAAAACATTTAACAATGTCAGAAACAAAACAGCAGGAAGCTACAACTGACGTATCGTCAGATACTGCGGTGGCAACACCAGCAGCTGCAGCGCCAGTGGCGCCTGCAACCGATGCACCCGCTGCGACTGGAGAGGACCGAGGAGGTCGTCGCCCACGCCGTGGTGGAAATGATCGCCGCGGAGGTGGTGACCGAAATAGTCGTCGCCCACGCCGTGGTGGCCGCCCCGAGCGTGTCCGTCCAGAGTTCGATCAGAAGATCATTAGCATTCGTCGCGTGACTCGTGTGATGGCCGGTGGTCGTCGCTTCTCATTCTCCGTGGCTATGGTCATTGGTGATAAGAAGGGTCGAGTCGGTGTCGGTATCGGCAAGGCCGGTGACACCCAGCTCGCTATTGAAAAGGCAGTCCGTGACGCGAAGAAGCACATGATCACTGTTCCAATGAACAAAGAAAGCCGCATCCCACACGATGTGCACGTCAAAGTTTCATCGAGCGAAGTGATGATCATGCCAGCACCGGGTCGTGGACTCGTGGCAGGATCTTCTGTCCGTACCGTCCTTGAGCTCGCTGGAGTGAAGGATGTGACCGCGAAGATCTTCTCTCGCAGTAAGAACAAACTTAACAACGCTCGCGCCGCCGTCGAAGCGCTCAAGCAACTTAAGAACGCTTAGTCTATGCAGTTACATGAACTACAGCCAGCTAATCCGCGTAAGGTAGCCAAGCGTATCGGTCGCGGTGGAAAGCGTGGCAAGATGTCTGGTCGTGGCCACAAGGGTCAGACCGCTCGTGCTGGTAACAGCACTCGTCCAGAAATGCGTGACTTCATTAAGAAGTTGCCAAAGCTTCGTGGACACGGTGTCAATCGCGCTCGCACAGTGAACGCTGAAAAGGTCCGCCCGATCGTGGTCAACGTGTCGGCGCTCGAAGCGGCTTTTGAGGTTGGCGCAACCGTCACCCCAAAGACCCTGGTGACCGCTAAGGTCATCACTACGGTGTCTAGACGTGCTCCAGCCGTGAAGATCCTCGGTAACGGAGAGCTCAAGAAGAAGCTCGTCATTGAAGATTGTCAGGTCTCGCAGTCAGCGAAAACAAAGATCGAAGCAGCTGGCGGAAGCGTGAAATAAGCGTTACCATACTGCTTATGCAAACATTACTTCACAAGCTCAAGATCATCTTTACCGAACCGGCGATCCGCAACCGAGTACTCTTCGTACTGGCTGCTCTCGTCATCTTCCGCGCGCTCGCAGCGGTACCGATCCCGGGTATCGACCAGACCGTGCTGGAACAGTTCTTCACCAACAACCAATTCCTCGGTCTCTTGAACATCTTCTCGGGTGGTGGCCTAGCCAACCTCTCGATCGTCATGCTCGGTGTGGGACCGTTCATTACAGCCTCCATCATCATGCAGCTTATGACCGTGATGTCACCGAAGCTGAAGAGTCTCTACACAGAAGAAGGGGAGGCGGGACGAGCTCGCTTCACCCAGTACAGTCGCATGCTCACGCTGCCGCTCGCTATTTTGCAGGGGTTTGGGTTCCTTACCCTCCTCAAGAGTCAGGGTGTGATCGTCGAACTCACTACCTTTGAGTTCGTGGTCAACGTCATTCTCGTCGTGGCTGGTTCGATCCTCCTCATGTGGATCGGTGAGCTGGTCACCGAGTACGGTATCGGTAACGGTGTGTCTATCATCATCTTTGCCGGAATCGTGGCGACCTTGCCGTCAACGGTCAGTCAGCTGTTCTTCTCGTATGACCCATCACAGCTACCGCTGTATGTCGGCTTCACTATCGTGGCGCTCGGTATCATCTATGCGGTGGTGGTCATGACTGAGGCGGAGCGACCGGTCCCGATCACGTACGCCAAGCAGAGTCGCGGCGGTTCGACCTATGGCACCAGCCAGTCGTACCTGCCAATGCGCCTCAACCAGGCTGGCGTGATCCCGATCATCTTCGCGCTCTCGATCATCCTCTTCCCCCAGATGGTGCTCAACATCCTCTCGGCTTTCAACTTGCCGTGGGTGCCAACCGCCAACGAAGCGGTGACGAGCTTCCTCAATAACCAGTGGGCGTACGGTGGTGTGTACTTCGCACTCGTGTTCCTCTTCACCTACTTCTATACCGCAGTGACCTTCGACCCGGATTCGGTCGCGAAGAATCTGCAGCGAAGTGGGGGATTCATTCCGGGAATTCGTCCTGGTTCACACACCGCAGAGTACCTGGGTAACCTGGTGACTCGTCTTACGCTCGTCGGTGCGCTCTTCCTCGGTGTGATCGCGGTATTGCCGGTTGGTATGCAGATTGCCACTGGTGTCGCCGCGCTTGCTATCGGTGGAACTGCCGTACTCATCGTTGTGTCGGTGGTGCTCGACCTCATTCGTCGACTTGATGCGCAGGTCGCGATGCGTGAGTACTAAACTAAAAGTCAAAATTAAGCATCTGCTTTCTTAGACTGCGAAAAAGGCCGGCCCCTACGGGGCCGGCCTTTTCTGTGTACTTACATCATCCCACGCATCCTCATACAGTATAATAAAAGCACTATGCATAAAAAACGTAATTTCGTACTGCTCATCGGTGGATCGCTAATGGTACTAGCAGTTTTCACCGTTATGGGGATGGCAATACTCAGTAACTTAAATGAAACAAAATCCCCGTTATCAGCCCCTACTACAGAGACTGCTGAACTCACTTCTGAAGCTGAGTTGGCGCTTCAGGAGCAAATAGCCCCCCTCATTGCAGCGGGAGATATGGCCGCCTGCGACCAAGTGCAGAATGATATGTATCGAAAGGTCTGTATCAACAACATTGCGCTCAACAAAGCAGAAGAAACCAACGATATTACCTACTGTCAGTATCTAGATAATGAATTGGTACCGAGGGAAATGTGTGAGCAGCAAGTTATTTTTAGTGCAGCTCTAGAAACTGAGGATATAGCAGCTTGTGCACAAACGACAAATACAGAATTACTGCAAGAATGTGAAAGTGCAGCGATTAATGCTCTTGCTCTAAAAAAAGACGATCCTACACTTTGTAATAACGCGGTTGATCCGACTGAATGTAAAGATATATATTACGTACAGCAATTCATGAAAGATCCAAAGACAATTGAGTGTTCTGCTTTTTCTACACCAGACGCACAAGCAGATTGCGCCGCCTTGAAACCCCTTTTCGAGACGTCCATTCCTGAAGTCGCAGAGCTCTCAAAAACCTGTCAGACCCAAAGAACTAACACCTTTTCCTTTATTTGCATGCAGGTCAGTTCTAGTGAAGTTAATGGCGTAAACTAAAAGTGTAAGTATGCAAGAAAATTTGATCAACATACGAAGAGTGACATTTATGGCAGTGGCCTTGCTGGTCCTCTTGGGAATGCCTCAACAGAAAGCGAACGCGGAGGGTGAGCTCGTGTGGAGATATGATGGTGCTCCGACAAATATACACTACAGCGACGTAGCTGTTTCTGGAGCTGGGGTATACGCAACACACTTGGTCTCCTGGGGAGAAGTTGCGGTCCAGAAAAGGAATGCTGACAATAGTGGTGGTTGGTATGCCACCTTCCCGATACCTACCGATAGTTGGTTTCAGGGATTCCCAAGAATTGCTGCCGATGTAAGTGGGGTAT
Source organism: uncultured Candidatus Saccharibacteria bacterium (assembly GCA_964521645.1). Lineage (GTDB taxonomy): Bacteria > Patescibacteriota > Minisyncoccia > Phycocordibacterales > UBA918 > OLB19. Next base: position 12,715 of record CAZFSB010000018.1, on the reverse strand, counting down.
ATGTAGCGCTTTCATCCGCAGTGCCTATTAATGCCAGAAATGGAACCTTATCTCTAGCAAAACTAAGTCCTGTAGACGGTTCGATAATTAGTCTTAAAAATTCTAATGCCCCGGGTTACGTCAACGTTACAAATGTTGAGGTTGATTCTACGGGTGTGTACGTAGCTGGTGGTTCTAGTGCAGATAGAGGATTTGGAGGAACAAGCTGGCGACTCGAGAAGTGGGATAAGGACCTAAGTGGGATTGCTCCGATCTGGGGATATAGTTCAAAACAATCCGACGGGAATGCTGGTGACTATTGGGGTCCTTTAGGTTTTGCTATGAATGATCAAGATGTTTATCTTGGTGGGAATCGTATTGATCCGGGCCTGGGATTAACACAACCAGGCATTCGAATCGAGAAGATCAACAAAAGTACAGGTATCGCTGGTTGGGTACGCCTTGAACCATATGGCTCTGGTGCTATTGGAGTTATGGCTCTCTCCGATTCTGACCTGTATACAGCTGCTTCTCCTGCCTACTGGGGAGGGTTTACCTCTATTACACAGCCGTCGAAATTTGAAAAGCGCCCATTGAGTAATGGGCCGGCATCATGGAGCATTAACACAGCAGATATGATAACAGCACTTACGGTCGACGGTGCCTCTGGACTGTATCGAGCATATGTCGCAAGCGGTGATGCCGCTGCCCGAAGTCATATCGACAAAGTTTCTCTCATCGACGGTAGCCAGCTCGGTACTCTAACCATTGATACTGGGGTGTATTCAAAAACAAAATATGTTTCAGGATTTGGGATTGACACCCCTATTGTCAACAATCTAGCGATAGATAGTGGCAGCGTATACATTGCAGGGAAGGATGAGACCCTATTGGGATTTGGAGTTACTAGTCCTCCACGTATTGAAAGATACAATCATTTTGGCTCCTCACCCGGTTCCTGTGGAAATGTTACCGATGTCGATGGCAACACCTACGAAACCATCGTCATCGGATCTCAATGCTGGATGAAACAAAACATGCGAGTCGGGACGATGAGAAACATTACCACTATGCAGTCTGACGACGGTCAGGTTGAGAAATATTGCTATGGTAACAACCTTGCTAATTGCATGACTGCAAACCACCCAAATTATCCAGATGGAGGCCTTTATACTTGGAGCGAAGCCATGCAGTATTCAACTACTGAAGGTGCACAGGGCATCTGTCCTGTTGGGTGGCACGTTCCAACAAATGCTGAATGGCACACTCTTGAGGACTATCTTAAGGATGTTGGACAGACGTGTGATCCCGTTCGTTCTTGGTTCGACTGCGTTTCAGCTGGTAGCAAGCTAAAGTTTGGTGGTACTAGCGGCTTTGAGGGGAATTTATCAGGCAGGGCCCAAGTAGGGCCGGGAATATTTGACGGTAGAGATGCCGGCAGTCTATTTTGGACATCGTCACTCTCTGGTTTGGTCTCTGTGCCTATTCTTGCTGCTTCTGAATCTGGAGTGAGTCGTTCCGCTCTGTTCTTGGTTGCTGCTAATGCGACGGGTTACTCTGTGCGGTGCATCCAGGATTCTCCCGCTGCACCACTTCTCCCTGCTCCGACAGGCCTTCTCACTACTCCTGATGTCTGCGGGACCGGGCAGATCAATATCACGTGGAATAGTGTCGCTGGTGCTTCCGGCTACGATCTGCAGATCGATGGGGGAGCCTGGTTGAGTCTCGGCAACATCACCTCGTATACCCACTCAGGCCTCGTGGCTGGCTCGTCTCATACCTATAGCGTCCGAGCGTGGGATGTGAACGGACCGGGTACGGCCTCGGCTGCAGTTGCGCAGAATGCGCCGAGCGCTTGCCCAACCTGTGCCGCTGCTACGGTAAATAACTGCATTCTTCCCAACGCTCTTGACGGAGTGACCGTGAACGGTAGCTGTGCGGCGACCCACATCGGCGCCTGCAATTTCACCTGCAGTAGCCCTAACTGGAATGAAAATAGTAACACTTGTGTTCTGATCCCTAACCCGCCAATTATCACCGTAACAGTTACCCCAACGCTTGTCCGTAGTGGAGAGAGGGCTGATATCGCGGTGGAGGTTAATGACCCGGTGAGCGATCTGTCCTGTACTGTTCTTGGGGTTGATCCAACGGGTACGCCAGATTCAACCACGTTTGACCACGAGCCGTCAGTGACACTTGACCCAATCACTAATAAAGCGTACGTCACGAAACCACTCACCTCAGCACAACTTATTCGGGTGAGCTGTACGCATACGACGCTTGGTATCACAACCAGTGAAGAAAAACGAGTGAATGTCTCGCCGAGCGTTCAAGAGATATAGAGGAAATATTTTTGGAGAAAAAGGCCGGGCGCGTAGCGCCCGGCCTTTTTCTTAGTATTTAGTACTGATTCTTCAGTGAGTATCCGAGCGGGACTTCATTGTGTCGGGGGTCCCACACCTCAGAGTCGAGCCATTCCCGGTAGGTATCGAAAACAGCAATGGCGACTGATTGGGGGTTTTGCCGTGAGGTATCAATGACAAAGTCGAAGTGGCTTTTTTCATAAGGATCAACGCCGTACAGCTGGCGAAAGCGGCTTTGCTCGGTGAGCATGCGTTCACGCACCTGCTGCGCGACATCATTGAGCGACGTTGACTTGAACTCAACGGAGCCGCGCATGCTGTTGCTGATGGAGTCTTTAAAGATACGCGCGGTCGCGATGTCGAGGTCAAGATCCAAGTACACCTTGAATGATTCGGGGATCCAGTAGAAACCGAGGCGAGAGTCGACTACGATATCCTTTCGGTCGCGCAGAGCGCGAAGCTGCTCGTCCACTTCATCATCGAGGTCGTGCTCAGAGGCGGCCTTGGTGTTGTATTCAGCCAAGGTCATGTGCTTTTTTGCCAAGACTTGACGCACCATGTCACCTGAGGAGTGACGAGTGTAGCCAAGCAGCTCGGCGACCTTGTCAGCCGTTGAAGACTTGCCGCTCCCGGGCTTGCCGGAAATAGTGATTATATGCTTTCGTTTCATGCTGGTGTAGCATACCATATTGTTGCGCCAGCTGGAAAAAGTTGCTACTCTCTCAAGGTCATGCAGCTAGAACCAAGTGAGATACGCGGCCACGCCGTGATCGTGATGGCCCCGATGGGGAGTGGTAAGGGCACGATCGTGTCTCACGCGCTTGCCCAGTACCCACAGCTGCAGGAGACCGTCTCCTGCACCTCGCGCGCGATGCGGCCCGGGGAGGTTGATGGGGAGCACTACCACTTCGTTACTCGTGAGGTCTTTGATCACAAGATCGCCGCTGGAGAGTTTCTGGAGTGGGCGACTTTTGCGGGGAATAAGTATGGCACACTGAAAAGTGAGATCCTCCCGCGTTTGCGCGAACGTGCAGTGGTCATTGTGGAGATCGAGCTGCAGGGGGTAGAACAGCTTCTCCAACTGCTCCCACGAGAACACCTGACCATCGTGTATATTGAAGCGGGTGGTTGGGAGGTGCTTAAGGGGCGCGCGCAAGCGCGCGCCCCTATGAGCGAAGCCGAGCTGCAAGCTCGCTACGAGCGATACCTCATAGAAGAGCAAGCCAAACCCCTCGCCGATGTCATTATTGATAATACCGGAGACATCGAACTCGCCTGCGCCGAGTTCGATCAGGTCATTGAAGCAGCGTATAGCAAATGTAAATCGTAACTATGAAACCGATCACCGTAATATTTATTGGCCCACAGGGTAGTGGAAAGGGAACCCAGATCGAGAAGCTGCGAGCGGTAATGATCGAGGCAGACCCAGCCCGTCGCGTGGTCGACATCCAAACTGGTCGCCGCTTCCGTGCGCTCGCTGCCAAGCACGAAACCTTTGCCGAGCGGAAGATTAGCGAGACGCTTGATACTGGTGCGCTCCAGCCAGACTTTCTCACCCACATTCTCTGGGGTCAGGCTATGATCGACCAGCTCGATCCGCAGAGTCACCTCCTCATCGACGGTTTCCCGCGCACGGTCACGCAGGCTGAGGTGCTCGATGACGCACTCGCCTTCTTTGAGCGAGAAACGGTCCACGTGATGAACCTCGATACCCCAGAAGAGATCGTCCGCCAGCGTATGTACGAGCGCGCCCGCGCCGATGATACACCGGAATCGATCGAGACCCGATTACGCTGGTACCACGAAGACACCATGCCCGTCCTTGATTACTACCGCGTTCGCTCGGGCACGACCGTACACGACCTCGTCGGTACCGATTCGATCGATGGGGTACACGAGCAGGTCTGCAAGGCATTAGGAATACACTCATGATAACTAAAAAAACCCCAGAAGAGATCGGGATATTAAAGGAGGCGGGTCACCTTTTGGCCAAGATCCTGCGTGAGATCGCTAAGGAAGCCGTGCCCGGAGCCACCACCCAGGCCCTCGACGACCGCGCCATGGAACTAGCTGAAGAGCTGGGAGTTGAGCCGGTGCTTTTGGGATATCATCCGTCTTTTGCTGAGTACCCGTACCCAGCTGCGGTCTGCGTGTCGGTCAATAACTGCGTACAACACGGCATCCCTTCAGAGGCAGTCGTGCTCAAGGAAGGTGACACGGTCAACATCGATATGTCTATTGGGTATCAGGGCATGATCGTCGATTCCGGCATCACCGTGGGGGTGGGGAAGATCAGTGATGAAGCGAAGAAACTGCTAGCGGTCACGCAGGAAGCCTTGGCACACGGCATCAAAGCAGCGCGACCAGGCGGACGCATCGGAGACATCAGCGCGGCCGTTCAGCAGTTCGTAGAATCGCACGGCTTTTCAGTAGTGGAAGTGCTCTGTGGACACGGGGTTGGCTACGCGGTACATGAAGAGCCGACCATTCCTAATTTTGGTAAGGCCGGAACTGGACCAAAGATCGAAGTCGGGCACGTGTACGCTATCGAGCCGATCGTGAATATCGGTAAGCCGGATGTCTATTTCGATGATGAGGGTGACGGCTACAGCGTGTACACCAAGGACGGCAGCTGGAGTGCTCACTTCGAACACACCGTGGCTATCACCGAAAAGGGCCCGTTGGTTTTGACTAAATAAGCGATCTATCCTACTATAAGGGTCCACGTTGCAGCGTGGAACTCCTTAGGTTCAAGCTCTGCCCCGTCAAGAAATTGACGGGGCTTTTTTTATGTTTTTTCCAGATTTTTTGCTATACTGCTGCCATATTTTTTAAATGAATACCTATGAATAAACGTCCAAATCAAGAGCGTTCGCTCGTCCTACTTAAGACCGACGCGGTGCAGCGTAGCTTGGTCGGTGAGATCATCAAGCGTTTCGAGCGCACAGGCCTCAAGATCAGCGCGATGAAAATGCTCAATGCCACCGAGGCACAGCTGCTCGAGCACTACAACAAAGACGACGCGTGGTACGAGAAGAAGGGGCAGGGCATTGTTAAGGACCTTACCGAGCAGGGAAAGCCGATCGAGAAAGAGGCCATTGAATACGGGAAGGATATCATCCGTACCGTGGTTATCTACATGCAGGCCAGCCCGATCGTCGCTTTGGTACTAGAGGGCAACAAAGCCGCGGCCGTGGTAACCAAGATCGTTGGTTCGACCGAGCCAGCCACCTCAGATGTGGGAACGATTCGTGGAGACTACACCGTTGACTCATTTGCGCACTCTACCTACGAGAACCGAGCCGTGCGAAACCTCGTCCACCAATCAGAGTCTCCAGAGGAAGCCGAACGCGAGATCAAGATCTGGTTCAAGGAGGATGAGATCATGAAGTACACCACCGCCCAGGAGCGCATCATGTATGATGTGAACCTTGACGGAAAAGGCGAGTAATTTCGTATTTTCTTATCAGACGGCCGGGTGCTTCGCACCCGGCCGTTTTGTGATATAGTAGAAAGTGGAACCATATACGTATGTTCTGATTACATATGTATAGGGCTGCCAGCAGTCGTGGTAGGTGCCGAGAACTCGCAAGAGATTTCGAATAATCCCGCCAGAAACGGCGCCCACCTGGTGTTTTGCATCAGGAGCATACGAGTGGTTCCATCGAAAAGGCTCCCCCTCCAGGGAGCTTTTTCCGTGCTACTATAGAACAACATGGTACACGGTATCGTCATATTCTTTCTGGTGTTTGCTACCCTCTTTGCGTTCGTCCATGCGGTAGCGATGGCGCTTTCACTCTACTGGTGGTATTGGTGGTTCGACATATTCATGCACCTGTGGGGCGGGGTACTCATCGGCCTGGGTGTGCACGCATTTTCAGCGAATCGCTGGTTTCTCTACCGGCCAACCTTTAAGACCGTCTTGCTGACGCTACTCCTTATTACGGCCAGCTGGGAGATCTTTGAACGGGCGGCCGGCCTGTATGACGTTACCGCCTATGCGGTAGACACCACCCTCGACCTATTCCTTGGCTTTAGCGGGGGATTACTAGCACATTTTCTGTTACAGACATATAGAATGAAGTGATATGAGCGCAACATTAGGATTTTACGGAGGGGTTGGTTCGGTGACCGGAGCAAATTTCATGCTCGATACCGGGAAGGTGGCAGTCTTGATCGACTGTGGGCTAGAGCAGGGGAGTGACTTTGCAGACGAAAAGAATGGTCAGCCTTTTTCCTATGACCCAGCTCACGTGGATGCACTCTTTGTGACCCATGCGCATGCCGACCACATCGGACGTATTCCGAAATTGGTCAAAGACGGTTTTGCGGGGGTCATCTATTCGACCAAACCAACCCGAGAACTAGCGACGATCATGTTTGATGACGCGCTCAAGATCATGGAGTACGAGGCGGAACGTGATGGACATGTGCCACTCAATGCGCA
>CAZFSB010000018.1:0-5916 GCA_964521645.1 uncultured Candidatus Saccharibacteria bacterium | reverse complement strand
TCCGATATCGATCAGGCTCTCTCGCTGTGGCAGACAGTTAATTATCATCACAAGATAGCGCTCGCCGACGGAGTAGAGGCGGAGCTTACCGACGCGGGGCATATCCTTGGGTCGGCCATGGTGCATTTCACCCGTGGTGATAAAAAAGTCGTTTTCACTGGTGACATCGGCAATGTGCCCCAACCGCTCATGGGCAAGCCAGAGATACCAGAGGGATATGACTACCTGGTGATGGAGAGTGTGTATGGTGACCGGGTGCATGAGGAGGTGGAGGAACGTACCGCCATGCTCGCGCATTTCATTCGTAAGACAGTGCGAGAACACGGCACACTCATTATCCCGGCCTTTTCACTCGAGCGCACCCAGGGAATACTATTTGAAATAAACAACCTCATTGAGTCAGGCGAGGTGCCGGCCATCAAGACCTTTCTCGATTCACCGCTCGCTATCAAGGTGACAGAGATATACCGAGACTCCGTTGAGTACCTGAAGCCAGAGGTGCAGGAACAGATCAAGGCCGGCGATGATATCTTCGCCTTTGACGGACTCTCCTTCACGGAGACCATGAAAGAATCGAGTATGATCGCGCGGCACCAGGGGGCGAAGATCATCATCGCCGGCTCAGGCATGAGCCACGGTGGGCGTATTCGTCAACACGAAAAGCAGTACCTCGATGACCACAATACGACGCTGCTCCTCGTGGGGTATCAGACTGTTGGAAGTATTGGGCGCTTGCTCCAGGATGGCGCGAAGCGCGTGTGGATCGACGGCATGGAGGTAAAGGTAAAGGCGCAGATTGAGACCATCCGCGGCTACTCTGGGCACGCCGACCGTGATCAGCTGGTCAATTTAGTACACAAGGGGACTGAGCACCACCAACCGAAGCAGGTTTTCGTCGCGATGGGGGAGGAAAAGGCATCGCTCTTCCTCACTCAACGCTTGCGTGACTACCTTGGGGTGAATGCTATTGCCCCGGAGGCGAATGCCGAGGTGGAGATAGATTTCTGAAATGAGCAAACGAGCGTAAGCGACTATTGCGAATTTCGTTCCGAATTCGCGCCCTTACTAGCGCGAATTCCTGGAACTGGTTAAATCTTTGCTTGCGTACATAAAAAGGCCGGCCCCTTCGGGGCCGGCCTTTTAGTTTGAGATTTACTTCGCAACCTGAGCAACGATACGATCGAATGCTTCTGGATTCTCTACGGCGAGAGTCGCGAGGACTTTGCGGTCGAGCTCGATCTTCTTGGTCTTGAGTGCATTGATGAAGCGGCTGTATTTGAGGCCGTGGGCCATCAGAGCAGCGTTGATGCGGACGGTCCAGAGACGACGGAAGTCGTTCTTCTTGTCCTTGCGGTGCGCAAATGAATGCAGCTGGGCGTGGTAGATCGCTTCGCGAGCCACTCGCTTCTTCTTGGAGCGCTGGAGACGGTATCCCTTCACTTCATCGAGGATATTGCGTCGGCGCTTTTGGGCCATCAGGCCTCCTTTTACACGTGCCATATTGTGTCGATTACTGAATAATTAAGCGCCTGTTTTTGGCAGGAAGCGGCGAGTAATGCGCTTGCTCAGAGTGAGCAGCTGGGTGCGCTTGCGCGCGAGTCGCTCGCGACCAGTCTGGCGGGCATTGAAGTGGTTCTGACCTGGCTTGCGCGCGACGAGCTTGCCGTTCTTGGTCACCTTAATGCGCTTGGTGAATGACTTGTTTGTTTTCATAAAATTGCAATTTTTTTGATCGGGCTTCGGCCACAAGGGAAGTGGCAAAGTGGGCAAAATATACCGTATTACAGCCCAAAAGTCCAGCTTCTGTCGTTCATATCCCCTGTACATTATCAAATGTCTGTGGCAGAATGCCCCGGCACACATGGGGTGTGTTTGTTCTTTCAAACTTTTGGGGAGTAGGTAATGATAGGAAAACTCGTTTTGGCTTTTCTGGCGTTCTGGTCCATGAACTTCGCGCATGCGATGGTCATGTCCGGCAGCATCGATTCAAGTGACGGCGGGGGGATGACCGCTACCGCCGCCTGGGACGATGGCGGAGCTACACTCAGTTGGTCTGTTGTCCAGCTCGAAAGTGGGCTCTGGCAGTATGACTATGACTTCAACGTCGACAGCAAAGAGCTTTCGCATATCGACTTTCAGGTCAGCGGCAACTTTACCGAAGCCAATATCTTTGCCGGTACGACCGAAGGCTGGGTGCTGGGTCTGTGGGGTGATGAAGGTGGTTCAAGCCCTGGCATTCCGGGTTCCATTTACGGTCTGAAGTTTGACGATGGCGATCTGCTCAACTCGTTTACGATCGTTTCCGATCGGGCGCCGATGTGGGGTGACTTCTACGCCAAAGACGGCAAAGATGGTGGTACTTGGGTCTATGCCTTCAACACGAATTTTGGTGTTGCGGTTGACCCGTATCAGCACTATGCTGCAGGCAAGATCTTGGTACCAAATACGCACACGAACGTGCCTGAGCCGGCTTCGCTCGCTCTCTTGGGCGGCGGCCTCCTTGGCATGGTTGCGCTGCGTCGCCGAAAGACCGGTACTTCCTAAGCAACGCAATGTTGCGCACCGGGCAGATACTATCTGCCCGGTTTTTTATAATAAAAGCCGGCCGGGCGCGAAGCGCCTGGCCGGCTTTTTACCAAGAATCAGATCATCCCCGACTCCAACAGATCGTCTAGCGATTTCTTCTTCGTCTTGACCTCAGGCTTATCGGTAGCAGCTTTCTTCTTTTCTGGTTCTTTTTTCACTTCTTCGAGCACCTTAGGCTTGTGCACCTTTCCACCTCCCGGGACACGTTCAAGGGTGGTAGTGAACCCTTTCGGACTCTTTTTAACCTCGTCCGCGATCTTGTACTCAGCGGGAATGATCTTGAGAAATCGTTCGAGACGTTCTTTGAGGAAGTCGGCTTCCATGTACTTGTAGCGTCCCCAGAGAAAGAGGTCCACTTTCACGCGGTGCCCCTCCTCGAGCCACTCAGCCGCTCGTTTAGCCTTCAGTTGCTGATCGTGTTCACCGGTGCCGATCTTCACCTGGACACTCTTGGTCTCGGTGACGTGTGCTTTCGCTTTCGCCTTGCTCGCCTTACGCTTGGTTTCGTAGCGGTACTGTCCGAAATCAGCGATCTTCGCTACTGGAGGCTTGGCGTTGGGAGAGATCTCAATCAGGTCGAGTTTGAACTTTTCCGCTTCCTTGAGAGCGTTTGCGAGGGAGAGAGTGCCTAAGTTTTCACCTTCTGGGCCGATGACGCGAAGTTCAGACGCACGAATGGCCTGATTGATCCTCGTTCGGGTATCCTTTCCGGAAAACTGCTTTTGTGGTGTTCGCAAATTGATTTGGTTAAGTGATAAAAGGAGAGAGCGCGTACTAAAAAATGTTCGCCGTCCCGCGATTCATCAAAATGTACCACACCACTATTAGTTTGCAAGGTATTTTCTGGTCTGGTTGTTCAGAGAGAGCAAGCGCCAAGGGGCTCGATAGAGGGTATAATTGGAGTATATGTTAGAAACATTCTTTCCGTTAGGGGTTACCAACTACGCGCTCGGGGGGCTCTTGGTCGGTATTGGTATTGCCATCCCGTTCATTTTTACTGGTTTAGTGGTAGGAGTTTCCTCCTTCTATACGACGGCGTGGTCATACGTTCATAAGGGTTGGTTTTTTCAGACCAACTGGTACCGCGAGTCCCGTGGCTGGAAATGGTTTTTGGTCGGCGGTCTCGTCTCCGGCGGTCTTGTCTACTTATTGCTCTACGGCCCAGAGGCAGTCACGGCCGTTCCGTGGTGGCAGCTTCTCGTTGGTGGCGTGCTCGTTGGTATCGGTACGCGTATGTCGGGCGGCTGTACCTCTGGTCACGGCATCTGCGGCATCGCTTCACTCGAGAAGGTGTCACTCATTGCTACTGCTACTTTTCTCACGACCGCAATAGTGGTCGCATTACTCACGAGTAAGCTCTTGGTATGGTAAAGCTCACTATGTACATCGGCGGTCTCCTCTTTGGTTTTGGCCTGGCGTTTGCCGGCGCGACCAAGCCAGAGATCGTGCTTTCATTCTTGCGTCTGGAAGACCTGGGACTCATTTTGGTCATTGGAGTGGCACTTTTGGTCACGCTACTGGTCTACCAGCTGGTGCCGCGTTTGCTCCGCAAGCCACCCTTTGGCGATAGCTTCGACGGTCACGATGGTTTCCCGGTGACCGGCCGCACGATTGTCGGGGCAATCATCTTCGGCATTGGATGGGGGATCTCGGGTATCTGCCCAGCGACATCTCTGGCGGCGGTAGGGACGGGCAATTGGCCGCTCTTCTACGCTATTGCGGGAATGTTCATCGGGACGCTCATTTACGGTACGATCCGCTCCAAGCAACCACCGACTCATAAATAGGAAAAGGAAGAAGAAAAAAGCGGCGGGCCCTCCGGGCCCGCCGCTTTTCCCTTGTCAAAATCCAAACCAGTAATATAGTTCGGGCATATGAAACGGCAGCTCGTACTTCTGATAGTGCTGGGAAGCCTCATCCTGGAGGTGGCGGCTTTGCCTGTGTCTGCCGCCATCCCTGCTGTCTACACCAATGATAACTTTTTCACGAGCGAGCACGACGCTCCGGTCTCGTTTACCCAAGACGCCTACGGCAACTTTTCCGGAATGACCATCACCGGCAAACTGTTCTATCAGAACAACATCACCAATGCGCTCGGTATCAAGCTGCAACGTTTTTCCATCGACGAAGCCTTTTTCTACATTTCCGACCGCGGCATTATCGTGGCCAACACAGACACTGTCGCGCTTTCTATCTATCTCACCAGAACAGCCTAGTTCTCTGGTACAATTAATTTCATAGTAGGTAGTAACAGAGACTATGAGATACGAACCATTTAATAATATTGATCTGCGAGGCACCAGAGAAGCAGAGAAAGACAAAAGAGAAGCAATCGAGAATTTGAAGGATGAGTTAGGGTTGGAAAAGTTTCATCGCATCCTCAAGAGACTGGAAGAAGGTGAGCCGCTCACTGAAGAAGAAAAGGCGAGTATTGAAATGCTGAGGAAGCAGCACCTGCACTAGGTCGAGCAAAAAAGAAGACAAAAAGAAAAGGGCCGGCACACTTTGTGTGCCGGCCCTTCGTTTCACCGCATCTCTGCAGCGAGAGTTCCCCAAAGACGGTGATACCAAGCTATCTTAAGCTCTCTGTGGTGTAGATCATGCAGGGTCTGATTCTCCGGGGGGTGTTTCTCGAAGAAATCCGGATCAAGCTCCCAGGGGAGAGGGGTTGGTTTTTTATACATGATACTCACCGACAGTCGTATGTCATTCGAAATTGGAATGTCTCGCGCGGAACTGATGACCTGATCGAACCCGTCTGCTGTTTGATAGATGGCCGGTGTTTGTTCTGCTGCCGGCACTACCAGTAGTTCATGTCTGAACCGATCCAATTCGCGTTCCAGCCGACGAAACTGTGACTCAGTGATGAGTCCGTCTCGGACCATCCTTCGATAGAAATTGGTCTCTGCAAAGAAAGCCAGCTTCCATTCTTCAGACAATTTCCGCTCAACTTCGAGCAACATATCCCGGCCTGTGTATCCCCGAACGACCGGTGAGATCATATCGATCTGAAGCTGTTTGATCAGATACCTCAGGGTTGGTGAAAATAGAAAGTACTTAAACAAAGGGTTCCTCAGCATGCTAAGGAGCATTTCCTGCATGGTGTTCATAGGGCACTCCTTGGGTAACAAAACTAGCCGTGAGTATATACCGGAGTTTATGCTCGTCAATCACCCCGACACATTTTGAAGCTGGCCTGTTATCATTGGCGTATGTCCTGGAAGAATAAGACCCTGCTACTAGTAATATTGATCGGGTTGATAGTTTCGTCAGTTTTATTTTGGTTGGCACGACCTGAACCAAACGTGATGCTCCTTCACAACGACCAAG
>CAZFSB010000017.1:6870-19805 GCA_964521645.1 uncultured Candidatus Saccharibacteria bacterium | reverse complement strand
AAATTCTAGCTTAAGCTCCCGAGATCAAACCACGCCCTTTGATGTACTTGCATCTTAGAAGCATCTATGTATACTGAAAGATGTAATGACTAACCAACTTTTCATATGACTACAAAACCAAACCCACTCGATTCGCTTCTTGTTGACGACGCAGCGACTGATCGTGAGCAGCTGGCTGCACTGGTCAGTCCCTTCATTAGGATTGTGAAGGACTCGAAGGAGTTCGAATTTCTTCCACCCTTCTCTAAGCTTGATAATAACTCAAAGGTGGAAATTCTGTTGGCAGCTAGCAAAGCCCGCGCACTGCTGTTTGATGATGTGGACGGACTCGCACCTTCCGAGATGATTGCGACTCAAGTGATGACTGAAGGTTCGACAAAGTCAGCAGTTAAGACTCTCTTTGACGGGCGTAAGATCAAAAAAGGCAAGGACGGCAAAAAGTATGTCCTGCCCCCTTATCGTATTCCTGAACTTCTTGAAAAATTTACCAATACTAAGTAACAAAATATGAAAACATCCGAACAACGCATATCCGAGTTGGAGTCCCGTGTTGAAGCGCTTGAAGCTTTGGTGCTTCACAGCAATACACCTGTAGTAAGCATGGGTAAAAAGGAAAAGACACTCCGAGAAATCGTGAAAGGCAAAAAATTTAACGGGCAAGAACAAGTTGCAGCTATTGTAGGTTACCACGAGAAAATCCTTGGACAACGCGTTCAAAAGAATGAAATTAAGAATGCGTGGCAAGATGCAAAAATGAATGGAAAGTACGCAGCGGTCTACCTGACTCGTGCAAAAGACACGCTTATCCGCATTCTTGATGATGACTCTTGTGATCTTACGCAAACAGGAGAAGAGTTCTTTGACGCGTTAATAGATAACTAAACATTGTATGGACTCACAAGATATAAAAAAGCAAATCACTTTGGCACTGGAAGCGGTTGACGAAGTACAAGACAAAGAACTAAAAGCTGTTGCTTTCGGTGCTGTTCTCGAGCGTTTACTTACAAAAACGCTTCCCGAACAGAGCCAGCCGCATACTTCAAAAGAAGCTTCAACAAAAACAGATACAACAACAGATACATCATCCACTGCAAAAAGCTCTACGGTTTTGAGTTCCTTGCCCGTTACACAAGAACAGCTATTAGAGATTTACGAAATAGATGGCGAAGACCTCAAGCTACGAGTAAAAGTGAACGACGTGAAAAATTCAGAACAGCAACGAAAACTCGCACAGGCTATGCTATTCGGCTACAAAGTGCTTCTTGATAAAAAAGATGTGAAAGGGTCAAAGTTGCTTGCGACTGCAAAGGAGTGGGATATTCCTACTGACCATTTCGTGAAGAACATTAAAGGAAATAAGAAGAATCCGAATAAATACGTTGACATTCGTAATACAGGCAAAGGAAAAGATCCCCTCTTTTCTCTTAGGCCAGGAGCCCTCAACAAACTAGCAGAGGAAGTGATAGCGCTCGCTTTGTAAGTTTCCGCCATGAATCCATTAACACAACATTTGAGCAATCTACCGAACGATCTCGTTACGTCATTGCAGACAGAATTTCAAAAACTGCATCAACAGTATTTCCTTGGTAAATGGGAACCGGCCCAGCTGAATGGAGGTCGCTTTGGTGAAGCAGTTTTGCGTATTGTGGAGCATAAGGATACCAATGCGTTTACGCCTGTTGGCACTCAATTAAACAGAAAACAGATAGTGAACCACGCTGCACAAAATACAGCGCTGTCTAAATCACTACGTCTTCAGATTCCCATTCTTGCAGAGTTGGTTATGGATTTTCGTAACGATAGGAACGTTGGACATCTGGGCACAATTGATGTGAATGAAATGGATTCTACTTTTGTGCTCAACGCGGCAAATTGGATCGTGGCTGAGCTTATTCGTCTAGAGACCCAGATGAGTCCCGCAGCTGCACAGGCAGAAATAAAAAAGATTATTGAACGCAAAGTGCCAATTGTTGAGGAAATCGGGGGTCGTTTGAAATGTCTTAACCCAAAACTAGACGCAAAAACAAAGGTTGTAGTTTTTTGCTATCAGAAATATCCCGAAACAATTTCACTCGACAATTTGGTGGATTGGACAGAGTACACCAATAAAGGAGTTCTACGTAAACAGCTGCAGAGTTTGAATAAAGACAGCATCCTTGATTTTAGAAATGATTCTGCACAACTGACAAGAAAAGGTCTTGAGTGGGTTGAAAAGAACATATCATTTAAACTTGAGGTGTAAAAAGGGAGTAACACCGCCCGCGTCAGCGGGCGGTGTTTGTGCGCGCACGGGTGGGAGCCGTGTACCAACACGGCATGGGGCAAGCACATACGTTGTTGAGCCTCGGGCTATTTCCGCTAGGAGCGTCCAGGGCTAAAGGACGAGCGCCGACCCTCTTTTGCAATACAAAACTCCAGTAGCGGAAGCGACACCACAAACGCTATTTTGAAAACGAGGATGGGGGTTGTGCGAGGCGGACTCCGAAGGCACGTTAAAGCGATGTAGGAAATCTCGACGTATCTTGTTGTTTGTATAGCACCGTAGACGTAATACGACCTCTGCGAGGAGGAGCCCGAAGCTGGGGGAAGGATTCCTTCCTTCCCCCAAACTGTGTGTCGCCCGAGCAAGCGCCCAGCAGGGCGCATTTGCGAGGAATAGCGACACTCCTAGGCATCTAGGCGCTCGTAGCCCTAGGGGAAATAGCCCGAGGCGGATGCCGAGGGTGCCAACCCTTTAGCCTCTGGACAACCACTAGCGAGGAAAGATGGCACGAGGCACCGCATTGGAAGCGCCTTTCTTCTTCCACGATTTAGTGGAAGAACGCCCGGAAGAAAAATCCTTTTCCATATCCAAAAAAGTATCCCCCGCCAAAAAAGAAAAAGGAATACTGCAAAGGATTTTTCTGGAGGGCGTACCGCCGGAACGACAGTGGAGGCGGAAGGAGGCGCGTATCGAGTCACCACGCGAGCGGAGCGTACGATTTAGTTCAAAGCCACCACGCACGCGGAGCGTGCGAAGTCAGTCGCTTCGCGACTGGAAATATGTTCGGATTTCATCATATAGACGGAGCAAGAAAGTAAAAACGCACAATATTGTGCGCTTTTTACTTTATTATCCCTTAGACTAGAGTATTTTTTCTCCTTTAATTAAACGAATCACGATCATGATTATTGCAATTACAAGAAGGATATGGATAAAACCACCAATCGTATAGGATGAAACCATACCGAGAAGCCAAAGGACAATTAGAACTATAGCAATGTTTGTTAACATAAATTTAAAATATATCTTAACTAAATTCTAATAAATGAGGAATAAATTTTAATCTCACTAGTAAGTGTACTCCTCGTATAATAAATAGATAGACTAAGAGTGATGTAGAGAAGCGAGCTGTAGTATCAATTTGAGATACTATTTGTGAACGTAAAGCTTCTTCGGATTGCGCTCGTAACAAGAGAAGTTCCTGCCCGGGAAAATTAACTTTGACAAAACTGGGATATATTATATAGTATTTTTGTTCTTTTACTTTGAGGAGGGAAATTGTGAGTAAAACTATCTGGAAGTTTCCTTTGAAGACAGTTGATGAGCAAGTCGTCGAGATGCCTTTGGGAGCAGAAATCCTGTCGGTGCAGACACAATTTGAACAGCCGTGCATCTGGGCGATGGTAGACCCAGCGAACAAAGATGTAAAAAGAGTTTTTCACATTTTTGGCACTGGACATCACATCGTTGAAGCTGATAGAAGGTTCATCGGCACTTATCAATTGAAGAGCGGGTCGTTTGTGTTCCATCTCTTTGAAGTTTTGTGATCGAACTACCACCCTAGGCAAGGGCACCAGAGATAATTTCAACGGTGCCTTTTTTCGTCGACAAAACCTTGTCCGGGAAAAAATTTTAAGATCCTCTTTGCAAAGGATGAAGGTTGTTTTTTCGTAAACCTTGTGGCCAGTTTTTTAAAGGAGATTTGCTATGGATAATACTTACATTTGATATCTCGACAGTATGAAAGGAGAACATCATGATGGATCGTGTCCATTGCACTACTCAAATCGAGATGGGTGATGGTAATTCCTGTACTCACCGCTCTATTAAGGTCCGCCATCCGTCATAAGATGTATGATCTTGTGGCAAGTGATACACTAGCAACATGGAAGAGACAGACATAATTTTAAAACTTGAGCATGTCAGTAAGTCATTTGCGACGCCCCGCGGGCCGCTGCAAATACTAGAAGGGATATCCTGCACGGTGCGGAAAGGAGAGAAGGTGGCGATCATTGGTCCCTCGGGGTCGGGTAAGTCTACGCTGCTGTCGCTTATCGGTTTACTCGACACGCCGAGCAGCGGCACGATCGTCGTAGCGGGGCAGAGGATAGACACGCTCAGTGAACACGAGCAGGCGAGGTTTCGTAATGAACAGATCGGTTTCATCTTTCAGTCGTTCGAGTTGATATCACCGTTCACCGCCAAGGAAAACATCGTTGCTCCACTAGAGATCGGGAAGCGAGCGGTGTCGGAAGCGGAGCTGGTAACGCTGGTGAATAACCTCGGTCTGTCTGAGCGTCAGAACGCGTTACCACAGACTCTGTCTGGGGGTGAGAAGCAACGAGTTGCTATCGGACGTGCGCTGATGAGTAAGCCAGCCCTTATCTTGGCCGATGAGCCAACCGGAAGCCTAGACCGCGCTACGGGCGAAAAGGTCTTATTGATGCTGCTTGAAGCGGTGGCAGAAGTCGACACGACCTTGGTCATCATTACGCACGACGAGTCGATCGCCGACCGAATGGACAGAGTTTTTGAATTAAGAGACAAGACACTGCATGAGCGGAAGTAAACTCATATTTCTCTATAGTAGGCGGATCGTCCGGCGTGAGTGGCGACGATTTGTGCTGCCATTCCTCTCTCTAGCTATCACCAGCATTGTGATGATGCTCATCTTGCTACTGACGGGTGCGAGCGCAAACTTGCTGGCTGAGCAGGCACGAGAATTGCAGGGAGGTGATGTGGTGTTCGAGAGTGCGTCACCGATCGCCGGGAAAGACCTGTTTAGAACAGCCGGCATCGAACCAATAGCGGTGTCAGAACAGCTGTCTTTTTCTGGCACACTGCAGAGCGAGACTGCTACCGCACCCTTCACGATCGAGGTGGTGGACACTGCCTTTCCCCTGTATGGTGAAATACTCTTGCGCGACAGTGTGTATACCGGCGTGACTGACGGAGAGCTTCTGCTGGATGAAGCAGGGCTCGCCCGCCTGGGGGTAGAACGGGGGGACAGGGTGTCGTTTGGCGCGGTGTCACTGGTAGTGTCGGAGGTCGTCCTGGCTGAACCAACTTCACTGTTTGGGGGATTCCAGTTTCTGCCCAAAGCATTCATGAGTCAGGGTAGTTTTGCTCAAGCCGCCATTGATCCGCAGCTGCTGCGGGCCGAGTACGTGTACGCTGCCGCGGTCCCGGGGTTGACGTCCACTGACATCGAATCCCTTCGAGAGCTCGAAGAGACTAACCCCGCCGTAGATGTCGATATCGCTGGTCTAGACCAGCGCGGGCTGCAGTTTGGTCTGGCGACCGTGTCTGATTTTTTGGTAATCGCGGTCCTTATCACCGCCGTTTTGGCGGCGGTCAATGTGTACGCCAGTGTTCTGTATCTGGTGACCATCGAGCGAAAGAGTCTGGCGGTCTTGCTCGCGCTTGGTCTCACTAAGAGCAAGCTGGTCTACGTGTTGGGAGCGGCGTTAGGCTACGTGGTACTCTTCGCCAGCCTCATTGGCATCGGTCTCGGAACGCTGCTCTTTGGATGGATCCAGGCATTTGTCTCGGCGGAGTTTTTAATAGAGTTACCGACACCCGATCTGCTCTTCTACAGCAGCATCACCGCGGTACTGATCGTCGTGATCGCGCTCATGTCTTTTGTTCCGGCTGTCCGCAAGAGTCTCTCTTTGAATCCTAAGCAGATCCTCATTGGTGGCGGCTCGTCTCTCGCCAAGCGAAGTTCTATTCGGTCATTGATCTTCATCACTGTTTCCACACTTACGCCACTCATCGCTCTCGCTGCCTTCCTACTGAAGAGCATAACCGAGGGTCTGCTCGTCATTGGGGCTATCGCCTTGGCCTATGTCGCTATTGCTGCTTTGTACACGTTTGTCTTTAGTCGTATTTACGCGCTGCGCGCCCGCGCGAATTTCTTCCTGCGCAGCATCATCAGTCAAAAGCATGCCGACGGACTCTTTGGGGTGGTGTCGTTCACCTCGCTCTTTGTGGCTCTGACAGCGCTGTGCAGCTTGGCGTTACTCCAGGTCTCACTAGAGCGGTTTTTGGTCAATGACCTGAGTGAAACGGTTCCCTCAACGTACGTGCTCGATATCCAGCCCTCACAAAAAGACCAAGTCGTGACGGCCTTTCCAGAGTTGGAACTGTTCTCAAACATTCGTGCCCGTATTGTTGCGATCGATGGCGTGATGATCCAAGCAGAGATCGAAGCCGGCAACACCGACATCTCTGGTGAGTTGGGTCGAGAGTTCAACCTCACCGCCCGACGTGACCTACTTTCCAGTGAGTCGATCACCAAAGGGGAATGGTCAAATGGTGCTCCGGGCGAGATCTCGGTCGACGAGGACTTTGCCAAGCAGGCCAACATCTCACTCGGTTCAACCGTCGTCTTTTTCATTCAAGGCTTTGAGGTGTCTGGTACGGTGACGAGCTTGCGAAGTACCGACTCGCGTTCGGGTCTGCCATTCTTCTACTTTGTCTTGTCGCCAGAAGATATCGGGCAGTTTCCCGATGTCTATTTTGGGTACGCGTACTACGAGCCAGAGCGACAGGCCGAACTCGGGCGCTTCCTTGCGGCCACCATGCCAAATGTGTCACTGATAGAAACGCAGTCGCTTGGTCCACTCCTGCTTCAGATCGTCGGCACGCTCCTGGTACTCGTGTTGGTCGTTACTATCCCGCCGCTCTTTATCGCGACCCTTCTCATTGCCATGCTGGTGGTGTCTTCATACGCTACTCGCCGCCGCGAGGGTGCGCGTTTCCGGGCGCTTGGTCTCAGTCGGCGAGAAAGTTTTTGGCAGTATCTCTTAGAGACCGTGTCAGTTACGCTAGTCGCGGCGATCCTTGCCTACGGGTTCGGCGTACTCGCCACTGCCCTCATTAGTGCCAACTTCTTAGAACTTGAATCAGTGGTGCTGTTTGACGGAGAACTCATCGCTGGTCTCGGCTTGATCATTTTCTTCATTATGGGTATCGCGTTATATTTATACAAAACCGACACGATGCCTCTGCGTGAATTATTGTCTTATGAATAAACGAATTTGGATCACTAGTTTGGTGCTGCTCCTTCTTGGTGGAATGGGGTGGTGGTTCCTTGGGAGTGGTGACGTTCCTTCTCCGAAGGCTGAAATGGTCCCGCCTGTAGTATCGTCTGAGGATTCGATCAAGATCATTGCTTTTGGTGACAGTCTCACAGCGGGGTATGGGGTGTTGCAAAATGAGGCGTACCCAGCGCAGCTCGAAGCCGCGCTGCTGCAAGCTGGTTACTTGGTGTCGGTCATCAATGCCGGAGTTAGTGGTGAGACCACCCGGGGTAATTTGGAGCGAGCGAATTTCATTCGCTCGCAAAACCCCGACATCGTCATCGTTGGGATCGGTGGTAACGACGCCCTTCGCGCGCTACCGATCGAGGAAACAGAAAAGAACATCCTCGCGACGATAGACATACTGCAAAGTGGTGAAGCGCCGCCGCAGGTACTGCTCCTGAAGATGCAGGCACCAATCAACGCTGGGGTGGATTATAAAGAGCGATTCGACACCTTGTACGAAACAGTCGCCAGCGAGCGCGGACTCATCCTGGTGCCGTTCCTGACCGAAGCCCTCTTCCTCGATACAGCCAACAAGCTTCCCGATGGTATCCATTACAACCAGCGTGGCTACCAGCAGGTCGTCGAGCAGTATGTATTTCCGGCAGTAGCAAATCTGCTGGACGAAGGAGAGGGTGTTACTAGGTAGTCCTCGGAGTGACTTTTTTGCTTGTAGCTGACTCATTCACCGCGGTTGGCGACATGATTGCACAACCCTGCGAGCAGGTGATTTTGGCGTGCTAGACTTACAGCATAAGCAACCCCCTTAAAATCATTTTTGTATGAAATACGTAAGGAAGATCTTGAGAATCAAGGGACTGACCCTGGTTGAGCTACTCATTACAGTTTCCATCGTTAGCCTTCTGGCATCTGTCGTGTTCATGAGTATCAATGATGCACGGATCCAGTCTCGGGATGCCAAACGTGTGGTGGAGGTTGACCAGATCGAAAAAGCGATCGTCGCTTATAGTTTAAACAACAATGGTGTTCCACCGGGGGTTGCCGGGATCGAGTATGTGAATGGAAATCCCGAGTGGATACCAGGCCTTGTGCCAAAGTATATCAGCGAACTCCCGTCAGACCCGATTGATAAGGATGAATTCAAGTATCGCTACATGAGGCAGGGGACTGAGTACATTGTTGCTGCGCAGCTTGAGGTGGCGAGTCAGGAAAACGATTGTAGTAGCGATGGTACGTGCTCGTATCATCAAAAATCATCCGCAAACATCGCCCAGATAGTGAGTGATGGCGCGGCAGGGTGGAAGTTCTCAAATTCGAGTGATGTGGTGAGTACCGCAGCGCTTGCCTTTACATGTCCATATCCGGGTGAGCAGGTAGAGATCTGCCATCGAGAAGGAGGGAATACGACCGGTCAGACACTAACTGTTTCCTGTACCGCGGTTGGTCCACTGGGTCATAGTAACCATGATCTTGATACCCTCGGAGCCTGTTCTGAACCCGAACCAGTTCCCGAACCCGAGCCGGAGCCTGAACCAGCTCCCGAACCCGAGCCTGAACCCGAACCTGAACCAGTAGACCTTAGCCTACTTACTATCCGTGGCCAGTTCGTCCATGCCTTTACTGGCGATCCAGTTGCCAATGTTGATATCAAGGGAGTGGTGCCACCATCAACCCTCCTCACCACTCTCCTTACGGCCAATACTGACGGTACATTTGAATTTACTGCCACGACCGATGATGTCACTACGGCAAAAGTAAAGCCCCACTCATACAGAATTCCCTGTTATATGTACGGTCAGATCTATCCGTTGGCTGGCATTGGGAGAAATCAGGATCAGAGTTTGAAGATCTATACCAATCACTTTGATCTGATCAAGAGTGGGTCGCTCTATCGTGATCCGCTCACGACCAGTCTGGTCGACTTAGGTAAGGTACCGCTCCGGCCTGCCAAGACGATACTTATCAACTCCGATATCCCGGTCAAGTTCACTATTCCATTTACGGAAGAATCGGGCTCGGTTGGTAACTCACTGTATAAGTTGAGTCATAAGTTAAGTGATGTCGTCCCTCTGGATTACGACGTGATCGTAAAGCTCACCGATGAACAGGGTACTGTGTACACTTCGCCCGTACAACGCTACGCGCAAGATGCCGGGTGTGCTGATGCTATTTTGAATCTTGAGAATGGCGAAGTCACGTGGGTCCAGTAGGGAATACTGAAGAAGTTTGAGTCCATCTAACAATTTTAGCGGATAGAAAACGCCAGGCCAGGTCTCGTATTGAAAGGGGGGCGAAGGGAGGGGGTAATTGCTATAATGGGGCACTATGAAAAAACAACTCACACTGTGTATACCGATGAAAGGCGACCAGGTTCTCCTGGGAATGAAGAAGCGGGGGTTTGGGGCCGGGCGGTGGAATGGGTTTGGTGGCAAGATAGAAGCAGGGGAATCGATCGAACAGGCCGCCCGCCGCGAACTCGATGAGGAGGTTGGTGTAAAAGATGGGGAGCTCCAGGAGGCGGGGTACCTCGAGTTTTCCTTTGCCAATGACGATACGGTTCTGCAGGTGCACATCTTTAGACTCACCGCCTTTTCGGGCGAGCCAGCTGAGTCGGAAGAAATGCGGCCACAGTGGTTTTCGGTTGCTGAGATACCCTTTTCGCAGATGTGGTCTGATGACGAATACTGGTTTCCTCTATTCCTGAGCAACACTCCATTTGCGGGAGAATTCCTGTTTGATAGACCGTCAGATGCCGAGTATTCCGCCAAGATACTCAGCATGAGGTTAGAACCAGTGGGTAAGTAGAAGTTCCCAAGAGAATTTTCGTAATTAAGCACGCCACCTCAGCTGAGGGGAGTGGCCGCGGTCTGCTATACTTAAGACATGCAAATGACAAACTGGTACCTGACGCTTATCAAGCCGGAATGGGCGCCGCCGAGTTGGTTGTTCGGGCCGGTGTGGAGCGTGCTCTATGTCATCATTTTTATCTCTTTTGGTTACGTGGGATACCTGTACTACAAAGGGGTCATTCCGTTCCTGGTCTTGTTACCGTTCATTCTCAATCTCATCTTCAACTTCGCCTTCACCCCGCTGCAGTTTGCCCTCCAGAGCAACGTACTGGCCGCGGTCGATATCATTTTGGTGTTGGTCACTTTGGTCTGGGCGCTCTTGGTCATATACCAATACGCGCCGATGGTCGCCTACGTGAACATCCCGTACCTACTCTGGGTCTCATTCGCGACGGTGCTCCAGCTCACTATCACGTATCTGAATTTCTAGGCTCGTGACACGCCCAAGGGGTTGTGTAAATGTGTTTTTTGTTGTACGGTTTACTCGGTTAGTATCTTTGTTCATCTTATCTGGAGGTGTCTCATGTCACTGAAAAGCCGTTTCATTACCTTGCAGGAGGCGGAAGTACTATGCGAACAGCTTGCTGAGCGTGTCAGAGAACTTCGCGTCGACTGCGTGGTCAGTATCGAAAGTGGTGGATGGTTTGTGGGCGACCAGGTCGCGCGACAACTTGAGCTGCCGCATTTACCGATCACGGTACGTCGGTTTTCAAACGAAGAAAGGGGAGTCAGCGAGTGTTGCTCGTCGGTCACCCGTCGCTTCCTCGCTGCCGTTTGGCATGATCTATTTCGTGCTTCGCGTACGCCACAGGTGCTCCAAGGTATTCCCGGATCTCATTCAAAATTGATTGAGGGCAAGCGGGTACTTCTCGTCGACGATGCGATCCATTCAGGGAAGACGGTCCACACGGCTCGGGAGTATCTGTTTAAACTGGGTTCGGTCGCGGTCCCGGTGGCGGCTTTGGCCAGTGTGCGAGGTTTCCAGCCTTCGTATCTGTGCATGCTCGAAGGGCACCGCTGCTATCCGTGGTCCAAGATATCTCCGGAATACGCACAGTTTCAGTCAGTGTACCTGCGCGGTCACTAGGTTGCGGCGCTTCATACCAGGTTAGTATAAATACTAACCTGGTATTTTCTTTTCCCGCGCAGCTTTTTTGTTAGTTGGTCAGTCTCGTATATACTATGCACTCACACATTTACATATGGATAAATTACCAAAAATACCGGCGGTGCTCATTGTGCTTGATGGCTGGGGACACCGAGATGAAGTAGAAGACAACGCTATTGCCGAGGCACCAACACCCTTCTTTGATCATCTTTGGAACACCTACCCGCACGCGCTTCTCGATGCTAGTGCCGACAGTGTCGGTCTGCCAGCCGGACAGATGGGTAATAGCGAAGTAGGGCATATGACCATCGGCGCAGGCAAAATAATTGACACCGACCTGGTACGCATCTCTAAAGCGGCGATGAATCACGAGTTTGCCACCAACCCAGCCTTTGTGCAGCTGTTTGACCACGTGAAGCAGTACGATTCTACGCTGCATGTGCAGGGGTTGGTGTCTTCCGGTGGTATCCATAGTCACAGTGATCACCTGTTCGCGTTTCTCAAAGCGGCAAAAGAAGCCGGCATCACCAAGATCGCCATTCACGCTTTTACCGATGGTCGAGACACTGGGCCGCGTAGCGCTGCGGCGTACTTGCGCGAGCTGGAGGATGTCATCGATGACTTGGGAATTGGTTTCATCGCCACTGCTGCCGGCCGACTGTACGCGATGGACCGTGACAACAACTGGGACCGTTTGGAAAAAGTCGAAAAGGCCGTGTTTGAAGGCGTGTGTGACCGGCAGTACCACGCCTGCAAGCCGTCGGCTATCATGCAGGAGTTGTATGAAGAGGGGGTGGTCGATGAGCAGCTGGAGCCGGTGATGTTCTTCGACCATGACGGCAATCACTACACCGTGCAGCCAAACGACGGCGTCTTCTTCTTTAATTTTCGGTCGGACCGTGCGCGCATGCTCGCCAGCAAGGTGTGTGAGCACGCGCAGAACGAAAATCTCTGCTTCGTGACGCTCACGCAGTATGACAAGAATCTACCAGCGCACGTGGCGTTCCCGCCGATTGATATCGATACCACGCTCGCAAACGAAGTGTCACTGGCCGGATTGACCCAGGCGCACATCGCGGAAACTGAAAAATACGCGCACGCCACCTATTTCTTGAATTGTCTCCATGAGGGGCAGTATCCGGGAGAGGAACACATCATGGTGGAGAGTAATAAAGTGAAAACACATGACTTGGCGCCAGAAATGAAGGCAAAAGAGATCGCTGACAAAGCGGTCGAGCAGATCGAGAAGGGAACTGATTTCCTTTTTATCAACTTTGCCAATGCCGATATGGTGGGGCACACCGGGAATGTGGAAGCGATCAAAGTGGCAGTAGAAACAGTGGACAGAGAATTGAAGCGAGTCGTAGAAGCGACGCTCGCTAAAAACGGCGTGGTGTTTGTGACGGCCGACCACGGAAATGCTGAGCAAAACGTCGATCGCTCGACCGGAGAGACTCACACGGCGCATACGACCAACCTGGTGCCGGCAATTGTCACGCTCAAGAAGGGAGTGCTCCAAAACGGCACGCTTGCGGATATCGCGCCGACCATGCTTCATGTCATGGGGCTCGCGCAGCCGGAGGGGATGACGGGGAAGAATTTGCTGGGGTAGGGGAAGGGAGGTGGGGAAAGGGGCGGGGGCGAGCGCCCCCCCCCAAAATGTTTTA
>CAZFSB010000017.1:5732-6860 GCA_964521645.1 uncultured Candidatus Saccharibacteria bacterium | reverse complement strand
CGCCCCGGAGGCGATATGCCAGCGATACCGGCCCCAGAGCGAGGGCTGGCGGAAGAGGAGTTCGCTGCCGGCGGGGAGGCGGGGGACGATTTTGGGGGGGTTGGGGACGGGTGGTGGGGAACGGGGCGCGGCCTACGGCCGCGCCCCTTATGGTATACTGCACACCTCATTATTATTTTGAACAGACATTTCATGGTACAGATCCAACAAGTTACAGGGCGAGAG
Source organism: uncultured Candidatus Saccharibacteria bacterium (assembly GCA_964521645.1). Taxonomy (GTDB): domain Bacteria; phylum Patescibacteriota; class Minisyncoccia; order Phycocordibacterales; family UBA918; genus OLB19. Next base: position 6,635 of record CAZFSB010000017.1, on the reverse strand, counting down.
ATACTAGATTCACGTGGTAATCCGACCGTCGCGGTGCGGGTCATGCTCGAGGGGGGCGTGACCGCTGAGGCGATGGTGCCTTCAGGCGCCTCGACCGGCGTACATGAAGCCGTCGAGTTGCGTGATGGCGACAAAGCTCGCTACGGTGGCAAGGGTGTGCTCACCGCGGTTGAACACGTGAACACCGTCCTGGCTGAGGCTGTTGTTGGACTGGAGGCGACCGATCAAAAAGCGGTCGATGCCGCGATGCTGGCGCTTGACGGGACAGAGAACAAGGGCCGCCTCGGCGCCAATGCCATTCTCGGTATTTCACTCGCAGTCGCGCGCGCAGCCGCCATAGCAAAGGGCGTCTCACTCTATGAACACATCAACGATCTCCTCGCGACCGAACAAAAGTCAGCGCTTCCAGTGCCAATGTTCAATGTCCTCAACGGTGGTGTACATAGTGACTCAGGTCTTTCTTGCCAGGAGTTCATGCTGGTACCCCACGGTATCGCCGAGTACAGAGAGCAACTGCGCGCGGGCGCGGAGATCTTCCAAGCTTTGAAGAAACTTTTGGCCGCCGATGATCTGTCGACCAGTGTTGGTGACGAAGGTGGTTTTGCGCCCCGCGTCACCAGTCACGACCAGGCATTTTCGTACATTCTTAAGGCCATTGAAGCCGCTGGGTATACGCCTGGCACCGATGTCTCGATCGCGCTCGACACCGCCGCGAGCGAATTCTACAACGCGGAAACCAATCGCTACGAGCTTAGTCCGGAAGGGGAAGTGCTCACTGCTAAAGAACTGATGACACACTATCAGTCATGGATCGAGAAGTACCACGTCATTTCTATTGAGGACGGTCTGGCTGAAGACGACTGGGCAGAGTGGACGAATATGACCGCAACCCTGCCCCAGACG
>CAZFSB010000017.1:0-5722 GCA_964521645.1 uncultured Candidatus Saccharibacteria bacterium | reverse complement strand
TTGAATCTGACCTGATGCTCGTTGGTGATGATCTCTTAGTGACTAACCCGAAGCGTCTCGAGCGAGCGATCGCCGAAAAGGCTTGCACGGCCGTGCTCATCAAGGTCAACCAGATCGGTACCCTCACCGAGACGCTCGACTGTATTCGTCTCGCGCAAGCCAACGGCATCCGCGTGGTGGTATCACACCGTTCCGGAGAAACGACCGATGATTTCATTGCTGACCTCGCTGTGGGTACCGGTGCGGAATGTATCAAGACCGGTTCACTTTCACGCGGCGAACGCCTCGCCAAGTACAATCGACTGCTGGCGATCGAGACCGAGCTCTCCTGATATATTTCATAGGAAGTTGCCTACCAATATAAAAAAACACCCGAACATCGGGTGTTTTTGAGTGTGGTTAGTCTTTTTCATCTTCGATCCTGTTTCGCTCATTTTCCTCTTTCATCTTCCGGTAGGAATCAGGGATGAATTGGAGAAGTATGAAGAAGATCCTGATCAGAGCAAGCAAGAGAAAGTACGTCACCAGAGCTACAAACAGGTTGCTTCCCTGTAGCCGGTAGAGGATCCATCCCTTTGCTAGTCCTAGTTCATGCATACTGAGGACATGACTGACTTCGAACATCAGAAAGAGCAACAGGGAGGTCAAAATTGATATCGTGAGCGTCGAACGGGGCTTTATATTGGAGCGCGAGTCGACACAGTAGGTTGCAAGATGAGCGAGGAGTGATCTCAGGTATTCATCACGAATCTTTTGCGATCTTTGAAACCAAGCTCTGGCGTTGGTAAAGGTCAGTTTATCCATCAAGTTTCTCCTTTGGTGGGTGGTCCTCAACAAAAAGTATCACTTTATTACCAAAGGTCAACCACAGGAAATAATTGACACCATTTTAAATTGTTTCCCGGTCAGAGGTGTGAATGGCCGACCGACGGATCGCGTAGTATACTGTAAGAAGTTACCAACTAACGAGAGCGAAAACATGCTTATACTTTACATGCGATCAACGTGCCCATTTTGTCAGCGAACGATGCAGATGGCAGATAATTTGGGAGTTACACTGGAATTGCGCGATATTGATGAATCAGAAACAGCCCTGGCTGAGCTAATGGAAAAGGGAGGGAAGTCACAGGTGCCGTATCTGGTAGACGAAGATAAGAACGTTTCAATGTTCGAGTCCGACGACATCATTGAGTATATGCGTGAACACTATGCGAATTTTGGCGCAAGTAGCGAAGCGCCAAAACCGCGAGTGCACGTTGGAGGATCGACCTGTACCTCATGTGAGGGTTAGTAGTGTAAATTTGTTTCTATGACATTTCCAAACATCAACTACAAATTCAATGGCCTAGCAGAAGCGCAAGCACTCACCGATATTGTTGAGCAAAAATGTGCTGCGTTTGAGAAATACATACCAGAGAACAGTGACGTGATCTGTGATGTCGAATTTGAGAAAGTCGCACCGCAGAATAATGGCCAGGTTCATCGTCTTGAGGTAAACCTAAGCATCGACGGCCACTTATACCGAGCCGTAGCGACTGAGGAGAGTTTTGAAAAGGCGATCGATGAGGTCCGCGATGAACTAGATAAGGAGATCCGTCGCGCGAAAGAAAAACAAGAGACTCTTCAAAAGCAGGGAGGACGAGAGGTGAAGGAGCAGATGCTGAATGCTGAGTAGAGAAAATTAAAAAGGCCGGCGAGCGAAGCTCGCCGGCCTTTTGCTATTTCGTTATTGATCGTAAGTAATCTGCAAAATCAACTTCCTTCTTTCCTTCGGGAGTGACCCGCAATAGGCGGAGTTTGCCTCCGGCAAACTCCGCCTGCTTTACCTTCACTCGCTTTCCATCGTAATTAAAAAATGCATCTCCAATGCCGGCAAAGGCGCAGATCACCCGCCAGGCGTGCCGGCCGGCTTCGCCGGCCGGCAGCTCGAACGGATCGATCACCAGCTCACCCTGCTCCTTAGTGAGCTTGTGACAGTAGGTCGCCATTTCATGCGCTTGTTCCTGTGGTGAAAGTTCTCCCGCGATCCACGCTGGTATCACCTCTGCCAGTAATTCTCCGCCCATAGCAGCAAGCTGCGCATCGAGTACTGGCCCGCTCATCGGCCAGGTGTCTTCAGAGACAAAAAATTCTTCTTGCTCGATGATCGGCCCGTGGTCCATCTCCTTGTCCATGAGCATGATGGTGACCCCGACATCATCTGGTTTGTTCTCTAAGATAGCGCTGCGGATCGGGCTGGCTCCGCGCAGCTTGGGAAGTAGGGAAGGGTGCACGTTCAGAACGCCGTGTTTCGGCAGTCCCAGCAGCCATTCCGGCAAAATGAAATTGTATGCCACGACCACGAATAGGTCCCATGATTCTGCGCTTAGGAAAGCCTGGGCCGCCCCATCTTTATAATTCGTAGGCTGAAAAATTGGGATCTGGTGCGCTTCCGCCCATTCCTTCGCGGGCGGGGGAGTGAGCTTTTGTCCGCGGCCGGCTGGGCGATCGGGGTTGCACACTATGAGAGCGGGAGAAAGTCCGGCTTCAGAAAGCTTCTCGAGCGTTGGTACGGCCAGTGGTTCGCCACCAAAAAAGACGAATTTAAGATCAGTCATGTGCTTCACTTATGTCGGCTGGTCGGTCGTCTTTGTCCCACACCTTTTCCGCCCGATCGACAAAGAGCGTACCGTCGAGGTGGTCACACTCGTGTTGAATGATCTGCGCCAAAAGCCCTCCCGCGCCACGGGTGAAGGGTTGGCCCTGCTCATCGAGTGCTTCAAGCGTGACGTTCTTGTGGCGATCGACCACGCCGTAGCGGTTGGGCACCGAGAGACAACCTTCGCCGACCAGGTGCATTTTCTTCGAGGTCTTCACGATCCGCGGGTTGATGGCAATGATCGTCGGGAGCGCCTCGTCACGTTCCTGATTTTGGTCTTCGATGAGGAACATGCGCTTGGCGACGCCTACCTGCGGCGCGGCAATAGCAACCGCCGCGTACCCTTCGACGTTGTATGTTTTAATAGCCGCTCGCATGCCGGCGAGAAGCTTCTTCACGGTACCGTCAGCAAATTCTTCCGGAGTGATCTCCTCGGCAATATCGTGTAGGGCGGGGTGATTTTGGGGCACCAATTTCTTCATGCGTTTTACTATACCGAATGATACCAAAAAGAAAAGCGGTGGAGTTACCTAGGTCACTCCACCGCTGGGGTTTGATCAGAGCTGTTTCTGCGTCATGCCGACTTCGGCGATGACCTGCAGCAATTCTTCTTCTTTAAGACCGAAGAGCAAGCTTTGGCAAACGCGATAGAATTCATACGTGTCACCATTCTTTTTGGCGACGGTGAACTGCGTCTGAACCAGCGCCTCGGTGCCGTCATCTTTGATCCGCATCGACACAACGAGCGGGTTGGTGATGTTCTCGAATCTCAGTCGTTCATAGTGGTTGCAAATGTTGTCGACACCAACGACCGTAGTTGTCTCGTACGCTACTAGCGCATTCTTTGCGTAGAGATAGTAGCAGGCTGCCACCAGTTGTCCCTGATTGAAGAGTTCAACAAAATACTCGACATGATGTTTCAGTTGCTTTTCTGTGATTCCCATCACTTCCTCCTTGGTCTGTTTGAAAGAAAAAATCTAGCTAAATTTAACTAAATAAATTGAAAGTTGTCAAATTAGACGATGCGTTCTGGGTCGATCTCGATCTTCACGTACGGTGGCAGGGCGCGCAGCTTCGGGAGAAGTGAGGCGTAGGTCGCGGTGTCGTCGGCAGCCACTCGAATGAGGCCGTGGCGCAAGGTTTTGCTGCTGGTCGAATTGGGATTGTTGTAATACTGAACCGAGTCATTTTTGAGAAGCGAAAGAATAGGCTTTTCAAGCTCTAAGACCGAGGTGCTGCTGCCCACCCACGTCAGTAGAATGAACGTGCTGTACGGCGGATATTGGAGCATTTTGCGCAGGGCGATCTCGTCATCATAAAAACGCTCAACTGCCCCCCGCGTGGCGTGGATGAGTAAGTTATCTGTCTCAGTGCGGGTCTGCACGATGACCTCCTTCACGGTACATTCACGTAAATGAAGCAGGAGACGAAAGAGGGATTCATCGGCGCGCCAGGTCGGGATCGACCGAGCAGCGTCGAGCGAGATGACCGCGCTCACATCCACCCCCGCGGTGATGAAGGGGAGAGCGATCTGCGTGCCGATGAGCACGCCCGAGCGTTTGGCAAAGAATTCACTGGCCAGTTTGGTGGCTTGTTTGGTAGTGGCAGCGGTCGTGTGGTCGAGCACGGTGACGGGAGTGTCTGGAAAAAGCTGTTTCCATTCGTCGTGTACCTGCTGGATGCCGATACCACGCTCACGCAACCGCCACGAGCCGCAGCCAGCACAGACATCCGCGGCGCGGATACGTCGACCGGAAGTGCCGGAGACGAACCAGCGTTCCTCCTTTCCGTCCTTTACCGTACGCACCAGAGAAAAAGGAGTGTTGGAGTCTGGACAGCGGAAGATGTGCCCACAGTCAATGCAGGTGACGACCGGCGCGAGGCCGCGGCGCGCCGCATAAAAGAAGACGCGGCCTCGCGCCTCCAGCGCCCGTTCGACACTCGTTCGCAATTCTCTCGAAAAGAGCTGAAAGGGGACCTCTGGTTTCGGCTTATCTTTTTGGGTGATGATCGTCAGAGGGGCAGCAAAGGCGATGCGCTTCGCTTCTTCGCCGTAGGTGAGGTATTGCTCTTGTCGTCGTTTTGCTTCATCTTCACTACGGTGCACGATGTCGCCAAGTAGGATGGAACGGCCCGAGACGCGGGCGTACGCGATGAGCGCGTCGCGGTGGTCGAGGTAGGGGCGCTGACGCGTCACGTAGTGGGCGCTTGCAGCTTGCTCGATGACGATAGCGATCAGGTCTGGTCGTTCGAGGTAGGCGTGTGAAGGGGTGGTGATGATCAGTTTGGTGGTGGTGAGGTCTGAGAATTTCTGGTAGGCCGCGGCGCGCTGCTTCTTGGTTTGATTCGGTGAAAAGACGACCAGGCGGTCTTCGATACCTTGGCTTAACTGTTCCACGGCTTGGGTCACCTCGACCGCCGTAGGCACGACGAACATGATCGAGCCATGGTGTGCAAACGTGCTGCGAATGAAGCCTTGGTAGGTCAGGTAGCGTTCGTCAACGCGAGCGGTCAGTATCTGTGGGGTCGATTCCTCATCGTGTGGTGCACTGGTGGAACGGGGGTAGGGATACAGTCCGGTGCGGATATCGGGCGGGAGGAGCGAGCTGAGCAGGGCACCGATCGAGGCGGGGTAGCGCTTGGCCAGTTGCTCGGCAGTTTGGTAAATGGTTTTGGGAAGGACGGCTGGGTCTTTTTGCAGCGGCAGCTTGCGGAGCGAAAAGGTGGCCGCTTTGAGAGCGGTTTTGGTGGTGCTGACGGGGCGGGCTTCCGTGACGATGGCGGTCTGGGTCTTGCCGCGGATCGGAACTTCGAGAAAGGTACCGACCTGGTATTTGGTACCGGAAAAATAAGAGAGTGATTCAAGTTGGGTGCCGCGGATGAGGGGGATGACTTGAATGACAAACATAGGTAGGTGACAGTATAGCAAAACTAACCAAGGACCTCACGCGAAGCGGTTTCTGGGAAAGCGGGCGGGCCCCTGCGGGGCCCGCCCGCTTTTACCACCCCCCACCCACCCACACACACCCACCCATGGAAACAAACCAACAGGCCCGGACCAACTACCAACCGTTTTGGGTTATA
>CAZFSB010000016.1:10535-20118 GCA_964521645.1 uncultured Candidatus Saccharibacteria bacterium | reverse complement strand
CGTCGCGCAGAAAGTTGCCCAAGCCTCTGACAAAGCGTTCAACACGATCCGTACCTGTCTCGTAGGGGAAGGTTTTGAGGTCCCCCACGTGCACTTGCGACTGTATCCAATGACCGTCACGGAAAGCCTGGGCAAAGTGATGGTACAGCAGCAGGAAGCCCCCGACGAAGTTCTTGCCCAACAAGCCAAACAAATAGAGCGGCTACTCACAACCGGATGACCCAAAGCTTTCCGAACCCCTCATCGTAGCTAGGCCCAAACCAGTTGACGCCTTGGTTTATTTATGTCAGCATTGTGCGCTGCCAGAATGGCGCTGTTCTTTTCATTTTCATCAACCAAGGGGGGTCTCATGTCAACCACATCTCTGTCTGAACTTTCTGTTTCTGACGAGGAAGTTTCCCAAGCGGCCGGAGTATCGGAGCTGGGTTTCTATCTGTCTAACATCCGTCGCTACACCATTCCCACTCCCGATGAAGAACTGCACTTGCTGCAACGCGTGGCAAAGGGTGACGGTGAAGCGCGGGAAGAATTAGTGGCCAGAAATCTACGTCTGCCGGTACTGATCACCTCTCGCGTGCTGCGAAAGAGGAAGCCGCTCTCACTGTCGTTTCTCGATCTGGTCCAAGTGGGGAATATCGGTCTCATGACGGCAGTTGACCGTTTCGATCTTTCACGCGGCGGTCGGCTTTCAACCTATGCCGCCTGGTGGATCCAGGAGGAAGTACTTCATTCGCTAAAATGGGAGGACCGGCAGATCCGTCTTCCCAATCACGAGATTGGCTTACTTTCCAAATATTTCCGAGAACGGTCAGCCTTTCTCCGAACTCACGGTCGCGAACCAAGAGACTCAGAATTGGCAGCTATTCTTGATAAGAAGCCAGCGGTCATTCAGAGGATCAGACTGTATCAAGATGAGCTATTGTCCATTGATACTCCTGTTAAGGACGATCGGTCTGGCGCCTGCACCCTTGTCGATATGATCCCGACAGAATCAGCTTCACCGGAGGAGTGCTGCTACCAGGCAGAGCTTCGCTCCCTAGTGAATGAGCTACTTCGGGAGCTTTCTCCTCTAGAAAAGGAGATCTTGTTCAGTCGAGCGGGGGCATTTGATGCACAGCAGTCATCATACACGATCGGTGAAGGACATGGTAAATCACGAACCTGGGTTGATATAAAATTTGCTGCCATACGGAGACGCACTCGTAGACTATTATCGAAACGAGGTCTAAACGAAATGAATTTCTCCTAAGGCGATGGGCGGACACGAAGTGTCCGCCCTTTTTCTTTGATAGCAGAAGCCCGGCCGGCGCTTCACCAGAAGAGGACTGCAATCTTCATGATCAGATAAAGACCGGCCTTGGATAGACCCGGATAAAAAACGGCGCGGGCCCTTTGGGCCCGCGCCGTTTTTTCTTAGACATCACTTATCTTGAAGAAGGTCCAATACCGGGGTCGAGCCGTGCTCTAAATAGGAAAGCATTGAGCCACCGCCAACCGACACAAAACCGAACAGCTCGTTGATCTTCATCTTTTCTACCGCTGCCACTGTATCACCACCACCGAGAACCGAATACGCATCGGCAGCAGCAATGTGCCGCGCAGTGACCTCGGTACTCTGCTGATACCCGAATTCATAGGCGCCGAACGGTCCGTTCCACAAAATAGTCTTCGCTTTTTCGATGTACGTCACGAGCATCTCGACGGTCATTGGGCCGCAGTCAAATATCTTCTCCTCTTTGGTCACCTTATCCGGTGTCTTCGTTTGTCGACCATCCGGACCTTCCACGATCACATCGATCGGCACGAGCAACTTCTTGCTCTCTAAGAATTTCGCTCCCTTGAGAGAGACGTCAGACACCATCGAGGTACCCACTTCAAAACCTCTTGCCTTGAATATGTCATTAGCGAGGGCCCCACCGACAAACACCTGATCGTAGAGCTCCAGATACTTCTCTACCAGAGGCATCTTGGTCTCGAACTTTGACCCGCCCAGCAAAAAGAGTGAGGGGTGCTGTGGCTGCATGACCTTTTGTAGTTCGGTCACTTCCTCGAGAAGGGTGAGGCCGGCGTAAGCCGGGAGTTTCTGCGCCACCCCGTAGGTCGACGCGTGCTCGCGGTGCGCTTCGGCAAAGGCATCATTCACATAGATCTCACCGAGGGTGGCGAGGTGGGTGATAAATGCCGGATCACTACTTTCTTCTCCTTCATGCTGACGCAGGTTCTCGGCCATGAGAATGTCTCCGTCTCCCATGAGTTCCATTCGCTGACGGAATCCTTCGGTCACAAGATTGCCTCCCCAGTGAATTGGAAGGTACTTCATAAGCTCTTCATATATTGGCTGCAGTGTCTCTTCCGGTTCTCGACCGATATGCGCGATGACCACTACCTTGGCGCCCTGTTCACGCAAAAAGCGCAGGGTCGGCAATGCCCGCTTGAGGCGAAGATGATTTTGTATCACTCCGTCCTTGAGGGGAATGTTCAGTGAGGCGCGCAGTAGCACCCGTTTCCCGCGAAGCTCTTTGACATCAGTTATCTTTCTCAGGCTCATGATACTGCTCTTATGATGGCGGCAAAATCATCAACTTTGAGACTGGCACCACCTACTAAAAATCCGTGCATCCCTCCCTCCGTGTGAATGGTGGCGGCATTCTCTGGCTTGACCGAACCTCCGTAAAGGAGACGCACCTTCTTGGCCGTTGGTCGGTCATACAATTTGGTCAACGCTGCCTCGATGAAGAGCTGCATTTCCTTCACGTCGTCGGCGGTCGCGGTGTTTCCCGTTCCAATGGCCCAGATCGGTTCATACGCGATGATCACCTTCTTGATCGCTACCGCGGGCAACACCTCAGCTAGGCTGCGGAGTTGATTCTCGATGAAGGTGAAGAAGTTTCCTTGCTCATCACGCTCACGCTCACCGATACAGACAATAGGGGTCATTTGGTGACGCAGTACGGTCTGTACCTTTTCACGCACGAGCTGGTCGGCTTCACCTAAGGCCCGTCTTTCTGAGTGCCCCACGATGACATACTGCACGCTGAGGTCCTTCAGTTGCGTGATCGATACCTCACCGGTAAACGGCCCAAGCGGTTGGATGTATACGTCCTGAGCGGCCAGGGCTACGGTACTTTTTTTGATCTTCTTTCCTACCTCAGAGAGATGCGGAAAGGATGGAGCAACGGCGACATAGGGTTCCAGTGCGGTCTTATGTTTTCGGGCAATGGCAGTGCCAAGGGCCACGGCATCAGCCAGGGTGACTGGATTCATTTTCCAGTTGCCAACGATCAACGGTACAGTTTGTTTCATACGGGGAAATTGTAACATGAGGAAACGAGCAGTGCGCAGCTTCGGCGGAGCCGTTGCAAGTACCCTTGGGGTAACTATTCCGAATGTTCGCCAGTAATTCGCCCTTTCCTAAGGCGAATTATCGGCGCACTACCACTTGTTAGTTGATAAACATATATACATGAGGGCGTGAGCTTCGCCCCCGCCCTCACCTTCTTCATCTTCAATCTATTTTTTGGCTATTCCCCCTGCTGCCAATCATTCAAAATATATCCACCGCCTGGTCCAGCGGTAAAGAGCAAACTGGCCAAACCAACTTCATATACTACATCCGTGTTTTGAGCTACGTTGATCTGATAGCCGGTGATGGCCCGCAGATCGATACCGTTACCAATCTCAACCAATCCCGAGTCGGTGTATGCAACGACCGAGCCGTTCGCTGATTGAGAAATATTGACACCAATTTCTGACCCCCCGGTTTTAGCGGATTCATTCATAGAAAGCAACATGATGTACGAGCGACTATCGCCCGAACCAATGAAATTAGTTGAGTTGCGGATCTCGATCTGGCTACTGGTCAATCGATCTGAAGGGTTGTCAGCAATCATTTGCACACTGCGCCGACCCAAGCTCGGATGCACTCGTATGGTCGGGCCTTGGGTAAAACTCAAATTACCCTGCACCCAGATCGGCCCAGTAAGTGTCACGATGGTCGAAACGCCGGTCTTTTGGATATCGAGGTCGCACTCGATCTTCAAATAGCCGATGGTAATACTTGTATCAATAGTGTACGTACCACTGGAGCACGCTGGGTCAGTCGCCGCGATGACTGTACCGTAATCATCCACTACATCCTTCCACTCTTGAATGGTGCTGGTCGGAATTGGGAAGGTGCTGGTTGGTGCCACTACCCATGGTGAGTTGCGTGTTCCGCCAACTGGATTTTGCGCATCAGTTCCAATCTGAATGTTGAAATAAGCATCACCATCAGCCTCGATGTTGTCGATGGTGTTCGCGTACACCGAGCCGGTTGCTGCTATCGTTTGGATGAGACCCGCTGGCCCGGCCGAGACAATGTCACCAAGCACCTCAGCATTACCAGCCCCTACCACTGCCCCATTGGAGTACACGTTGCCGATGATGCTAGAATTATTTGCCACATCGATGCCACCATTTCCCGCCTGCAGCCCGTAGTTGAATGCTGAACCAGCCCCGATAGACATCTCAGCAAAACTCTTGCGCACCACCCCACCAATGCGCCCCAGCGTTTCGATCGTGTAGACATCGGCCGGGGAATCGTACGTGGTAGTGGAATGAACCACAACTGAATCAAGGATCAAGGTTTCTACATTATCAATATCAAAGGTACCGAACACACGTCGGTAGACCACATCATCGGTCAAGCTTTCTGAAGCGAGGAGTGCGCGCTTACCATCGACCAACCGGTTGAGGTCGGACAGGTCTGAGAAGATGTTCTGACCCAACGCAAAAAGCAGTGCGCTGGTGGAAAAGGCAAAGAACAGCACAAAGATGATCATGGCTGCTCCTTTAGTGATGAAAGATCTTTTTTGCATAGCTTATATCGCTCCCCGCACTACCGCTCCCCCGTAGAGCGTAATGCTTTTACTAATTCCCGCATCGACCGTACCGGTCAGGTCGAGCTTCACCCGCACAAACTCCCGTCCGTCACTGAGCGGGTAGTAGTACACGGTAAAGCCATCGACGGTCACCTGGTCGCTCGTGAGGTCGCTGTAGAGCACACCATTTATGGAAAGATCCAGAGCCCCCGCCGTCAACGCGAACGTGGTAGTGGTCGCCGCATTCTCTACGGTGAGCTTACCGAGCAGCGGATCATCTTCAATAGTATTAGCAACATCGACTCGGTCCGCCTGTCGAATAGCTAGCAGCAGCTGTTCCATGACCCCAGAACCAGAGCGGTAGAGGACCGTCTCCAGGCGATACTGGCCGACCATATCATGTAGTGAAAACATGAAACCAACTGACGCCGTTGCTACGACCAAGAAGATTGCCAGGTAGACAAGTACCTCAACCAACGAAAAACCCCTCTTTCCTGTTCTCTGCTGTCGCTCGCGTAGCTTCATCATAGCGCGTGAATGTTAGTGAGAATTCCCGAAAAGGAAGTTGTGCCCGTTGGTCCAAACACCGATACGGTGACCAGACGGGCCTCGTCGTCGACGGTCCCCGCTCCAGAAAGATCGATATCGTCAGAACCATTTCGACGCACCTCTGCTAGCTCGAAGGAGCGGTAAAAGGCACTGTCGATCTCTTCTACTCCGCTAACGATCGCTACCGTAGTGGTCGCCACCGCAAACGAGTACGTGTCACCTATGGTCAACGCCTCTACTGTCGTCCAGTCCTCATCACGCAGCATGCGCAGCAGCTCATACCCTTCCTCCGCGAGGTACACCCCCTTCATGTCGTTAAGCAATTGTGAGCGCGCATCGACAAAGGTCGTCACCGAAAACCCGACCACTACCACAATGAGACCGATCGTACTGATCGCAATAATGACCTCGATCAGGGTGATGCCACGTTGTCGAGCAGATGATCTTTGCATACTTCTATTGTATAACACCGGTCTCCGTTATCGTGATGGTTGTTGACGCGTTGAAGTCGGTCCCCTCCACAATAACGGTGCCGGTCGCGGAAGGCAGGCCAGTCAGTTTGTTGAAGACAATAACATCCGCGGCATCAGTCAGGTCGTACTGCAATGTCACCAGTTGATAGGTCGTGGTTACGTTCTGTGGAGCACCAGCAACGTACGTACTCCCCACGAACTGTGTGAGTCCAGTGGTCGTGAATTTGACCCCGTGACTCTCATCTTGCTCGGCCGCGCGCGCGTTCATGCGCGTTTGGTTCAGCGCGAAGGTAACCTCACTCACGGCTTGGTTGAACTGCTGGAAGGCAGCGTAATTTCGAAACCCGACGATGGCAAACCCCACCAGGATGGCGATGATCGCGACCACGACCAGCACTTCGGTCAAGGTGAATCCGGCCGTGCTCTTTTTTCGTGGCAGTGGCAGCATACAAACTATTTTAGCCCATCAGATATCGAGTAGATCGGTGCGATGAGCGCCATCGCAAAGAAGCCGACCGTACCACCAATCACCACCATCAAGATCGGCTCGACGATAGTGGAAAGGTCCTTGGTCTTTCGCTCTACCTCCGTCTCATAAAATACCGCTAGTTCACCGAGCATGCCGGCTATTTGTCCGGTCTCTTCCCCCACCAAGATCATCTCACCCACCAAGATCGGATAGAGGTCTTTTCGTTCAATGAAAGTCTCGGAGAGAGCTTTTCCTTGCTCGACCCGGTCAGCCGCCTCCTTCAATATCTCTTTATAAAACACGTTCTGCAGCACCTCCTCGGTAATAGTGATAGACTGCAGCACATCAACACCGGAGTTGAGCAGTGAGGAGAGCGTGCGAGCGGTGCGAGCAGCGTTGGTTTCCTTCGCCAGGTTGCCAATGATCGGCAAGCGAACGACCGTCCAAGAGGAAGCGATCTTTCCCCACTTTGTGCGCAAGAAATAGAGGAACGACACCACCAAGCCGACTAGGCTACCGATCGCCACGAGCGTGTACGACACCAGGAAGTCGCTCAGACCAATCAACACCTTCGTGGTTGCCGGCAGTTCCTTGTCCATCCCCTTAAACACGCCGGTAATCTGCGGCATGACGTAGATCATCATCAGTATTCCAATGACGAGCATGACCACAACCACGATCGAGGGGTAGATCATCGCGCCTTTGATCTTCTTTTTAAGATTTGAGGAACGCTCCATTTGGATCGCCAGCGTGCGGAGTGACTCGGCCAGGTTACCGCTTTCTTCGCCGGCCCGTATCATCGCCACATAGAGGTCATCAAATGTTTCCGGAAATTCTTTGAGTGCCTCATTGAATTGATCTCCTTCGTTGATGCGAGCAATGACGCGCTTCATAACGCCTTTTAGGCGCGGGTTAGTGCTTTGTCGCTCAATAACAGAAAGTGCGCGTGAAACGGTAAGACCAGCCACGAGCATGGAGCCAAGGTTACGGGTCACCATGACCAACTCATCATCTTTGACGCGACTGAGAAGATAGTTGATCCGCTCGACGTTCAAAAATCTTTTGACGTCAAACTTTGTCGCGGCTTCGATGCCTGAGACTGTGTGCCCCTGATTGCGGGCCACCGCGTAAACCGCGAAACGGTCTTCCGCTTCGACCGTATTGGTCACCTTGTTGCCGTCCTTGTCTTCTCCGGTGTAGGTAAACGTCGCCATATATTACTCGTTAACTACTCGTAATACTTCTTCGATACTGGTGAGGCCTTGGGCTGCTTTGAAAATACCATCCTCGATCATGGTGAGCATGCCCTCCTTGCGAGCCTGAGCTTCAACCTCGTCCCCGGTTTTTCCAGTCATTACCATCTCCTTGACGGTAGGCGATACTTCGAGTACCTCATGGATACCCATTCGACCTTTGTAGCCGTCTTCTGTTTCGCCGCGCTCCTTTGGATGATAGAACTGAACGTCATTCCAAGTCGCATCCTCTTTTACGATCGCTTCTTCTTTGAGGGTCTTGAGCACGTGCTCAAGGTTGACCTTTTTCCCGAGTTCGTCGCGTTCAGCCTTGGTGAGGGTGTACGGAAGGCGGTCATCCGCTAGCTTGCGCACCAACCGCTGTCCGATCGCCACGCGCAAGGTGGAAACGAGGAGAAACGATTCCGCTCCCATGTCGATGAGGCGAGCGATCGTCCCCGCCGCCGAGTTGGTGTGAAGTGTAGCCAACACCAGGTGACCAGTGAGTGCGGCATTGATCGCCAAACTGGCGGTCTCTTCATCGCGGATCTCCCCCACCATAATGATGTCGGGGTCCTGACGCATGAGCGAACGTAGCCCGGCCGCGAAGGTGAATCCGATCTCTGGCTTCACCTGCGACTGGTTGATCCGAGCCATCTGGTACTCGATCGGGTCTTCAATGGTTGAAATGTTCACTTCTGGAGTATTCAAAAGATCAAGAATGGTATAGAGCGTAGTCGACTTACCAGAACCAGTTGGCCCGGTCACCAAGATAATGCCCGTCGTAGCTCGCGTCGCGCGGTGGATGCGTTCTAGGGTACTGCCGTGAAAGCCGATGCCCTCGAGAGAGAAGCCGCTGCGGTTCTCGCGCAGGAGACGCATCACCACCTTTTCGCCATAAAATACTGGCAGCATTGAAACACGAAAGGCGACCTTTTGGCCGTCCATTTCCATCTTAAAACGACCGTCCTGCGGGAGACGCTTCTGGTCAAGCTTCAAGTTCGAAAGCACCTTAAGGCGGGCCACCAAGCTATCGGCTGCGATCTTGGGGAGCTTCATCGCGTCATTGAGGATACCGTCGATACGGTAGCGAACGAGCACCTCTGTCTCCATTGGCTCAATGTGAATGTCAGAAGCGCCTTGGATGATCGCGTGACGCAGCAGCGTATCGACGATGCGAACCACGGGGAGGTCCTCAGCCATCTTTTTGAGCTCGCTCTCAGTCATCCCCTCACCTTCTTCATTGACCAGCTTGAGTTCCGAGGCGTTCTTCATGATCAGATCGCCGAACTCGTCTTTGAGCGTCTTTTGGTACTGTCGGAGCGCGGTGCGCATCGATTCGGTATCGGTGAGACGCGGCTGGATACGAAGCTCCACCTTCTTTTTAATGAAGTCGATGGCGGGGAGATCTGCCGTATCAAGCATGGCAACCTCTAGCGCCTCGTCGGTCTTCTTGTACGCAATGATATTGTGCGCCCGGGCGACCGGTTCAGGGATCAGCGTGAGCGTTTCAAAATCGATCTTCAAGTTCTTCAGCGACACAAAGGGGATGCCCAGAACGTATGATTCTACTCGCCTCATATCGTCCTCGGTCATGTGGCCGTGCGCGATAAGCGCCTCACTGAGCGTGCGCTTCTCTTCTTTGGCGATCTTTTCTGCCGCAGTGATATCCGTCCGGGAGATCAGCCCGGCATCGAGAATAAATCGTTTGAGTTGTTCGTCTTGAATACGCATGGTTAAATGAACAAAGGAACGTAGTGACTATTGGGAATTTAGTTCCGAATTCGCGCCCTTCCTAGCGCGAATTCCTGGAACAACCGATCCAATACTCACCAAACCCGTCAACTCCCTGTTGTTTTCAGTATATCATTGTCATCTTGCAAAAGAGCAGAGATGTTCACGATTTGGCAGCTGGGGGGCGGGGGGAAAACGGAAAGATGGTTGGGGGGTTCCCCCCCCCCCCCCCCAAGTTGAATTTTTTTGACACACAAAAAAAAAAAA
>CAZFSB010000016.1:6533-10525 GCA_964521645.1 uncultured Candidatus Saccharibacteria bacterium | reverse complement strand
CCCCTCTCCCCTTTTGACTTTTTTTGCCACCAAGAGTACACTTTCGCTATCTGATGAATGACTGCTCGGCCTTTGGCCGAGCAGCTTTCGTAGGACGCCAATTTACCTTAACCACTAACAAATCATATATGTTTGACCTAAAAGTGATCAATTCTGTCCTTGTTGAAATGGAGGAAGAACGCGGCATCCCCCGCGAACGCATGCTCGATGCGATGGAACAAGCCCTCGCCACCGCGTACAAAAAGGAATTCGGAAAGCGTGGACAGATCATCACGTGTAAGTTCGACCTGGATTCCGGCACTACTACCTTCAACCAAGTCAAGATCGTCGTCGATGAGAGCATGCTGAAACCAGAACCGGAACTCGATGAGGAAGGAAATCCGATCGAAGAGGAAGACGAGGCGGAGGAGGAAGGAGAGGACAAGAAGGTGCGTTTTGATGATGAGAAGCACATCATGATCAGCACCGCCCGCATGATCAAAAAAGACGTTGAACCTGGAGAAGAATTGGTCTTCCCGCTCGAGTCAAAGGATGATTTTGGCCGCATTGCCGCGCAAACAGCGAAGCAGGTGATCATGCAGCGCATCCGCGAGGCAGAAAAAGAATCGGCGCTGACCGAGTTCGGCCAGAAAGCCGGCGATATCATCATCGGCCACGTACAGCGTTTTGAACGCGGCAATCTCTACATCGATCTCGGTCGGGTGACCGCGATCATGCCCTACGACGAGCAGATCCCAGGTGAACGCTTCAAGACCGGCGAACGAATTCGCGCGCTTCTCCTCGCCGTAGAGGAAACACCACGTGGCATCTTCCTCAAACTATCGCGTTCACATCCAGACTTCTTGGTTGCACTCTTCGCCATTGAAGCTCCCGAACTCCAGAGTGGCGCCGTTGAGGTAAAGGCCGTGGCGCGTGAAGCTGGTGCTCGTACCAAGATCGCCGTACACGCCGTTGATGAACACATCGACCCGGTCGGCTCTCTCGTTGGCCAGCGTGGTGTACGTGTTTCAACCGTCATGAGCGAGCTCGGCGGCGAAAAGATCGACATCATTGAGTGGTCTCCCGTGCCAGCTGAATTCATCGAAGACGCTCTGTCGCCAGCCCAGGTCATGGAGATCCGCATCGAATCTGAACCAAACGCGGAAGCCGGGGAACGTGGACACGCGATCGCCGAAGTAGCGAACGACCAGCAGTCGCTCGCCATCGGTCGTGGTGGTCAAAACGTTCGTCTAGCCGCGAAACTAACTGGTTGGAAGATCGATATCGTGTCAGCTCACACCGGTGAAGACCTCGCTGAGGCCGATGCTGATGGCGACGTCACCCTCGAAGCGCCCCTTGATAGCGAAATCGGTGAAGACGATGACGTCCTCGAGAACGAAGATGCGACCACTACCAAACCAGACCTGGAAGAGATCCTCGATGAAGAAGAGGTGACCGGGGATCGCGATATGGTCGCTGATTCTGAGGAAGAAGACGAGATCGATACTCCAGAGGAAGCAGAAAAACAACTTGCCTAACGTAAAGTCATCAAACATATGAACCTTCTACACGATATTCCAGCGGGTACCGCCGAGGTGATGAATGTCATCGTCGAGATCCCCAAGTTCTCTAAGAACAAGTACGAGATCGACAAAGAGACCGGGATCATCGCGCTCGACCGGGTCATGCACACCGCGCAAGACTACCCTTTCGACTACGGCTTCGTCCCGCAGACCCTCTTTGATGACGGTGATGCGCTTGACGTGGTCTTGGTGACCACTCACCCCCTCGCACCAGGGATCTTGGTAAAAGCCCGTCCAGTCGCGATCATGGAAATGATCGACGGTGGCGACCGCGACGATAAGGTGATCGCCGTGCCAGTGGACGACCCACGTTTTGATGACGTGAAAGACCTCGGTGACCTTAACAAGCATTTCATCAAGGAAATGACCCACTTCTTCGAGACTTACAAGAAGGTCCAAAATAAAGAGGTGTCCGTCGGACAGTGGGGTGGTGCAGCCGAGGCAAAGGCCGCTTTTGAGAAGAGCCGAAAGCTGTACGAAGCTAAATAGACCCACAAAAACTAGTTTTGTGTATAGCGCCGCTGTGGCTTTTGCCACAGCGGCGCTATACTTTACCCATAGCCGATTAGGAGATAGTCTCAACTATTGTATTGATAACGTTATGAAAACCATTACCCATATTCTTATTACTCACGCCGTGCTCATCGTTCTCTTCGGTGGCGCGGCGCTCGCACTGGCACAAGAACCCGTCGCTGCGACCTCAAGCGACCGACGCGCGGAAGTGCAAGCAACCTTAGAGGAGCGACAGCAGCAAGCTGAAGAGAAACGCACAGAACTTCAAGCCAAAGCCGAAGAACGACGCAGTCAACTGCAGGAACGAGCACAAGAACGGATCACCAATCTGGCAGCCAACATGAGCAATCGAATGGATGCGGTAGTGACCCGACTCCAGAACATCATTGATCGTCTCGAGACACGAATTGAAAAGCTTGAAGACCTCGGCGTTGATACCGCTGCAGCAGAGCTTCAATTAAGCGAAGCACAGAGCGCACTAGCGAGCGCAGTGACTTCACTCGCTAACATTGACGAAGCAGTTGCTGCCGTGGTTGGCGCAGAAGATGCTCGCGCCGCTTGGACAGAGGCCCGAGGGCTCTTCGCGACCATTCGAGAAGATCTTAAGGCCACCCATACCAGCCTTCGAGCAGCCGTCGCCACCCTTAAAGAAGCCGTTGCCGCTGCCGAGCTGGGCACTGGTGTGAGTGAGGCCGTCCGCAATAATGCGACTGAGGAAGCGACCGAAGACGCTGAGGAGAATTAATTGCTTTTAATAAAACTATCATGCAAGACGACCACAAGATCCAAGAACCAAATCTCGAAGGAGTTGAGATGAAAATGCCTGAAGGCACCGTTGTTGCTCCCACCACTAACGGAGCTGGACCGAGCGTCATCAACGGACCCCTGCTCGCTATCCTAGCAATTCTTCTCATTCTCATTCTCGGTGGTATGTACTACTGGTTCAGTACCCTGACTGCCTCCCCTGCCCCAGAACCGATGCCTGCTGTCGAACGTCCGACGGCCGCCGAGAACAACGAACCAGAAAGTACCACGGCTGAAGCCCAGACCGACATGATGCTGGTGACCAGCCCCTCCGACGAGTTGAGCGCGATAGAAGCTGATCTCCAAGCCACCGATCTAGAAAGTCTAGATGCCGAACTCCAAGCTATCGATGCAGAGATCGAAGCTGACCTTCAGTAAGCGTTTGAAAAAAGGTGGCGCCCGCGAAGCGGGGGCCACCATTTTTGTTGGAATTTACCCAATCTTCCGTACACTGGCGGGCACTATGTCACAATCACATCACTCACACGAAGTCGATTTCAAGCAGGCTTTTACCATTGAAGAACTCGAGGGTTCCCAGGTCAAGATCACTGGGGAACTGCCGTACATTGAGCTCCAGAGTGAGCGCAATGCTGCCCTGGTCTCCCTCGGCAAACACGTTGACCTACCCGGTTTCCGCAAGGGGCACATTCCTACGCCGGTCCTCGAAAAGCACCTCGGGGAAATGCGCATCCTAGCTGAGATGGCTGAACGAGCGATTGCCCACGCCTACCCGCACATCGTCGAAGAGCACAAGCTCGAGGTCCTCGGTCACCCCAAGATCGAGATTACAAAAATTGCACCCGAAAACCCTCTCGGGTTCACCGCCACGGTAGCTGTCCTACCAAAATTCGCCCTGCCTGAGTACGAAAAGATCGCCAAGGAAGTGAACGCCAACCGTCCGAGCGACGAGGTGACCGATGAAGAGCTCGAGAAGCAGATCAAGGATATCCAGCGACAGAAGGCGGCCTACGAAAAACTCCAAGCAAAGGCAGCCGCCAAAGCTGAAGCGGGTGACCTCCCTACCCCAGAAGCAACCGAACCAGAGGACGCGCCGCTGCCAGAACTCACCGACGAGTACGTGAAGACCCTTGGTCAGCCTGGTCAATTTGAAAC
>CAZFSB010000016.1:0-6523 GCA_964521645.1 uncultured Candidatus Saccharibacteria bacterium | reverse complement strand
CTGTCGCCGATTTCAAAGCCAAGCTTCGAGAACACTTGGAAATAGAGAAAAAGCAGCAGAACGCCGCCAAGCACCGGGCCGACATCACTGATGGTATCATCGCCAAAACCGAAATGACCTTGCCCCAGATCCTCATCGATTCAGAGATCAATCAGATGTTCGCGCAGATGGAAGAAGATCTCGAGCGAGCTGAGCTTAAAATGGATGATTACCTCACACACATTAAGAAGACCAAAGAAGACCTCAAGAAGGAGTGGACTCCCGCTGCTGAAACCCGTGCCAAGCTGCAACTACTTCTCAATGAGATCGCCAAAGTTGAGAACATCACTCCCGATATGGAAAAGGTGAACGAGCAGACCAAAGAACTGATGGAACGTTTCAAGGATGCCGACGAATACCGCGTACGCCTCTACGTCGCTTCCGTCCTCCTCAATGAAGCAGTGATGAAAAGCTTGGAGTCGAAGTAATTTTACCTACTTAAAAGCCGGCGCGCCCTAGGGCGCGCCGGCTTTGTCATATAAAATAGACCAATTTGCAAAAAAGAGCGTGAGTGAGATACTTACATCATTACTGAATTTACAAAATATATGGCAGATTTTGAAAAACCATCCGCGGCAGCAAATGAAGATACCTATGAGGATATTCCTTCTCCTGAAGAAATTACCGCACTTGAGGCCGAGACTAATGAACTAGCCCAAGAAGCGACAGAGCTAACTTCTGAATTGAATGCAGTGATTAAAGATCCTGAAACAACTGAAGAACAGTTGGGTTTTATCGAAAGAAAAGTGAGCGAGCTAAAAGAGCTTTGGGACAATTTAGAGCAAGGCAAGTTCTTAGTAGAGACTGGCTTGGCAACTCTTGGCGTGGGTGCGGTAGCAAGATTTTACAATATTGCTTCTGGAGCCTCTGGACCAATACTTCCATATGACTCGGAGGCAAGCTATATTGCAGCTACGTTGGCAGCGATCATTGTAGCCCCTCTTATTGCTAGTCTTCATCTCCATATCAAGGATGCAAAAAAAAGAATAGAAGATAAAAAGGAAAAGAGAGCTTGATGGACTATTCTAATAATTTAACTCTTCATTAAAGTATGGACGACACTCAAATTAAAGACACTCTCGCTAAGCTCGAAGAATTAAAAAGCACAGACCCTGCTGGCTACGCCAAAGGCCTTAGAGCTCTACGTGATTTTCTTAAGACCTACAACAAAAAAGTCACCGAGATACTAGACGAGTTGCCTCGTTAATTCGATATAATAATATCTCTTTAACACCAAAGACCAGTTGCAAAACTGGTCTTTTTGACTATGATGCATAGTATGCATACCGTAGTTGTGTCGAATTTTCTCCTTCTGCAAGCAGAGAAGCGAGCACGTTTAGCCGACATCGGAATGTAGAGTCAGGAGCAAACTGTCATGAGACACCCGGCTCGACCGGGAGCTTTTGTTTCTGAAGCAAATAACCGTAGTTCTTTATATACCAATGAAAGGGGCCATAAATGATCAGCACCAGCGTCGAACAACAACTTCTTCCGACTCTGACTTTATTCACTTGTAACCGCGTTCGTGATCACCACCGCTGCAAAGACATGAAGCAGAAAGGCGAGTGTCCGGCCGACGGCACACCAAGTGGTTACGAATGTCTCTCAAGACAATCTGAAGATTATAAGTCACTTCGTCAGAAATTGGCGCACAGTACACCTTGATCTTCACGATCCTCAAGCCCGCCTTCTTTGAAGGCGGCTTTTTCATGTCTGCCCAAAAGCTTTGCTTTTCACGCAATTTTCTGTACGATTGCTACGTACTAACTTTTGAGATCTGAAAATTTGAAATCATTATGAAAAACAATAAACATACCGACCTACCACACGCCACCCTTGTCCCGATGGTGATCGAAAAGACCGTAGGTGGAGAACGCGCGTTTGATATCTACTCTCGCCTTCTCAAAGAGCGCATTATCTTCGTGACCGGCCCGATCGAGGACTACACTGCCAGCCTTATCGTGGCTCAGCTCCTCTTCTTGGAAGCCGAAGATCCGAAAAAAGACATTTACATTTACGTCAATTCTCCCGGGGGCAGCGTGACGGCCGGCCTCTCGATCGTCGACACCATGAACCACATCAAGCCAGACGTGGCGACCGTTTGCGTGGGCATGGCTGCTTCGATGGGATCGATCATTCTTTCCCAGGGACAGAAAGGTAAGCGCTTCATTCTGCCGAATGCCGAGGTGATGATCCATCAGCCGTGGGGAGGAGCGCAAGGCCAGGCTTCAGACATTGAGATCACTGCAAAGCACATCGTCAAGACCAAGAATCGTCTCAACAACATGCTCGCCAAAGCGACCAAGCAGTCGCTCAAGCAGATCGAGAAAGACACCGACCGCGACTTCTTCATGGACGCCGAGGAGTCTGTCGCCTACGGTATCGTGGATAAGATCTACTCATAAGAAACTATCAAACAAATAGTGAAACAACTGGCCGGCCCCGCAGGGGCCGGCCAGTTGTTTTAAGACGAAAAATTAACCACAAGAAATCCCCGACACCAGTTCTGGTGTCGGGGATATTTTCAAAGGGGGCGATGATGCCTCCGGCGCTGCTGATGGCCAGCTCCTTCGTCAGGACAAATCGAGCAAACCTTCTTTCGCTCCGCTTCGCTTTTGGCTGATAAGACCTTATTCAGTTGCCCGGTAAATTCCATTCGTTTAAGAAACGCCCAGCGCAACGCCACCTCTAGGCTGGCTGATTCCTTTTTCAAATACTGCACCGCGATAGCGCGAATTGAACCAAAATCTTCGCGACTGATGATGAAGCCCTCAAGTGAATACCCGAATTCTTCGATCATATCTCGAATATCCAGATTCGACAGGTCATTGATGGTCATTATCTTCATGTGTGATCCCCCTTGGTGTGAGAAAACTAGTCCGCAGACAAGATGCCATCTTTCTTCACAAATGGCAACCGCCTTTGCTCTTCATTTGCATGGACACCTGAAACTTGTTTAGAAGGTATAGATACTATTTATTTGCACTCTCTATTGACAAACTACTTTAAGTATGTATAATTATAAAAGCTCGTTTTTTATATGAAAGGAATGAAAATGGTTTCAACCCAGCACCCCATCGGTCTTGAAGATAAATCTCAGATCGATAGCATCATGCAGGAAAAGTTTGGCATTAACTCCATATGCATCAAAGGGGTATGCCGCACTCCTCTCTCCCAAGGGAGAAGTGTGTACAACGTCTGGGCTCAACGGGACAACGGTCGGGTGGCGATGTATGTCGTCAACACCGATCGAATCTCGGGAAAACTGGCCGACCCGGCCAGTAGTCTGGACAGCTACGAGCTGCTCATGAAGATGTTCAGTCTCAGTTCCTAACTAGGCGTCGTGAGGTCGACGTTAAACCCCTCCGCCCCGACCGATGGCGTGTAATCGGTTTCTGTCCACGAGTAGTGCTCGTGCTGAAGAGCTCAAGAGAGCGAAACAGAGTGTTCGTTACATTTGCATTACAGAGGTAAACTCCTCTGGCACAAGAATGGACGAAAGTTAGCTCTTTTGTCCCCCAACCAGAAGGAGAGCGTCATGTTGTTTACAGCACACCCGATTCACCTCGCCGAAAAAACCATTATCGACAAAGTACTTAAGTGCGATTTTGGCATCGATTCGGTTAGGATTATGCAAGTTGAGTACCAGGCGTTATCCGAAGAACAATTACGTAAAAGGAAATACCTGGTCAGTGTAAGAGGTGGGTCTGCAGTAGTTGAGCAGTTCATCGTTAATGCTAGAAAAATGAAAGGAGAGTATTGGGGCGAAACAACCCCAGAAGCAGTACATAATGCACTTGATTTCGCGGCCTACGTTTTGAGTGGTCGCTAAGATCCATCCCCAACGCCACACGGCCGAGGGGTTTTCTTTTTCTTCATTGCCGCGGCGGCGGGGCCTCGACCTAATTTTTAAGGAGGATTTATCCGACTATAAAATGGAAGTACTCTTGTGGTGCGACCTCGCCGCTGTTTTACAAACCCGCCACTCTCTAGTACAGTTGAAATGTACTGGATTTACGAACAACATAAGAAATAATTGCATGCCAACACCCCTTGTTTTTGCGGTTTTGCTGGTTGGCGCTTTGTTTCTCGGTATTGCAGTTGGTTATGCGGCACGATATCTACACGCTCAGTCCAAGCGGAATTCACTGGAACTGACGATCAAAGAGCGCGAGATAGCAGCCGAACGGAAGGCTTTGTCGGTAGTGGAGGAAGCGGAGGCAAAGGCCGAAAAGATCGAGAACGAAGCGAAAGCTGAGCGAAAGCACCTGGAAGAGAAGCTTGAACAGAAGGAGGAACGACTCTCGAAACGAGAAGAGGTCCTCGACGAACGACAGATCGAACTTGATTCACAAAAGGAAGATCTACGTGCCAAAGTTGAGCAGATCAAGTCGATCAAAGCGCAACTTGATGAACGAAAAGATGATATTGATAAAAAGATCGCCGAGGTAGCTGGCCTTTCTAAAGAGGAAGCCTTTGAGCACCTCATTAAAAAAGTAGAAGTCGAGCGAGCGGAGGACCTTAGTACACGCCTCATGAAGCTCGAGCGCTTTTCTGAAGAACAATACGAAGCCAAAGCACAGAATATTCTTCTGGCGGCTGTTCATCGTTTAGGCAACACCATGGCGCCGAGTCTCATGACCGCCCATGTCGAGATCCCAAGTGACGACCTCAAAGGTAAGGTCATTGGTAAAGAAGGACGCAACGTGCGCGCGTTTGAACACGCCACTGGTGTTGATGTCCTCATTGATGAATCACCAGGGTACATCGTCCTTTCTTCTTTCGATCCGATCCGACGCGAGATCGCTCGCGTGGCGCTTGAAGCGCTTCTCAAAGACGGCCGTATCCAACCTGCCAAAATTGAAGAGGTGGTTGAAAAAGCCCGAGCTGAAGTCGCCAAGACCGTCCGCGCCATGGGAGAGAAGGCATGTTACGAAGCTAATGTACCGAACCTCCACCCCGACCTCGTCACCATTCTTGGTCGCCTCCACTTCCGCACCAGCTACGGCCAAAACGTACTCTGGCACTCGGTTGAGATGGCCCACATCGCCAGCATTATTGCGGAAGAAGTGGGCGCCGACCCAGCTGTCGCACGGGCCGGCGCACTCCTCCATGACATCGGCAAGACCGTCAGTCATGAAGTAGCTGGTACCCACGTCGAGATTGGTATTCGTATTCTCGAGAAGTATGGTGTGAGCGACGCGGTGATACACGCCATGCGCGCACACCACGAAGAGTATCCGTACGATACGCCGGAGTCTATCATCGTACAGGTGGCCGATGCCATTTCTGGCGGTCGCCCGGGCGCTCGTCGTGATTCTCTCGAGAACTACATCAAGCGCTTGTCTGACCTTGAAAATATCGCCACTAGCTTGGCTGGTGTCGAGAAAGCGTTTGCGATCGCCGCTGGTCGTGAGATACGAGTACTGGTCAATCCAACCGCCCTCAACGACTTCGAGACCAACACCCTCGCTCGCACCATCGCGACGAACATCGAAGCGCAGCTCCGTTACCCTGGTGAGATCAAGGTGCACGTCATTCGTGAGACACGAGTGGTGAGTTACGCGAGGTAAATTTTATGAAAATGGGCGGGGCCTTCGGCCCCGCCCATTTTAAGTAAAATAAATTACACCACACGATATTCACTTGTGTAGTCGTTGCAGGAGAAAAGCCTTGCTATATAATGTTTTCAAGCCAATTTACGGCACCGTGCTTGAGTTATCGCTCACCACAATTTTAAACGCATAGAATTTAATTTCAGATCTATGAACAAAGCAGACATCATCAGCAAAGTGCACGAGGTTCTCGACACCACTAAGGCAGACGCAGAGCGCGCTGTCGACGCAGTGTTCGGCAGCATTGAAGCAGCCATGAAGGACGGTTCACAGGTATCAGTCGCAGGATTCGGTATCTTCGAAGCAAAGATGCGTGCTTCACGTGAAGCTCGTAACCCACGCACTGGTGAGACCGTAAAGGTGCCAGCAATGCGCGTTCCAAAGTTCCGCGCAGCGAAGGCTCTCAAGGATGCAGTGAAGTAATTACTACTTCTTACTAAAAGCGGGCGGGGCCTTCGGCCCCGCCCGCTTTTCTCTTTATACAGCTATGCTATAATTTTCATGTAGCGGAGGTAATACGCTATGAACGGAAATATAAGGAGTATTCCTTTGCTATTTCCCACCACAACGCAAAAGCCCTTTAGCCGGGGGCTTTTGCATTCCTGATTGAAATATCAGTTGGGTATGCTAGGATGGTGGAACTTCGATTTTGAAGTCGATGACGCAAGAGCATTTCCGCTCGCGGGTGTAAGCAAAGCTTTCGCCCGCTGCGTTCGGAAATAATATGTAAGCGAGCTTCCATATTTTTCCTCACTTGCGGGCGTAGTTTAGTGGTAAAACGACTGCCTTCCAAGCAGTAGTTGGGGGTTCGATTCCTCTCGCCCGCACAAATGACCAGCCGGATACGCGTTAGCGTTCCGGCTGTTGTC
>CAZFSB010000015.1:13864-21102 GCA_964521645.1 uncultured Candidatus Saccharibacteria bacterium | reverse complement strand
AAATATGTGAGCGCTATCGTGTTCATGTCGCTGATCATCAGTATTGCTCCGATCACCGCGTCAGCACAGACGCTGGCATACCAGCCACAGACACAGGCTGAAAAAGTAGCCTATCTCTACGGCCGGATCGCCCAGCTTCTCCAGATCAAGCAGTTGCTTGATAAGGGAAATACTTGGGAACAGGCGGTTGCGCTTTCGCAGGTCAACTATGTGAAGATCGAAACACATCGCGCGCTTGATGTTGGAGCAACCACTGCGATCTTGCGTGGTGAAGTGAATCTCTATGGTAAGGCAACTGCTCAAGCTTGGTTCGAGTACGGACGAGATGAAGATTTTCTTGATCAGCGAACCGGTAAAGTATCAGTCCGCAGCGCGTACGAGCGAGCAATTCGGGTCGGGGTGAAGAGCCTTAAGCCAGATGAGCGCTACTACTTCCGCCTGGTGACGTCAGACAGTAACGGAATCGTGACGTATAGTGACATCTACGCTTTCCGCACTGATGAATTAGAGTAATAAGACAAAAGCCGAGTCCAACACTCGGCTTTTTTCGTGCTACCATACAGGGATATGCTCGAAATTCACACCAAGGCGCCGGCGTTCTCCTTGTCAGACGAAGCGGGGACAATTCGCAAGCTCTCTGACTACGCAGGCAGTTGGGTTGTACTCTATTTCTATCCTAAGGATGACACGCCTGGTTGTACCAAGGAAGCATGCGTCATCAGTGAGGTCTATGATGAATTTGAGGCACTCGGTGTCACGGTACTTGGCGTCAGTAAGGATTCGCCAGCTTCCCATAAGGCATTCAAAGAGAAGTATCAACTCCCGTTCACATTGCTTTCAGACGAAGAGCTCAAGACGATTCAGGCTTATGGCGCGTGGCAAGAGCGTTCAATGTACGGAAAAAAATTCATGGGCACCGCGCGTATCACCTACATTATCGACCCAAAAGGAAAGGTGGCTAGGGTGTATCCAAAGGTCAGTCCAGCTGACCACGCGTTAGAGCTCCTTAAAGACCTACGCAGCTTGATAACAGTCTAGCATTCAACCACTTGTGTGGCAGCTTTTTGGAGGCGGTTCATGATGGCGGCGCCAAGACCGCTGCTCTCGTAGCCCTGCACCAGTATTTCCGGCGGGTGCTGCTCATCGAGCTCGCGCACGGCGGCAAAAAGTCTTGGCGCCGCCAACGCGGGGTCGCCGGAGAGTTGGTACTGCAGTTTGGTATCCGAAAAGTCACCGGTGTGCCATAACACAGCGCAGCTTTGGTTATCGTGATCAGCAAGATATTCACGCAGTGACACGGCCGTTTCTGTTGGCTGCCCGACAAAAAGAATAACCGGGGCAGCGGGGGAGTAGTGACGGTATTTCATTCCAGGTGAACGGATCGGTTCCCCTGGCTTCTCTAGGGTAATGTTTGGAATGACTGCTCGCAGCTCCTCAAGTGAAATTGAACCAGGTCGTAAAATGACCGGAGGTTCGGTGGTGTAATCAACAACGGTCGATTCGAGACCATAGGTGGCTGGTCCGCCATCAATAATGAGAGGGATCCGGCCGGCCAGGTCTTGGTATACATGCTCGGCAGTCGTGGGGCTCACCTTTCCGGAAAGGTTGGCTGAAGGAGCCGCAATCGGTCCGTCAAAGCTAGAAATGAGCAGTTGCGCGACCGGGTGTTGCGGGAATCTCACCACCACGGTAGTGAGGCCTCCAGTAGTGATGTCGGGCACCTGCGAGTGCTTATTCATCACAATACTAAGTGGACCTGGCCAAAACCTATCGATGAGCGCTTGGGCGGTGGGGGGAATATAGTCGACGACAGCAGACAGCTGATCGTGGTTGGAGATATGGACGATAAGCGGATTGTCAGCCGGGCGGCATTTAGCGGCAAATATCTTTGCTACCGCCTCCGCATTCAAAGCATCTGCTCCCAGTCCATATACGGTCTCGGTCG
Source organism: uncultured Candidatus Saccharibacteria bacterium (assembly GCA_964521645.1). Classification (GTDB taxonomy): domain Bacteria; phylum Patescibacteriota; class Minisyncoccia; order Phycocordibacterales; family UBA918; genus OLB19. The sequence goes on along the minus strand of CAZFSB010000015.1, from coordinate 19,157 downwards.
GGAAAGCGACCACTTCTCCCCGGCGCAGCAAAGAAACTGCCTCCGCGACGCTTGTCTCTGGTCCGTTGTCTCCAATCTTCAATAGTCTCGTTTTCATGAACGTTCCGTAAGTCTGCCAAGAAATGGAAAATATGCAAGAAGTGGGTGCTTTTTGGCACCTGTGTAATACCTGAGATTGCGTCTTGTTTTTAGTGTAATATATTTCATATATGGATGATTCTAAAAATAGCAATCGAAATCTACTGATCGGAGGTGGTATTTTGGTCGTATTACTTATTGCGCTGTTCATTTACATGTTCACTCAGTTCCTTGGAACGGATGATACGGCGCCAGAAGAAACCACTACTCCTTTTCCGGAAAGCGGCTTGAGAGATGACCTTGGTCCAACAGATGGCGGTGATGGGTATGTCGGTTTTGCTTCTTCGACAGATAATTTAGGTACGGGCCTTCCAGATCCCACGCCTACTACAAATATTCCCTCAAGACCCTTAGCTGGTCAGGAGGCAGATTGGAAAGATGAAGTAGTAAGCTACACTGGACCAGGACAAGTCGTTGTCCCCTCAACAGGAAACACTTCCGGTAGTCCTTTGGTCCCAACGGGTGATTACTCTATTTCGACTGACTTCATGTTCGATATTGATCAAATGTCCAGAACACCAAGCCAGGTCAAGCTTCCCAACGGAGTTGTCGTACCTTACGAAGATCTGACAAACCTCGATAAAATGATGAAAGCCTACCAAAACAACCCCTCTCTCGTTGAGGAATTCGCCACAGTTAAATCATGTGGCCAATTGACCATGCCAAGATCAGAAAAGGCTGTAGAACAGTTCTTTGCTCAACTACACACATTTCCAGAAATTGCGTGCCTTGGAAACGCGGTGGCCGATAACTGCAAATCTACCTGGTTGGATGTTATGACACAATATAGGATCCCTCTGCGCGTCTATGTAGCAGAACGCAATGATGGCGTTTGTGGTTATGGAAACACCAATGTTAAAGGTTCTGTCGAACTTTGTAGTATTGCTTTTGCAATGAATACAATAAATGAGGACTCCAAGACCTTTGATCAGTGGATGAAAGAATTCGAGAGCGAACCGGGAGAAACTTTTGCGCAGCTTTATACAGAACTAACACCAGATAGTGGCGTCGGCGGCTTTATGGACTGTGTGATGTACGATATCTAATCTCTTTAGATTAGAGATGCTCAATGAGCATCGTGTTGGTGGCACCTGAACTGCCGAATGGAATACCTGCTCCAATGATGAACACGTCTCCTTTTTGTAGCGCGCCCGAGCGGGTGATCTCCTTGCGGGCTGCTTTTCGAGCAGTTGCTAGGTCTTTAACTCCAGTAGTGACGATCGGCTCACAGCCAAACACAACCAGCATTTTGTTGTAGGTACTCTGGTGTGGAGTGATGACGAAGATCCGCGCATCGGGACGATGACGGGCGATCATGCGGGCGGTGAGTCCGCTTTCGCTCAGAGCGATGATGACCTTGGCATTCGTAGGCTTCACGCTTCTAGCGATGGAGTGCGTGACGGCATCGCAAACGGTCAAGGTAGGGAAGTCCCAGTGCGCCATATCGGTGAAGTATCGATCATTTTCTATTTCCTTGGCCACATCCGACATGACAGCTACGGCGCGGTCCGGGTGGATGCCGACGGCAGTTTCATCGGAAAGCATGAGGGCATCTGTCCCGTCGAGAATGGCGTTGGCGATATCAGCCACCTCAGCGCGGGTGGGGGTGCTGGCAATACGCATCGAGTCGAGCATTTGGGTGGCAGTAATGACCGGCTTGCCAGCGTAGTTAGCAGTTTTGATAATGCGCTTTTGGAGCAGAGGCACTTTCTCCAGCGGAGTTTCAATAGCGAGATCGCCACGAGCAACCATGAGTACATCAGCAGCTTCTACAATGGCGTCGAGATTGTCGATGGCGTGTTTGGTCTCGATCTTTGCTACGATAGCGACGTTGTGTTCCTTGCCGATCAGCTTCCGAAGCTGGTGGATGTCCTCTGCGGTACGAACGAATGAGAGGGTCACAAAGTCCACCCCTTGCTCAAGACCGAACTTAAGGTCTTTTTTATCCTTAGCGGTAAGGGAAGAAATAGAAAGGTCGGCATCCGGAACGTTGACCCCGCGACGGCCCTTGATCGTTCCACCCACCTTGATGGTAGTATAGATCTCGTTCCCGACGATCTTATCAATGAAAAGTTTTTGCTTCCCGTCATTGAGGTAAATGTGCATTCCTGGAGCTACTTCACTCGGAAGTTTAGGATAGTTGACTGACACTTTTTCCACGGTTCCTGCGCAGGCTTCAGTCGTCAGAATGAATGAGTGTCCGGGGACGAGGGTGATATCTTCGGTGGTTAGATCGCCGATACGGATCTTTGGCCCAGCGAGGTCTTGGAGGATCGCCAGTGGGCGCTTGGCTTGCTTGGCTGCGGCGCGGGCATTATTAATAACGGCAGCGTGGGTGGTATGGTCGCCGTGGCTCATGTTGACACGAGCCACAGTAAGGCCGGCGTTAAGCATTTTCTTAATAGTAGCGACGTCAGAAGAATTTGGGCCAAGGGTACCGACGATCTTGGTCTTGGTGTTGAAGTGGTGCATAAAATGGAAAGCAATTGGTTTTCTGGTTCGGTAAGGAGTTAGCTGATAAGTTACCTCACAACAGGCTATATTGCAGCCAACATACTAGCATAAATATGGAGAAATATTAGCGTTTTCATAAAAACGGAGGGGGACAGAGTAGATATTGAAAAGCCCCGTTCTGTATCTTACGTGAAGAATGCGGAACGGGGTTTTTATCAGCGATACTGATGCGTCTTGGCGACGCGGTCCGCTGCATAAGGATTACCTTTCAGAGTTCTTGCGATCTGTGCATCGCTAGTGTTAGCGACCTCCAACATCACTCCCTGTGGGCAGGGGATATTTTTTCCGGTCACTCGACCGAGGACATCTCCCATTACGGTCATGGGCGATTTGACGAGCTTGACCACCTGGACACCACCACGAGTGGGCTGGCAGGGTTGTTCATCAGCGAAGGCTGTGTTCACGCCCTGGCAGAGACCTGCCATCAGTGTGCACAGGACACAGTTGCGGCCTGCCCCTTTTGCTTTTTGGCAGAGGCTGACAAGCGCATTACGAATGAAAGCGGCGGCTTTCATGATACTCTCCTTAAAAAAGGTTTCAGGGAACTTCTGCCCAAAATTATACAACAGTAAATCGATTATTGTCAATAAAGCTGGGTATAGGCTGTGGATAACCCTGTGGACAGAATGGCGTGGAAGAACTGCTGTTTCTTCTTCGTTTGTACCCTGAGCACTTACAACCTTTGACACTTTAGAAAACAGGAGTACGCTACTCTTCGGTCTTTGGCAGTAACCAAATTGTTCATTACATTTTGCGTGAAAGGGGAACGAGGTGTCACAATCAACAAGGAGCAATGGGACGGTTCCAGTAGTCTGGAACTATGTTTTACAAAATTCGGTCTTACTGATCATGGGTGCTGTAGTTGGCCTCCTGTGGGCAAACTCCAGTTTTCTACCGATATCACATCAGGGATTCCTTGATCTATTGCACATCGAGAACGACTTCATTGGACACTGGCATGGCGAGGGTTCAGAAGCGCAACGAGTGATAACGGTCACCTTTATTGTGAACGAAATGCTCATGCCGCTTTTTTTCTTCATCGCCGGAAAGGAAGTGTTTGAAGCTGTCGTGCTTCCGGGTGGGCAGTTGCGTGGTAGACAGGCGATATTGCCGATCACTGGTGCGGTTGGGGGCATGGCTGGACCGGCTTTGGTGTATCTGGGCATTGCATACCTTTATGGTAATGCTGTGTTCTCGGAGATCGGTTCCGGTTGGGCGATTCCGACTGCAACAGACATTGCTTTTTCGTTTTTGGTGGCAAGACTCATCTTAGGGACCAAGCATCCCGCTACGCTCTTCTTGCTTACTCTAGCGATCGTCGATGATGCTCTGGGGGTGCTGATCTTAGCTCTGTTTTATCCCAGTGGGGCCATGGAGCCGAGTTGGCTCCTACTCTCATTTGCGGCTGCCTTGTTTGTGTACCTGGTGTTTAATTTTTACCCGGCACAACTTGATAAAGTGGAGAAGGGGAACCATCATCGCTTGCTGTTTCGTCAAAGGTTCAAGGCGTGGCCTTACATCATCGCAGGTGTGCTCAGCTGGTATGGTTTTTACCGAAGTGGTATACACCCCGCGTTGGGACTGCTGCCAATCGTACTCACCATTCCGCATGCTGCTCGGGATGAAGGACTCTTCATCGCGGCAGAGAAGCATAAAAAAGATCTTCTCAACACTATGGAACACGCATTGAAGCCGTGGGTGGAGGGAGTCCTTTTCTTCTTCGCCTTGGTCAATTGCGGAGTGGCGGTTGGAGCATTTGCTCCAGTTACGTGGGCGGTTGTGGTGGCTCTCTTGGTCGGTAAGCCGATTGGCATCTTTCTGGCCGTGCAGGGAACTGCTCACGCCTTGCGGATACCGATGAGTGCTTCGCTTGGCGCTCGGGAGCTTTTAGTCCTCGGGATCATTGCTGGCATCGGCTTCACGGTATCGATCTTTGTATCGACGGTTGCTTTTCCTGGTGGTGGAGCGCTGCAAGAAGCTGCTAAAATGGGGGCGCTGCTGTCATTTGCTTCCGCCCTGATAGCATACGCGGTCGCCCGCCTCCTTGCGGTTAAGCGAATTGGAGATTGATGTTCGTTCTGTTCTTTTGCGCCACTAGCTTCGCTAGTGGCGCTTTTTTATATGGATTCTTTTTTTCTCGTACGATCCTAGAGGGTGAAGACCCTGGAGGGAAGGGGGCTACCCTATAAATTTCGAGGATTTCTGTTGTCGCTCAGTTTTCTCCGTGCTACCCTTACCTCCACCTATGCCGTCATTCTTTAAACCGCTGCTCCTGGCTACTGTATTCACGACCGGCGCGGCGGTGCTTATCTTTGAGGTCACTGCCGTGCGCGCGCTTTCTCCCTTTTTTGGTTCCTCGATCTATGTTGTTTCCAGTGTCCTGACGGTCATTTTGGCCGCGCTCAGCCTGGGCTACTACTTCGGTGGTAGACTCGCCGACAGTCGTCCTGATATACGAGTGCTGTATCTGATCATCGCTTTTGCCGGGCTGCTCATGAACGTGCTTTACGCGCTCTCGCTCTGGTTCTTTCCGGCGGCGGCTGAATTTCTGCCGATCACCTATGGACCGCTGGTGTTGTCTATTTTCTTTTTCTTCCTGCCGGCTTTTCTGCTCGGTATCGATTCGCCGTTCGTTATCAAA
>CAZFSB010000015.1:0-13854 GCA_964521645.1 uncultured Candidatus Saccharibacteria bacterium | reverse complement strand
TGCCGATCACCTATGGACCGCTGGTGTTGTCTATTTTTTTTTCTTTTTGCCTGCATTCTTGCTGGGAATCGATTCGCCGTTTTTTATCAAGCTCCTTACCAGAACAGGAGATGATACGCACAACGGTGCGATCGTTGGTTCGACGTTTTTCTGGAGTACCATTGGCAGTATTGTCGGGAGCTTGCTCAGCGGCTTCGTCCTGATACCGTTTTTGGGTGTGAAGCTCACTTTCGTTTGCACGGCTACGCTGCTCTCGGTCTTTGCTTGCTTGGGGTATTTGTCTCTTCACTCCGTCCATAAACGACACGAACCAGCGTTATCGTACCGCTGGATATTTGGTTTAACAGTGAGTAGTGTTGTTGTCGCTGCTCTCATTCTTCGCGCTGAAAGTATCACCACTAAACCTGGAAAGCTTCTCCACCTGTCCGATGGCTACTACAGCCAGATCGAAGTGCGTGAACAGCAGCCAGCCCCGGGTGTGGTCTATCGTAGTCTCATCAGAGACATCAATCACTCAAGCGCCATGCAGACGGGGACTACCACGTTTGTCTTTCAGTACGCGGAGTACGCGCGTGCCTATCGGGTGTTGCAAGATCACTCCGACAACCTGCTCATGATCGGCGGTGGCGCATACACCATGCCGCGCACGCTCTTGACCGAAGACTCCGAGCTTCGTATCGACGTGGTGGAGATCGAGCCTAAATTGTATGAACTGGCGCAAGCGTACTTTGATCTACCAGATTCACCCCGGCTGCGTAATTACGCCACGGATGCGCGGTCGTTTTTGAACATTACGGACAGGCAGTACGACGTCGTGATCGCTGATGTATTTCAGACCGGCCACTTTATTCCACCGCACCTCACCACGCGTGAGTTCTTTAGGAGTGTTCGCAGCGCACTCACCGAGGAAGGAGTGTTTATCATTAACATCATTGGGATGGTGGGGGAAAATGAAAAGACCATGACCGGCTCGCTCATAAAGACCATCCAGAGCGTTTTTCCAAACGTGCAGGTATACAATGCTTCGAATCATGATCAGGCCCTGCGCAACCTGGTGGCAATTGCCAAGAAGGATGATCTACCGTTTTTATTGCCAGAAGATTTTGTCATTGATCTCAAAAATGGCAGTGCGGCTGCCGCGAGTGACCGGGTAATCCCGCTGGAAAAATTCTATCTTGAGAAACAGATGGTACTGACAGATGATCTGGCCCCGGTGGAGCTTCTGGTGGCGAAGCAGATATTGAAAGGAAGCTAAAAATGATTTGCATGGAGGATGAGAACCTGCTGGTTTGTTAGTGGTCTCGTGATTCGAGTAGGCAGGAAAAAGAAAAGACCTAGCGTTCGACTAGGTCTGGGGTAGGTGAGTTGAGTCAACTCATGATGCCGGAGAGAACAGATCGAAGGTGGCGTACTGCTTGGCTCGCCGCTCGTGTTCCTTTCGGGCCAGGCGGATGATCCGCTCTTTCATCCGAAATAGTTCATCACGAGCGATGCCTAAGCTCGTCCAGGAATCCCGGTGCAATTTCTTGACCTGCTCCGTGATCGGTGACCAGGCGACGGGGACATGAACGATGGTGCGGTCAACGCGCAGGATGACAACGATGGTGATACATTCAGTGGTTGGAAGTGCCACTTCAAGACGGTCCAGCGCATCGGGCAGCCACTGTCTCTTCGTTGGTTGCCTCTTCTTGAATGATTCGAGTTTGAATTCGGCTTCAGTGTGCGATCTCATGATTTCCTCCTGGGAAAAAGGGCTCTGTTTGTACAGTAGTAGAGAGTCGCTGCGTCGTCAATGAGGAGGAGGGGAGAGGTTGGGGATTCAAGCATGTGCTGAAGTGTTTTGCTCGGAGTAGTGCTTATTGTGTTGCCAAAGATCTCAAGAACAGGAGTAAACACAGACGTTACAAAGTTAAAAACCCACCTTTCTGATTGAAAGGTGGGTCAAAACAACGAATCATGCCTGGCGGATGGTCGATACCACAGCTGCATCAGGAAAGTCCACGTCCTTTAAGCGAGCCTCTGCCCGGGTGATAGTGTGGACTGTCTCGCCGTCTCTACGCTGAGTTCTGCGCAATAATCCACCACAGAAGGTACATTTTGCCTTGCCAATGTCTGCCTTAAGTGGCTTCACTCCAGACCTCGGCAGGCGAAAGATCGACCGACATGAGTGACACTGACAAAACCAAAAATTGGCATCCGGTGGTCTTCTCAGCAATCTGCCTTTCGATTTCCTCATTCATTTCTCCTTGTATGAAAAGAACACGGCAGTCTATATTGGAAAGCGGATTGATGCAAGAGCAGGAACTGATATTTGCTACAAGATCCTGCTACCCAGAGAGGTTGACGAATGGTTTGACTTACTGTGTTCAGTAGGTAGAATACGCCTCGGACCACTACCGGCTGGTAGTGGATTTATAGTTCTTTCACAAAAGGAAATAAAGATGTCGACTTACGTACATGATGTCGGTCAAAACACAAAGGAAGGAAACAAGAAGCTCTTTGCGGAACAGTATACGCTCTCTGTCGGAGAACAAGCTGATTCTTTCTGGCTTGAAAAAGCCAAGCAACATTTGAGTTGGTTCAAGGAACCGACCGAGGGTTTGCGTGGCGGTTTTGAAGATGAGAAAAAACGCATCACCTGGTTTCGCGATGGAACCTTGAATGCCTCCCATATCTGCCTCGATCGTCACCTCGAAGAACGCGCCGATCAAACGGCGATCATTTGGGAACCAAGCGACCCGAAGGTAGAGGCTCGTCATATCTCATATGCCGAACTTCATGAACTCACCGGTAAATTCGCAAACGTCCTCAAGTCGTATGGGGTGAAGCAGGGCGATCGCGTCGCGATCTACATGCCGATGATCCCCGAGGCCGCGGTAGCCATGTTGGCCTGTGCTCGTATCGGAGCCATTCACACCGTTGTCTTTGGCGGTCTTTCGTCCAAGCAGTTGCGTGATCGCATCTTGGACACCAAGTGTGATGTCGTGATCACTGCTGATGGTAGTAACCATGGATCAAAAATGGTTCACCTGAAAGAAACAGTGGAGGTGGCTCTCACCGAATGTCCTGATGTGCATCGTGTCATAACCATCAAGCATACCGGGATACCGATCAATTGGGTTCCTGGTCGTGACGTGTGGTACCACGAAGCGATGGAGAAGGAGGATAGCAACTGTCCGCTCGCTGAAATCGATGCGGAACATCCACTCTTCATCTTGTACACGTCTGGTTCAACCGGGAAGCCGAAAGGGGTCTTGCACGCAACGGCTGGGTATTTGCTGCAGTCGGCAATGACCTTTCGGGACTCATTTGATTACCGGGATGGTGAAGTGCACTGGTGTACGGCCGACGTTGGCTGGATAACCGGGCATAGCTACTTGGTCTACGGACCTTTGGCTAACGGTGCCACCACAGTGATGTTTGAAGGTATTCCGACGTATCCGGACGTGTCTCGTTTCTGGGAAGTCATCGACAAGCATCAGGTCAATATCTTCTATACCGCACCGACCGCTATCCGCGCCCTGATGGGTCATGGTGACGAACCAGTCCACAAGACCTCTCGGGCCAGTTTGCGTGTCTTGGGTACCGTCGGGGAACCGATAAACCCGGAAGCATACAAGTGGTACGAAGAAGTCGTCGGCCGGGGAAAGTGCCCAGTCGTCGATACGTACTGGCAAACCGAAACCGGCGCGCACGTGATCATGACCTTGCCGGGTGTGGAAGAAGCAGTCCCTGGGGTAGCTGGTCGACCGTACCTTGGTGTTTCATTGGCTTTGTTAGATGTCGACGGCAACGAGGTGGTCGGTGAAGGCAAGGGGAATCTGGTCATTACCAAACCCTGGCCGGGCATGATGCGTAGCGTGTACCATGATCACGGACGCATGCTCGAAACCTACTTCAGTCAATATCCTGGCTACTTCTTCACCGGTGATGGTGCGTATCGTGATAGTCACGGTCGGTACCAGATCACGGGCCGCGTCGACGACGTTCTCAATGTATCGGGACATCGTCTGGGCAGCGCGGAGATCGAGTCAGCCTTGGTCTTGCATGAAAGTGTTGCTGAAGCAGCGGTGGTCGGCTATCCGCATCCGGTAACGGGTGAGGGAATCTTCGCCTACGTCACGTTGATGAAAGGAGTTTCTGAAGATGACACACTGAAGGCCGAGTTGATCGAGCACGTCCGAAAGGAGATCGGCCCGATCGCCAAGATCGGTCGTATGTTGTTCGCCTCCAGTTTACCCAAGACACGTTCGGGCAAGATCATGCGGCGTCTGTTGCGCAAAATTGCAGTTGGAAATACTGACGAGAAAGACATGGGTGACATCAGTACCCTCGCCGATCCTTCGGTCATCCAGAGTCTCATCGAAAAGCGCGCAGCCTAAAGCTGCTTAGTTCCTTTTAACCTAACCAAAGGCGGTCCTCCGGACCGCCTTTTTTTGTTAGTCCACAGAGTAGGAATAGAAAATGGAATCGGAAGCAAAATCAAAACCCCGCCTAGGAAAGTCCTAGGCACTGCCTACATAGAAGAGAGGGACAATCTTTCTGTAGTGTAAAATAAAAGACCTCGATCACACGAATCGAGGTCTTGGACTTATTCGGTCCTCACATGTACTTCTGCGGCTTTGTCACCAAACGCTTTCTTCACTACCGTGATCAACTCCTCGGTAATGCCGTCTTCGTCTGCGTCGAACGCATCACCGATCTTCACAAAGATATCGTAGCGCCCGATCGTGACTTCCGTGCATCCAGGGATATTGTTCACATCCTTGATGAGTTGTGCGCCCGTCACCCCAAGTTTCTCGAGGTAGTACCCAGAGCGTTCGGACAACGGAAGAAAGAAAAGCTCGATGTGATCGTCACTGAGTGCGGTATTTACCGCGAGGTAGACACTTTTTTTGTTCGGAACCAGCTTGCGAATGATCAAAGGCTTCATCATCATCATCTCCAATGTAAATAGCCCAGACGAAATGTACAAGGCTATTTTAATTATACATACAAAAAGGGATTTGTCAAGTTTATGTACGGGTGTTTGTTTTAAAGAGCGCTCAGTTTAATAAGATTGGCTACCCAATACAAGATCGTTAGACTAATGGCAGCATAATGCCATCGTGATTTGAGAAAGCTATAACTTTTTTCCCTGCTTCGTTTAAAGAGAATTGAGGCCGGGTACAAAAACATTACTACACTATGGAGTGCGATGGGAATAATCAGCATCGGTGACGTTTCATCAGTGATAATGGTCATGTGATATAGGAAAGAGCCGGAGAAAAGAAAGAGAACATTAATTATCACGACCTTCGAGAAAAGTTCAACAAAATCAAAGCGCATGTACTTATAGTATACAACACAAGAGTTTAAGAAATTGGTGCCTGACACCAACATCAGTTCCAAGCTCCGCCTAGGAGAGTCCTAGGCTGAGCCTGCTAACATACGGAATCAAAACTGAGCCAGTTCAAATTTTAAAATAAAAAAACAGGGGCACGTGATTGCGCCCCTGTGGGTTGTGGTCAGAAGGTAGCAGCTGACTATCTGCTGCTCGTCATGGTTACTGTGGCCTTTCCGGTTCGGACCACGCGATTCTTCTCGTAGTCGACCGAAACAGGACCAGGATACACCGTCACTTTGGATTCAATGTAGTGCGGTTCGATGATGCCGCCTGCACCGACGCACATGACCCAAGTGGCCGATGTATTCGTGCTGGCGAAGACACCATTTGGTTCGGGTTGTCCGATAGAGGTCAGTGATGAGATTCTGCTTCCACTCTGGTTCTCGTTGGTTGCAACCTGTGGGTTTGTGAGACTGGTGTCGTAAGGCAGACCGTACCCCATTGACGGGCAGTCACCCTCGATCATGCCGTAGTCCGAACGCCACACCGAATGAGTTGCTACCTTGCCGTTACGAATGTCGTAGAGCTTGATCAGAAGATCTCGCTCGAGTGACCAATCGTAGACTGGCACCGGTTGGGCCTTCGCGTACTGGGACTGCTGCATCTCGACGATCTTGGCGTCTTCCGTCTGCTGCGTGTCGGGCAGGCAGCCGGTCAGGGTTGCGGTGGCGAAGATGACAAAAGCAAGCATGGCATAACGTGACTTCATTGAGTTCTCCTGGCGGCGTTGAGTTGGATACGGATAGAGGCTGCTTGGGCCTCAAGGTTGGTTCTCGTTTGGCTGTCCAGATCTTGATCAGCCAGCTGACGTTCGATCTCTGCCATCTGTGCTTCATAGGTAGCGATCTTTTGTTGCTGGCCAGCAGTATACTGGTAGCTCTGCTCGAAGACCTCGCGCTCAACAACGGTCTTGCCAATGGTACCTAGATAACCGAAGGCGGTCAAAACTATGACCGTGAAGACGGTCAGTGTAAGGATCCATACCCACCAACTACCAAACTCTTTCTTTTCCTGGTCCATATTTATCTCCTTTTCATAGAACACAACTCCAAATTAGAGCTGCTTTTCTATCTTTAAAACTAATTTTAAAGTTCAAAAAAGCAGCTCTAAGTTGAAAAAACTTTTGTAACCATACACTAGATAGTGTGGTTTGTCAACTTTAGGATGGGGAATTGGTGTCAGGAACCAACAATAAAAAAGCCACCTTGAAAGTGAAGGTGGCTTACAGGGTGGTCGCAAGGCCTCAGATCGAGAGAATTGCCAGAACGATCGCCCCAAGGCCGTTGAAAAGTGCCATGGCGAATGTGACGGCTATCAACCGCGGACTGGGTTTGGGACCAAGGAGGTTTGCGACGCCAGCGTAACAGTTCAGGGCAGACAGCACAAGAAATAAAACTACGATAAAGAAGTCGATTCCCACGGGGAAGTCCTTTCCTTTAAGGTTTAGAGGGTGCGAACTTCATATTTTATAACATATTATGAAGATTATGTCAATTTTTGGTAAGTTGCGCCTAGTTAAGCCCCAGACGGGAGCTGAATTAATTTTAAATTAAGAATACAAAAGGTTATAATCAATTTATGAAAAACATCCTTATTGCGCTATTGTTAATAGTGACTATTGGAACAGCTAGTGTGCCGGCGTCCGTGCAGGCGGCTACGAGAGCAGAGTTGTTACAGCAAATTGAGTACCTCACAACATTAATTTCTTTGTTGCAAAAGCAATTAGAGCTTAAGAGACAGCAAGAAAATGCTTTTAAAATGAATGATGAACAGGCGTTTTGGTCAAAACAACTCCAAGGAATGTTGAGGGAAAAACCAGATGTAAAAGGCTATTTAAATGTCCAAGTGGTCAAAGCAACTTCGATGCAGCTTTCAGGATCAATTATTCCGCACAGTAGTTGCGTTGGAACTGAGCATATGGAGATTATCCTTGATTATGGCAATGGAAGTTCTAAGTCATTTACTCTAGAAGAATGCAAGACGGTCTTTTTCGATGAGACTGTTGTTTATACGCCGTCTTTGATACCAGTATATCCAACTCTTAAATTGAAGTGGGAGGATTGGAACAATCAAGTTTGGCAATACAGTGAAATGTCTCGATATATGATTAATCTGTCTAATCCGTTAAATCCTACTATAACAAATCTCGGTGTTGATGGAGAGAAAGGGTAGTGCAGCGAGTGGGTCTGGCTCGGGGTAACATTTTGTGACTTTGAAGAACTGCAAAGTATGAGCTTTGCAGTTTTCTTTTATGTTTCGAGCTGTACAGATGTGAGACTATTGAACTATCGAGATTCACTGTATGCATTAACTAAGTACATACTATGGACAAGGGGTATAAGCATTGCTTCTACGTGGTGTGCAATCTCTTCTTCTGAGATATCAGCTAAATTACCACCAAAGGCGACTTGGTCTCCAAAGATCAATATATTCATGGTAGTACCCGTGAATGATATCCGAATATCCTGTTTTTTCTCTTGCCACCATAGATATACAGATTCCATGAAATCTGGTGTAAGAATATATCGCGCCTCAACCTCATCGTCAGTAATGACGTGCAGGAGATCCTCAAAATCATTCGACTCTAACTCAGAAACATTCAAGTCCATTTTTCTCAATGATTGAATATAAAGACTCTGGTTAGTTCCGCCAGAAAATTTTTCTGTGGTGACTATTGTTGTTCCTGAGAAAGTCTGTTGTAGGGGGACTTCGATGAAAAGACTTTTTGACATTTTTTGAGTAAAGATTCGTAGATCTTGCCCGGCATCATTGGCGACAAACGGACGGCTTAGCAATTGAGAAAAAGTAAGGTTCTTTGATTCCGTTTCTACTGTATATATGATCGGAAGCATGAGTAGGGAGGTGACCTTTCCATGAACTTCCGCTAGAAGAGCGGATCTCTCAAGCTTCTCAACCAACTCGTCGTAGTCGTAGGTAGTACTGAGCTGGAGAGCAACTTTCGCTAAACGATTGTTTGCCTGAAACATATTCTCATCAGTCTTTTTGTAAACCGTATCAAAATCACTTTTCTCCTTTTTCCTTTGTTGGACTTCTGTAATTGATGTAACTCCTGCGGCTGCAGCAATGACGGGCAATAAAGCATTGTGGGCTCTACTAATTACAGCATGGATTTTTTTACTACTACCAACTCGCACCATCTTCACTCCCCAGGCAAAACAAATGATGGCCAGGGTTAGTAGCGTGAAGCCTAGTAATGGAAGGGGTTTGATAACAGGAAAACTAAGGAAAAATATGAACAATGATACACTAATAACCCGCCAGCCCTTTTTCCTTGTTTTAACACTACTAAAATACGTTTCATCCAGATCTCCCACTGCATTTTTTACTGAAGAAGTAAAATGATCCATGTGATCGACAATATACTTTCTTAATTCTGAATCAGTTGGGAAATTGATAGAGGCCATATAAGTTTTATTACTATTAACAAATCTTAACATGTGCTTAGGACAGCACTGGGTATATTAGTTTTTGACCATAGGTTACTAAGTTTTTGCTTCGCTTGGTTCGTAAAGGTCTATGTGCTTCAAGCTCCGCCGAGGGCGGAGCCTGGTCGTTCTAGAGTAATGTGATATTGAGGCGTATACTATTTACATGGAACTATCAAGCTCAGTTTTTAAAGCTGGGTCGGTGATACCAGCTCTCTATACCTGTGACGGTCGGAATATCAGTCCGCCGCTCACGTTTGAATTTGTGCCACAGCGAGCTCGGTCACTGGTGCTCATTGTTGACGATCCCGATGCGCCCGGCGGTATGTGGGTACATTGGACGGTTTGGGATATTCAACCAACGGTAAAAGAAATAGCAGCTAATTCTGTTCCCTTGGGTGCACGAGAGGGAGTGACCAGTTTCGGTGCAACAGGATATGGCGGTCCGTGTCCACCAAATGGTAGGCATCGTTACTTTTTCAAACTATATGCACTCGATGTTGTGCTTAGTTTAAAGAAAGGTGCTAGTTTTGCTGAGCTGGAGGTTGCGATGAGTGGTCACATGATCGCTCGGGCCGAGTTGGTGGGTGTGTATGAGCGTGTGTCTGGGGAGTAGAATAGGGGCCGGGCACCTGTAGACGAAGAGGAGCGCGGCGATACTGCAAATCTATAAAAACTTAATCACTTCCTTAACATAGGCAGCGTTGAGTTCGTGCTCATTATTTTTAACAACTACCGTTTGACCACCGCTTAATTGGCAAAGCTCATTGGTTCTACTGATCAATTTTCTACCTTCTTTGTCGCCACAGAAAAATATTGGTTGAGCAGCTCGAGAAACACCATAATCAGATCTTCGTAGCTCGCGGAGTGAGTCTTCACCAAAGAGTCTGGTGTATAGCTGTGCGTTTTTTGGTATATCGGTGCCTAAAATAGGTGAAACTGAGCAGAATAATCCTTTTTCAATTTTGAGAAGAGTTGATATTTTGTAGGCAATAAGCGCCCCAGTAGAAAAACCAAAAACCACACAGTCCGGTGTTTTTTTAATGACCGCCACTGCTTCACTTACTAGCTTAGAAAGGGAATTGTTTTTGATCTGTAGGTTGAGTACCTCTACTGAATATCCTTTCTCCTCAGCAGCTTTAATGATCCGACGATAGCCACGATCATTGATCGTCTCCTCGTAGGCAGGTATTAGATAAAGCTTCATGTTAGAAGTATAGCAGGGGATTTGGAATTGCAGGCTCTGCCTAGGTCCTAAGCGGAGCCGACACAACATGCCACCAGCAGCATTGATACTGGTTAGAATAATTTGCTACTTAAAAGTAAACCGCCTGAAAACCAGAGAGGAGCAGTACTTGCGTAGTAGGTAATAGTATGGTATAGTATTCATTAGTATTTTTACCAAACACACACTACAAGGAGCTACGAGATGTCAGATTCCAGTGATAAGGAAACCCCTTGGCCACTCAATGCTATCTGGGTGTTCATGTTCTTCGGTGGCTTGGTCTTCTTCTGGCCCAGTCTCATCGAGCCCTTTGGCTTCTTTGAGTTCTGGACTATGAAAGGCGATTTCTGGACAGCAGTGAAAGGAGCTTGGCCCTGGTACGCGTGGGGCTTCGGCGTCACTTTCCTTGTCTTGATTTTTGGCAAGGTCAGTTTTACCCGAGAAACACCAGGCGAGGAGTTCATCAACGGTACCCTCATCAGCATCTGGGCAGGTGTTGCAGAGGAGATTGCCTTTCGTTGGCTTTTTTTCTTCTCTGCCATCGTGATGTTGCCAGTCTTCAACTGGCTTCTCGGTGGCTTCATAGGCCTCGAACTGATACGTTGGTTGTACCAGGACATCCTCTGTCCGGTCGCAAACTTCTTCACTTTCGGCCACCTTGAACCTTACCTGCTGAATGGGTATGGCTGGGCAGTCGGTGCGGCGGTCATCAGCTCGAACGGGCGGTTTCGCAACGGCCATGCCTACCAAGGACCTATAGGATTAGTGAACTCCTGGTTCTTCGGGATGTACATGCATTGGGTGGTGTTCAAGTACGGTATCTTGCCGGCGATCTTCATCCACTTTCTGTACGATTTCATCATCTTCACTACGCGAGCTATTGGATCCGCCTTCACGGAGATATACGTTCGTCCCAAACGACGAGGGTAGAAGTTCAGGGTCATGATTTATCTGTCTGACCATCACACAAGCCCCGACGGACGCAAGTCTGTCGGGGTTTTTCAGTACACAGTTCTGAACCACCTTTAGGGTACCCTGAAATACGCCGATAAATATAACTCCATATTTTGTGAGCCTAAGTAGTACGAATTGGAACCGAATTGTAAAACAAGTATTTTCGTTATGCAATAAACCACTATGTTATCATTGATAATATGAAGAAATTACCTTTAGTAATTGGCTGTTTATTTTTTATTGGGATTATGTCTTTTTGGCTCTATCCGACAAATGGAGACTCTCCTCTTGTTAGGAGTTTACAAACAGTAAATGGCGAAAAAAGTATTTTCGGAAGCGATATTTTCGGAAATGTTTACTACCGGAGTGATTGTGGGGAGCTTTGTGGTTCAATCAATGTACGCATACCAGGTGTTAGAGCGTCTGGTTTTACCGCCCTTTCCTTTTTCTTTGGAAAGACAGAATCAACCGTATATTACGGTAAGAGTTTTGGTGGAAACATGAGTGATTTAAGTGATGTAGACGCTTTTTCCTTTGAAATTTTATCTGAACGATCTTTTAAAGATAAAAATAATGTTTATTATTTTCCAGGAAGGAATCACTATAATGTTTGGGGAGTGAAGGATACTTCAGGGTTTGTATTAATAACTGATCATCCGGATCACAAAGTTAAGAATTCTGCATGGTTCAAAGATAGTAACCACGTCTATTATAATGGCTTTATTATCAAATATGCTGACCCTGCTACATTTGAGTTAATAAAGCCAGAAAATGAAAAAGGTAGGTATACTAAGGGCCGAGACAAGAATTATACTTTTGATGTCTCAGAAATGACCAATGATTTTGTGGATGAATGCAAAAGTGAAAATGATTGTACTCGTGACGTACGAATGCAGTCTGCTTCAGTTGATCCGGTGGAATTAGATATCCCAGTCTCGCGCATTGGAAATACAATTGGTTTTACAGGAATTAATTTACAAGGAAAGGAAGTGATAAAAGCGGAGCCTCATCTTCAGTCATTCAAATGGAGTGTTGCTGAAGGGCTAGAAGGATGTAATTTTTTAGTAAAATTAACAAACTCATCTGAGGAGCATACATTACAGGATGGGGTGTTGCATGACTATGATAATTTAGTCAATATTCACAACGACACCATCTATAATCCTGGCGAACTAGGCTTGTCTGGGAAGTATAACTTAACATTTCTTGTTTCGTGCACAAAAGACCACGTTTATTTTGGTGAATACGAAGAGAAAATCGTAGTTACTTATGTTCAATGATGCAAAGCTCAGCCGTCGTAATTCTTGGGAAGGGAATTAAAACATGCCTGCGGCCTCACAGCAGGCATGCACATGAAGCGGTTCATGTGCTATGAAAATGGACGGAACACGAAGTGTTCCGTCCTTTTTCATACCTGCTGTGACTCCCCGGGGAATCGTCTCGTCAGTTCTCATTCATTGCTCATAAACCACAGAGGGTTCTTTGTGATTGAGCTACTTACTATATATTTTGTTACACTCTTAGTCGTCAGCATCTACTGTTGGTGCACCAGCTGATTCCTCAACTCGCTGTAGTTTTACTGGTTGTGGTTGCCTAAAGCTACGTACGTGTGGAATACGGGGGATGGCAACTGAAGCAATGGCGGCAATAATTGCGATCTCATGATATTCAAAACCGATCGCCATACCGATAGCGCCAGCAAACCAGATGCTCGCGGCAGTTGTGAGGTTGCGAACGCTTGCTCCCTCCTTGAGAATAAGGCCAGCCCCAAGAAAGCCGATACCGGAGACAATTTGTGCAGCAATACGTGTTTTTGAGGCCGGATCGACAGTCATTGACATAAAAGTGAAAAGCATGGCGCCACAAATAACAAAGATGTGTGTACTCATGCCGGCGTCCTTTCCGCGAAGCTCACGCTCCGCGCCTATCATAGCCCCAAGTACCACCGCTATTAGAAGATCAATAGCGAATGCGATTACTATTGGGTCGGTAAAATCAATTGAAAATATTGGTTCCATAGAAGAAGTAGCGATTTGTGACCCTAAGTAGTACGATTTGGAACCAGGTTGTTAAACAGCTTCATAAGTCAGAATTGTTTCAGTTTATACAAGCAAAATGAAGTAGAATCCGGCTACTAACAATGTTAGATAAATTGTTATTTCTTTGACATTTACTTTATTTAATCTGTTCATGGTAAGTAAAAGGATTATAAGCGCAAACACAGTTCTTACTGTATCCATTGTGTACCACTCTAGCGGTGATATTAATAGTCCTAGAGAATAGGTTAAAATATATAGAGCATATGATCCAAGGCCTATGGTAGCAATATTTTTTATGGTCACCCATACGGATTTAAGTTTACTTGGATCTTCGTTATTACCGTCTGAAAGAAATATTAAACCAATTATGGCGATTCTAAATATGGGAAAGAGAGACAAAACCCCAACTGCAATTTTAAGAGGAGTATTTAATTTTATTGGTAGGTAATTAAGGAAACCAAAAATAATAAAAAGAGAAAGTATAAATGATACAGAGCGTGCCATAGAAACTTCTGCTCCAGTTGCATAGCCAAATATATACTCTGCACCGTAATTGTTTACGGCGAATGACGGTATTGTTAATGCAGCTATTGATAATGCTAAAAAAGACCAACGGACACTACTATATATTTTATTTTTGTTTATCATAGTTATGTTGATTGTAGCAAATGCTCAAATAATTATCAGTCCGTGACCCGGACTTTAAAGTGGTACGAATTAGAACCGTTTGGTTATCCAGTTGTCCACCAAGCACGAATTCGTGCAATGAGAACACTTGTGAAACCCACTAGTCCAAGAAAAAAC
>CAZFSB010000014.1:0-21912 GCA_964521645.1 uncultured Candidatus Saccharibacteria bacterium | reverse complement strand
GAAAAAGTCGCGGTACTCCTGCGCGAGCTGAGCCGCCAAGGTTTTGTTGTGTGCGATGACCAAAGTCGGCTTTTGGATGGCCTGGATGACGTTTGCCACCGTAAAGGTCTTTCCGGAACCGGTCACACCAAGGAGCGTCTGGTGCTTGTTTCCAGCTTCGATGCCTTTGACCAGTGCCTCGATGGCCTGCGGCTGGTCACCGGCCGGTGTTTTGTCTGTCGCTATCTCGAATTTCACGTTGCTACTATACCTCGCATCGAACAATAAAAAAAGCCAAGACACTTTGTGTCTTGGCTACAAGAACCGGTCTTGTTTCATCCCTAACCGACTCATCTGCTCTGTCGTGGCCGACATGAGCTCAAAGGTCAAGAATTGAATACTAGCCGACATTGGAAGAACGTACGTGATGGTCTCCAGCACCTTGCTGATCATCTTCTCCTTGCTACCATAGAGCGTGAGCATGTTATGAAGACGATCGATACACTTCACGATAATTGCCTTTCTTCCGCCTGACAGAACATTGTCGAAGATCGCCTCCTCGTACTCCTCTTCAGTGGTGAAGCTGCTTTTATCAGGCTTGGTTACAGCAAGGTCTATCCTAAGTACTTCCTGACCGAAGCGCTCGCCGATGAGCCAAGGCTGCCAGATCTCCGGGTAATCCTCGATCATGTCGTGCAGAAGGATAGCGAGCAGGATCGAAAGATCACGTATATCGCAGTACACGAGCGCGATGGTAAACATAGCGTACTCATGTGACTTCAGGAAATTTCCATCATTCCTGAGGCCTTTATCGTGCGTTTCTTCAACTAGACGAATGGTTTCCATGAGCACACGATACTTTTCCGTGTGACTGCCGAAAATTGTTGAAACCAACTCTTCTAGCTGGTACTCGTGTATATGCCTATCAATGACCCGTCTAAGGTCATTAAGAACTATGTCCATGATGGACTCCTTAAAATTTAACTATGCACACAATGGCATAATTTCACAGAAAATCAAGAGTTTGCCACTATCTGCTAAGAATCCCCTCACGCAATCGTTTGGTGAAGTTTACGATGTAGTACAGGTTGTGAAGAGAAGCCAGGTGTGGACCGAGCATTTCTCGAGCGCGGAAAAGGTGTGCCAGGTACGCTTTCGTGTAGTTCTGACATACGTAGCAATCGCAAGACTCATCCGGCTTGCTGAAGTCACGCTCATATCGTGCATTAAGGAGGTTGGTTCGCTTGTGACCCTCATTGGTGCGTTCGTAGATGGTACCGGTGCGACCAATGCGCGTCGGTGCCACACAATCAAACGTATCACAGCCGAGCTTGACCCCTTCCGTAATGTCCTCTGGTTCTCCAATGCCGAGAAGGTGGCGTGGCTTATTTTCAGGCAAAATTTCATTTACAACACGGAGAGCATCACCCAGATCGGCCTTGGTGAAACTACCGCCAATACCGAATCCATCAAAATCCATCGCTGACAAAGTGCGCGCACTTTCCTCACGCAAGTCAAGGTGACGACCCCCTTGCACGACACCATAGAGACCCTGCTTCTTCAGTGCCTCGTAATTTTGCTTATGTGCGAGAATGCTGCGCTTTGCCCAGCGGTGGGTACGATCCATCGCCTCGCGTTGGTAATCCTTGTCTGCTGAAGGACTCGTGCACTCATCAAAGGCAATAATGATGTCAGCGCCAATGTTGTGCTGAATGTCGATCGAACGCTCAGCCGTAAAGCGATGCATGGAGCCATCGATATGTGAGGTGAAGGTCACCCCCTCTTCGTCAATGACGCACAATTTACCATGCTCCTCAGCGATCTTCTTCGAGTACACGTTGAGACCAGACTTCTCAGTTTGTTCAGTCACCTCCCCCACAGCAAACTTTGTAACCCCCTTTCCAAAAGCAGCGCCCAGAGAAAAAACTTGAAAACCGCCACTGTCGGTGATGGTCGGCAGCTGCCAATTTGCGAATTTATGCAAGCCACCAGCTTCTTTGATGACATCATCACCCGGCTGCAGAAACAGGTGGTACGTATTCGCGAGCGCGACCTGATTACCCACAATGTCACGCATGTCTTCGGGCTTGATGCTTTTGACTGTTCCCTTGGTACCAACCACGACAAAAGCCGGCGTTTCAATATCGCCATGCGGAGTGTGTATAACACCCGCCCGCCCGAGCGTGCCGGTCAGACGTTTGATTATTTCAAATGATATCGGTGGTTTCATGTAGTGAATGACACTTCGTGTAGCTTGCTAGTTTTTTTGAAGGTCTCCGGCGAATTAAAGTGTTGTCATGTTTGCTTTAGTTGCACCCACCCTTTATCGACCACACCGGCCTCCTGCGGGCCGGTGTTGACGCTTCGCCGAAGACTTTTCAGTCGAAAAGACCGAGCTCTTCGGCTCCAGAGTCTCGCTAAAGGGTGGGTACAACACGCAAACAAGACTCAGCAACTAAGAAGCAAAACTTGAAACACTACTTGATCTCTACCAGTTCGATAGCAAACACCAGAGTAGCATTACCCGGGATCGGGCCAATGCCACGCTCGCCGTACGCCATTTCTGGTGGAATGACCAGCACGCGGTGGCCACCAACCTTCATACCAACGAGCCCCTTGTCCCAACCTTCGATCACCTGCCCCGCACCAACAGTGAATTGGAGTGGCTCACCGCGCTTGTGTGAGTTATCGAATTCCTGTCCACTTTGTAGTGTGCCGATGTAATGAACAGCGACAGTGTCACCCTCCTTCACCTCTTCCCCTGTACCATACTTGATGTCATCAATGACCATACGATTGAAATTACCTTGATTGTCAGAAGCCTCTAAATAAGCCTCTGCCCGCGCCTGTTCGACAGATGCTGATTGACCAACTACCACAACGCCAGGCTGCTCGACTGCTGCGATCAGCTGAGCTGACTGAGCGCTTTCGAGAGGGCGCAGGAATGTGTCGTGCACCTGTACTAGATACAGACCAAGCATCATGAAGAACACACTTGCTCCAAAACCGAATAATTCAAATTTACTGAACATATACAATCAATTTATGTACCCATCATAGCGACTTTCGTTGAAGTTGCAACCGCACTATTCAGCGGGATGTAACCTTGCGAGATGTACTCGAGCAGTTGCGGGGAGCTTCGTTTTCCAAGTTGTTCGAGGAAGCGGCTCCGCTCGGACAAGGTCATGAGCTGCGGCTGCGATTGTGAAGGCAAGCTCGTCACCGGGAACAAGCGAAGCACCGGCTCGTCACTGAGGTCGAGTTCGACCATGAGTCCTTCCTCCGTGTGCCGGGAAAGGTACTGATCAAAAATAAAATTACCCAAGGAATAGAACACCGGCACACCGTCGATGAGCCCCACGTCCTGCACCACGTGCGGGTGGTGACCAATGATGAGATCAACACCAGCGGCAATGAACTCTTTCGCCAACTGCTCCTGAGCGTTGCTGTGCTGTAACTCATACTCATTCCCCCAGTGAACGTAGAGGATCTGGAGATCACTACGTTCTTCAACTCTAGCCATGAAGGCGGTGAGCTCAGCGCGTGTCGGGAGAACACCAAAGGTCTGATACCCGATCACCGCGACCAGTGAAGCACCAGAGCGAACATACTCAACACTGTCTGGATCTAGAAAGAGCGGGTTGCCGAAGGGGTTGATAGCCGCGTCATGGAGCTGCTCTTTAGCGTTGGTATATCCAGCCAGCCCATGGTCGAGCGCATGGTTATTGGCGAGTGAGACGTGGGTAAATCCAGCTAGCCGGAGGGCTGGTAGCACAGCAGGGTCCACAGAAAATCGAAGCTCACCCGCCTTGGTAGAAAGGTGCTGTGGGGGGATAGCTGACTCAAAATTACCGATCAGCGCGACCTCCCCCCAATTGGTGGTAACCGCTACCCCGCGGTAGGGGTAATCGGTGCCGTGTCGCGCCATGAGCACTTCGACGTTACGCGCCAGCATGACATCACCGACAAAGAGAAGCGGGGGTGAGCTGGAACGCACGAGCGAGGCGCTGATCTCGGTGGCCTTCATAGAAAATATGTCCAAGAGAGCTCCTGGTGAGCTACCGACCAGACCATGATTGAGGCTTGGTAGACTCACACTGGGTCGAAGCCAGCCTATCTGGATGATCAGTACGAGGAGCATGATCGCAACGACCGATCTCTGAAGCATCATTTTGATTTGGTTAGTTGGACACTAGGATGAAAGACACCTACTTGATGGAGGTACATATAAAAGAGGATTCCCGAGACAGCCACTATGACTGAAAGGAACCAAATCGTTGCGTAATGGAGAAAAGAAAGAGTTTCTCGTTTCTTTTGTGCGGCGATCGGGTTCTCAATGCTCACATCAATACCCAGGAGCTGCGAGATCTCCTCGGGTCGGAGGGCCTCACTGGTCCTAAAAACTTTATGCAGACCGTCGACTCGGGTCTGCTTAGTAACCATATCTTCACGCAGCACCATAAGGGCGGTATCAACCTCGTCTTTTGAGTAGCGCGCACTAAGCAGCACCGAACGTATCTGTTCATCGGGAGAACTGGGAGCAACTCCATTTATCTTCAAAATTGTTTCTATGTGGTCACGGGAGATCATGATTCATTTTCCTTAAGTTCACTGATCGGTCTCTCTTGGAGAATATACTGATTGTATATTTCAAGCAAGACAATGAAGAGCGTCACAATAACCGGACCGATAACGAAACCGATTGGTCCGAAAAGGATGATACCGCCAAGTACAGAGATGAGGACGATGAAGGGGTGAAGGTTATTTCCGCGTCCGATGAGGTAGGGTCCAACAAGATTATCAACCAACCCGACGATCGTCATCGACCAAATGAGCAGACCAAGACCAGCGCCAGTCTCGCCCGTGTAGAAAAGAAAGACAATAGCTGGTGCGGTTACGATAGTAGTACCCAATCCTGGCATAAGCGCTCCGACGGAGGCCAGAGAGCCCCACAGAATAGCGCGCTCGATACCAAACAGGGTGAAGCCGATCGCGACCAGTGTACCTTGAATGATGGCCACGAGAATGGTACCGGTCGCAACCGCGCGCACCGCCCGTGCCATTCTTTCGAAAATGATCTTATCTTCCTTATCTCTGAGTGGGCTCATCCTAACAAGCATTTCGATGAACTGCTTACCGTCCCTAAAGAAGTAGAAGGAGCCGATGAGAGAAATGAAAAACACGAAAATGGTCGAGACCGTTCCCTTGAAGATGGCGCCCAGGTTGCCGGTGAGCCACTCCGCAGTGAGCTTTATCTGCTCGGTCAGGTCGATCTCAAACTCCGGCACGACCGCTTGGATCTTTGACTCAAGAGCAAGGATGCCAGACTGGATAGACAGCGAACCAGTATCGAGATCTTGGTAGAAGGTGACGATCTCCTTAACTACCAGCGATGACAGTGAGATCAGTGGAATAATGATGACCAAAAGAACGATCAGCGTCGTCAAAAGCGCTGCTAGTGAACTGTTTTGCTTGGGAACCTTACTTTTAATGCGCAGGTAGAGCGGGTAGCAAATGATCACGATAACCGCCGACAAAGCTAACGCCGAAATGAATGGCTGCACAATGCGCCAGACCATGTAGCCAACGAGCAGCAGTAACCCAAAAAAGAATGCATATTGTACTAGTCTCTCGATCTTCATATTTGCGATAAGTATACAGTATTGTAAGAAAAAAAATGAAAAAGACCGTGCAGAAGCACGATCTTATCTGTTTACAACTTCTCAAGTTGTGTTTGCGAAGCGATGGCGGCTGCTTCAAGCGTCTTAAACGATTGTGAAGCGGCACTATCGAGTGCAGCAAATGAACTTGAGAAGAAGTGTGATAGTCCCCAAAGAACTATCAGGAAACCGATGGCTTTGAACATACGCTGTTCGTTGCGACTTTTGAACCTCTTTTCGACAAAGAGGCTCCACGTAAAGGTGGAAAGGTCGCAGCCGGCGGTACCCGACTTCTGCCACTAATATACATCAAAACAAGTGTCTTGTACAGTCCTATTCCGTGGCCGCGGCTGTCTCAATGTACGCGGTGATCTGTTCACGTGTGAGTACGCCTCGATGGTGACTTATGATCGTACCCCGCGTGTCGTACACGATCGTTTCAGGCATGGCATACCCTCCGATCGATCGGTAGTAGCGGTCGTCGAGGTCCAACACCAGCTCCACACCATCAGCCGCGCCGATAGTGCGTAAGAAACGCTCTGCTGTGGTCTGTGGTTCGCCACGGTTGATAGCAATGACTTTCACTTCCCCATCTTCATAATTCTTTGCCAACTCAGCCAACATAACCAGCTCAGTAGCAGAGTCAGGACTCCAGCTCGCCCAACTATTCACAACGAGGATCTTGCCAATATGATCAGTGAGGCTGAGAGGATTCCCAGCTAGGTCGGTGTAGCCGGCGGTCCCCTCTTCAGCCTGCAGCGCAACCGCTGCCGGATTGTGCGTCAGCTGCTCATTTCGTATCACGAGCACAGTCGCAATAAGGGCTCCTGCCGTCAGCAGTGCGAGTACACTCAGGGTCACCAGTTTCTCCTTTCTTTCCGCCGCCATTGTGGTTATCCTTTGATGAAGAGTTCAAATTCATCAGGTGTTTCTCCCGGTGCAGCTGGTATCAGGTTAAGCTCGATGCCACGTCCCATGAAGCGAGCGGTGATGACCGCTTCTTCCGAGGCTTGGAAGTCGACTTTGAAACGCTGCGCTGTCACGACCTGCGCGCACATGTCTGCGGTGTTGATGACCGTGAAGTCAACGACCACCTGCTCTGGAAACGACTCCATAACTGTTGCCTCTGCTTCCAGTAGGTCGCACGGAGTCGGAAAAAGTATTTCTCCCACGAGCGTGTGTTGGCCGTCGATAAAGAAGTGCTTGGCATCAACACGAGTGATATCAGCGTATGGTACTTCTGTAGCCGGTTCTTCACTTGGCACAACGACCACATCAGTAAGCTCCGCCTTCTTCAGCGAAGCGTACATGAACATCCCTACCACAATGAGAACGAATAATACTACGATAAGAATGATAGATCTTTGACTCATATGAAAGATGATTATAGCGAGTAAACGTGTCCCTATTGTACCGCATTTTCGAGATCCTTGCCGACATAGATGATGATCGGGGTCTCGGTACCAGCGGCTTCCGCGTAGGATGAGAGTAATGCGCCATAGACTAGACCGCTGAGAGCAAGGGCAGCTTCATCGAATTCGGGCGCGTACACAATAACCGTGTTCATTTCGGTGCGCTCAAGGTCATTAGTGAGCTCCTTCACTTCATACCCGAGTGATTCTAGTCGCAGTCGGAGGGCGGCTGCCAAGCCGGGAACACCGCTCTGATTAACGATCTTGATCGGTGGAGTTGTCACTACTGGCACCGCAGCCTCGTCGTCGCTGGCCTCAGTCTTTCGCGTCTCATATTCCAGCTGCTCAGAAGAGATGGTTATGTTCTCATCGGTACCGTCGATCGTGACCTCATAGAGACGGTCGCTCACAGACGCATTCTGTACGTACCAGACCACCACCGCGGTAAACGCCACTACCGCAACAACGACCATGAAGAACACCCGGTACTTCCGAATGAACACAAACATGCTCGAAGCGCGCTCTCCCCATCCTTCTGAATCGCTGATCCGTTGACGCAGGTCAAGCATCCCCTCCTCCAGGGGCGCGACGACCGATACCCTTTTCGATCTGCGGCGAGTTGATGGTATCTCACCATACGGGCTGCCGGGTGCCACTCCTGCGAGCGCAAGCATTCTTCTCACGTACAATTTGATCGCCCATGTCATGAACAACACAAAAGCGGTAAGGAGGCCAAGTACAAGGAGGGCGATCTTCCACGGGAGCACCCAGAAGGAAGTCTCACTAGTGGCAAACTGCCGACCGTCTTGCCCATACGCTAGAGTGGCGACCGCCGTGTAGCGGCCGATGTCAGCGAGTGACCATTCACCAGACCAGCTGAAGGAATAGTTGCGAACGCTTCCCGGCAGTACATTGCCAAATAGCGTGTACCGATTGACCGGTATCACGCCCCGTTCCTCGCCCCACATGTTGAATATCTTTATCTCTCCCTGGGGCAAAATATGCACGTTACCTTTGTTTTGAAAGCGCAGATCAAAGTCCATGGCTGGTTTTTCCACCAGACGCTGTGCTCCGCGGAATTCACGGATCACACCATCCTCAATGATGTTTCCGGTGACCCGTAGGAAAATAAGTGATGTCACGACCTGCGAGGTCTCAACGGCAGTTTGACCACCTCCGGTATCGAGTGACTTCGTTCCGATCATGACCGCGGCAAAATGACCTCCGGGGGGAGCATCGCCTGGTACTACAATGCGGAACGGAACTTCCATCGTTTGTTCAGCCGGAATGACCAACTCCGTCTTCTCAAGTCGCACCCAGTCTGCGAGTGTCTGCCCGCCTGATTCGGCGCGATCGAGCGGTAGGAACTTCGGCTGTCCTGACTCTCCGTTGGAGGCGAAATTCATAACGTCGGCATAGACCGTTATTTCGTAGGGGTTTGCGTTGATGACACGGACCGTACTGACCCACTCCTGCTCGGGGTTGGCGGTCATATCAAATAGTGTCGGTGAAACGCTGAGCGTCAACGATTCCCCTTGCGCGCTCGCGATGAACGGCACCAGCAGCGCAATGAAAAAGAAGCTAGGAAATATTTTTAAGATCGATGTCATGGTCTTTTGGGTTAGGGTCATGTCCGTCACGAACGTACATGGTCACATCCTGACAATCATCATCGTCACCGTGGGTCGAGAGCACACGTCTGAAGAGAAGCGCGACAATGATCGCGATGAAGAGGATACCGCCAAAGATAGCGAGGAGGAGATGCAGTGGCATGAGATAGAAGTACGTTGTGTCGTAGAGCGCTGCCCGTTGATCGAGTCCGTAGCGGAGAGAGAGATTCGCCTTATACCGACCAAGATCATCCGTAAAAGGCACGGCCGTGGTGAGGGTCACTGTCTCACCCGGGGCAACATCTGCAGCTTCTTCATTGACCGGAACAGAAGCGATCTCGATGCCGCGGGAATCATAGAACACGATCTCGCCATTCGGAGCTGAGGCGATATCGCCGGTATTCTCGACCTCGATCGTGATCGTGCTCCCCTTTGGATCGGTCATGAAGCGGTCGATCAAAAAGCTCGAGATACGCATGGTATCGACCCGCTCATCTGAAACAACCACCTTCAAGAGAACTCCCTTCGCCTCTCCAGCGAGAGCGATCGCCTCGGCCTTGGGACGATTCGATGTCTCTACAAAACCAATGAAGGCGTGGTACTCTCCCGGCTCAGCGTACGGGTGCACCCGTACTGCGATCGGCACCTCGACCGTTTCTCCCGGCAGTACTTCGATCCGGCCGCGAGTGACCTCGATCCAGCTGGTGATCGTGTTGGTGCGGTCGGTCATGACCGGTGAAACAAACTCTTTGATCTCTCCCACCGCGTCGACCGTTATCTCATTGACGGTCGCGTAGAGCACAGCCTTTCGGATATCGTAATCACTTTTAAGGGTGACGATGCTTTCTCCGACGTCACGTGGCGAGAGAGTCTGATCGATCAAAAACGGACGGATGGTGACTTCCGCGGCGGCTGCCAATAGCGGTGTACTCAAGAGCAGGATCGTGAGTATTTTCAGGAGAAGGTTGGCACTGCATTTTGTCATAGTGGTAATCATAACATTTTAGAAAACGGGTACGGAAACATAGACGATATCGGTCACATAATCCCCGGCGGGTTGGTCTTGCGTCACCTGAACACGGTACACAATATCATGGGTATCACTGGTCGGCATAGAGCTATACATGATCTCTTGTGGCGTGGTCGAGATGGCAGCATAGGAGTCGATCGGACCAAATCGTCCGGAACCATTCTCCAGCGTCGCGTCGGTGGTATGGTAGCCAAAGCAGCCACTCGCCAGGGAAACACAACTGTCATTCCAGCCGGCCGGGGTAGCGTTACTCGCGGTGATCGGCGGAATAACATCACCGTAGGTATTGGTGAGCTGCTGAGCGGCGTACATGAATAGTTGATAGCCCTGCGTTGCGTTGGTGGTGATCGTGAGACGTTGGATCGCCACGTACGAGTCATTGAACGGCAGCGAGCCAAATCCGATCGCCGTCGGAGTGGTCGTGACGTCTGCGGTCACTCCAGCGACGGTCGTTCCGAGGGTGACCCCACTAAGCTCAGAGACCAGCTGTGCTCCCTCGGTCACAACTGTCGGGTAGGTTGACGTGGCACCGAGCTTGACCACCTCGTCAGTTGTAAGATCGTACAGGCGGAAGTAGTACACAGCATTGGCGCGTGCTCCGGCATGCTGGATGGTGAATTCGTATTCGGTGGTGGTGAAGGCTAATTGATCGAAGGTCGCAGTAACCGTACTCGTACTTTCATTGTACGTACCGCAACCGGCACCAACCCCCGCCACGCACGGGTCGGCGTCAGAGATCACAGCGCTCGAGATGATCGTATTATCGACTCCTGCCCCATCGGCATAGCACCACAGTGAGTCACCGAGGCAGGAACTGGTACTAGTGAGTGTCCGTACGGACTGAGAGAAATCAGCGTACTCGGAGTACTGCACTGCAAACTTGTTGTTGTTCCCGGCGGCTCCTGAACTTTCGCGCAAAGTGAGACGCAACTTCCTAACGTCTTCATTCGGAACATCTACTGGCGCAACATTTTCCGCTGCCAGTGGTACGGTGGGCGTGAGGTTATTCTCATCGCCGTACCAACGCCAGGTCTTGAGGATCGGTTCATAGCCGACCGTTCTGATGACGGGATAGAAATTGTAGTTTTGGAACGTAGTACCGGTTGACTCAACCATTCGAAAACAGTACGAGGTCTTATCCTTTGCGCCGTTATGCTGCACGACCCAATCGTATTCGACCTCATCTCCCGGGAAGGCGGTGTACGGATTGAGTGCTGAGTCATTCTCCTCTTCATAGGTACCAGCGACTGTTGCTATTGAAATGAGAAGGTCGCCCCCCGTTGGTGGTTCCGTTGATAGTGGCGTGCCGTCGATCGGAGTATTATTGACCCCTCTCCAACCCGCTGTTGTGCTGCCAATCTCACCAAGTTCATTCCACGAAGAAATAGCTGAACAGGTAGTCACCCGCTCGGCGTACTCAAGGCGAAACGCGTCGAGCGTGGCTGGCATCACCGAACTAGAGACAGAAATGGTCATTCTGATCCGTACTGTTTCACCCAGCGCCAACGGATTGTCATCGGCGGTCATCTCGGCATTCTCACCGAGTGTTCCCACACTAGCTGGCCAAGCCGTCGACGGCGTGAGTGCGTTATTGTCCTCATACAGACGGAAGTAGTTCTGTTCAAGTTTTCGCGCCGCGGTCGGCCACTCGACCACCTCAGTGCGATAATTCAAATTTGTACTGGTGTCACTGCGCCACAGCTCGTACTGCGTCGTAGAAATGAGCCGAACACCGAGCATTGGCTCTGGAAATGAACGTGCCGCGCCATCACTGCGGTTGTTAACAAAGATCGATGAAACTGAAAGGTCGGCCAGGGTTGTGCCGATACTCAAATTATTGGTCTCTGGTGCGATTGCTCCCGAATTGAGTGTACCGTTGGCCCGCGTCACCTTCATGATGATCCCCTGAGTTTGCGTATTCTCGATCACCCAGGCGACTGAAACGTGACCACCAGGCGTACTGGCTGCTGCGTCGAGTAAGAATGAAACCTGGCCGATACCGGAGAGCCATACTTCATGTCCAATGTCAGCGTGGTTACTTGAAGTGGTGCGCTTCTGTGTGTGGACAAAAGTACGTGAAAGACTGTTGACCGCTGTCATTGAGCTGGTCTCGACACTACCCGCCGCAGTGTATGTATGTTCAATGCGCTGGGTCTTCCAATTGGTACCGGTGAATTCCACCAGTGCGTAACTCACGCTCGAGACCACGCCAGTGGCACCACGCGTAAAATCTGCTTGGTCTGTAGTGGTATTCCAGCTAGCTGTTGATAAGCCATCATTGTAGGCGTTTCGTCCAGCATCAGCGTTGAACTGCCCGGTAATGAACACGACTACATCGGTGTCGTCAACGATCGTGTTCGTGACCGTGCCGCTTACCGCCGCACTCGCCGCCCCATACGAGACCGCCTCCTGTCGTCGAACAACTATCTCGTTCTCGCCGCCCACTACGCCAGTGTACTCAACGATCTCCCACGATACCCGGGTGTTGCCGGCTGCTCCGGTACCGCGAGCAAAGGTGATACTACTTAAAATGTTCGACGGGTTGGTGATATACACCGTCACGTCATCAGCGTTACTGTTCGTGTTACCGGTGTTGGGGCCGGCGCCAGTGAGCTGCGTATTGGTGATCCGAATGAACGAGCTACTTGAGGTGAGAGGCGCTTCGTACTCGACCCCCGCAGTGATCGTCAGCGTATCACCGGTGATGGTCGAAACTCCCCGCTGCACCTTGAAGTCGGTATCGAGTTTGATACTTGCTTCTGGGTAATTGGTGTAGCCAGCCAGCGCGGTACCCGCCGCACTCACCCGAAAGCAGTAGGTCGCACCCTGCACTGCCTCATCGGTGGCGCTGATAGAATACTCGAGGTCGAGGTAGTTGTCGGCCGGAAGGGTCGACGAGGCCGTGAGGTCGGTCGTGTCATTGATGCCATTGTTGTTTGCTAGGAATGTCGCTGCCGGGTTTCCTACTCCTCCGGTAGCCTCGGCAATATCGGTGGTGTCATTTCCCTCGGTGAGATTACCGGTCGGCGACATCTGCCAAGCGTCGAGCGCTGTATCAACTCGCTCCCAATCGACCTCTGCGACAGCGCTACAAGTACTTACCTTCTGCGCCCACTCGAGCCGATAACGGGTTTCTGGCGCCGTCGTGAGACCGGTATTGGCCACCGCAAAACGTAGTCGATAGGTCGAGTTCTTTGCGACATCAGTGAGTGCGGTATTCTGACTGCCACCAGTAGCGGAACTCGCCGTTGTCTCCGAACCATCATTGTTACGCCAGTGGTAGTGAACCTGCTCGACGAACGGTGCCGCAAAGGTTGTCACACCATCTATATCGACCGGTGTATTCGGTGCCACCGATGAACCACTGATCACCACCTCACTGGAAGGATCAGCAATGCGTAGGTCGAGTAATTCTCCGTTACTGGCACCAGTACCTACGTCGTATTCGACATAAAGACACACGGTCTGAGTCGGCGAATTACTGACCGAGCCAGTGAAGGTCGCCTTGTTACTACCATTAAAGTTGGCGACCGTACTCCCAAATTGCGTGTCGGTGATGGCATACGAAACATCGTCACAGGTATACGGATTGCTCGTATCTAGATCGTACCTAAGCTTGATATTTGAGATGTCGTTTTGAATATCAATACTGCCGCTAGCCGTGATGGTAATACTCGATATTGTCCCGGCGCCGGCGGTGAGATCGGTGACCCGGAAGGCGCCACCAGCATACTGACCGGTAGTAGGAATAGTGACCGTGGTGGTCTGTGTACCAATAGCGTCAACCAGCACATCAGCGGCAATGGTCGCTTCGGGGTAGTTAGTGTATGCCGGCAGGGGCGTACCGGCGTTGGTCACACGGAAGCAATACGTCGTTCCGTCGGTGATGCCGCTACTGGCGATGATCGCATACTCCAGCTCGACAAACTGTGTGCTGGTCAGGGTCAAGGAGCCGGTCTGTGAGTTGGTATCACGAAGACCACCATTTGGACTTAAGAGGCTAGTGTTCGGGTTCGTCACGCCACCGATGCCATTCGAAATATCGGTAGAATTATCGCCATCATTGATGTTGCCAGTTGGTGACATGTCAAAATCGTCGGTCGTGGCACCGACATCGGTCCAACCGGTCGCTGCATCACAAGTACTCACTTTCTGCGCATACTCCAGTCTAAATGCGGTAGCTGCAGAATCAGCATTTCCTTCATTCGAAACTGCTAAGCGCAATCGCTTGGTCACCGCCTTAGGGAAGGTGTCATAGGTGGTGTTTTCGCTTCCGCCCGTGGCCGACGTCGCTCCGGTCTCGTTGCCATCGTCGTTGCGCCAGTGGAAATTTTCTTGGGTCAACAGCGGCCGACGCAGTGTGGTGGTACCAGGCAAGAGCACTGCCGTCGCAGGGCTAATGATCGGCGAACCGCTCCCGACCACATCAGTGCTCGGGTTGGTGATCTGTATCTCCAACGTCTCGCCGGGCGTAGCTGAACTGAGCACATCGAGTACGGTGTACACACACATCGCCTGGGTCGTGGTGATACTAACAGAACCAGTGAAGGTCGCCGTACCATCAGCGGCTGAAAAGCCATCAGTGTCAGTGCTACCAAACTGCGTCTCAGTACCATTGTAGGTCAAACCAGAACAATCATACGGTGCGGTCGTATCGAACTCGTAGAAGAGTTTGATGTTATCGAGATCAGTTTGTGCGTCGACTGTCCCCTGTTCAGCGATAGTGATCGAGGTGATGCTCCGACTAGACGTATTTTCAACAATGGCAAAGGCACCACCAACGTAGGCAGATGAAGTAGCGATACCAAGGTCTTGCTGAGTTCCGAGCGCACTCACCGTCACATTGATGACCTCGGTATAGGCAACGGTGGCAAACATAGCGTACGCCAAACAGTTCCTTGATGGGCCACCACCGCGCGTACAGGTGATGCGTACCCGTAAGCCATCAAGCTGTGCCTGAGTGAGAGTAAGACCAGAAAAGGTAGCTGTGTCCCATTGCGTGGTAGCTCGGTTGGCAAAGGTTTGGGTCGTTCCATATTGCGTTGCTTCCGTCGCATCCCACAGTGAGACCGACATGGTCATGTTGGTACCAGTCTCACGGTGGTAGACGGGGACGTAAATGGCACTTACAGAGCTAACGTTAGCGAGCGTACCCATCGTGTAGTTGTCATTGTTGCCGCCAGTAAAAGTAAGAAAATCGCTGGCAGTCGACGGTACACTTGACGTAGCCACTCCATCATTCAGACAGTCATAGTTTCCTGCACCGCCACAGGTTGTCTGGGTAGCAGTGACCGTACCATCACCATCCGGCTGGATCGAGTTGTAGGCTGCTTCCGCAACTGAAACGAAGGAGGGCACTAAGGTGGGTAGAAATTCATGTAGCATCTGCGTGACCATGAGCGCGATCAAAAACCCGGCGACTGACGAACGCCAGGGTCTCAATGATCTCGTTGTACATTGTGCGTGTGATGACATTTCTCTCTTGGTCTTTAGAGCTCTTCGTTACTGGGCTCGGGTGCTCGTTCCTTGCTTGGTCCCTACCAGGTGATACGCCCGGTTGAGTGATGAGGTCGTCGAGCTAGCGTCATCGGTGATCACCAGGTCATATTCACCAAGTTCAAAGTTGTCCTCCTCTGTGGCTGGAAGGTCGATCGCGTCGTCATCATCATCCAGCTGACCGTTCAGATCGAGCGTGTCCGGAGCTGAAACTACTGTTCCGGCCAGATTGAGATCACTATCACTATCGGTGACCGGCACGGTAATGACTTCCTTGTCTTTTTGCGTTGACTTGTTTTGGATGAGTGCACGTATCTCACCGACCGGGTCAGGTTCTGGAATATCAAACGGAAGTTCGGCTGGCTTTGCGCCGAGCGTAGTAGCGAGACCGGTGACCGGGTCAAACCCCTGGGTGATCACGTCACCGTTGTCGAACTTGGTGTCATAGACCAAGACGAACCGTGGGTTCACTACTGCCCCGCCCTCATGACCGGTGATAGTCATCATCTCGCCGCCCTCGATCGAGTAAACGCGCGCTTCAGCCGCCTTGCCACCGAGCACGTTCCAGAGTACATACCCATCCTCAATATCAGGCGTCACGTCTTGCAGTTCATTGTCGGTTATCTGGTCGGTGAATTGACCATCAAAGAACATGATCTCCCAGTCGTTTCCGTCCCAGGCCTGCCACACCACTCCTTCTTTAGCGACTTTTGGTTCCATGTTGTTGGTGCGCGAGAACGTGAGCTGCGTCTCCTTTCGCTCTTCAAGGTCGTAGGAGATGATCTGGTACCGACCATCAACTAAACGTTGCCACACGACACGCATAGACGTTAGGTCCATATCTGGCGAGGTATCATCAAAATCATTATCGCTGAGCTGCTTCACGTCTCCCTTGGCGGTGCGCATGTAGATCTCCATATCCCCTGTTTCATCACGCTCAGCGTACACTGCGCTCGTGGGATCAATAGTAGATTTCTCCTTGCTCGTACAATGGAAAGTGCCATCACCGACCGCCACACAAGACTGCCGACTGAATTGGTAGAAGTTTTCTTCAGTCACCATTTGGCGGGTCAGGGTCACCACTTCATTGACCACACTATCAACCAGACTGGTCACCCCTTGCTCAATGGCCGTGTTGTTTATCAGGTCGTCATCGCTCGCGACTGGCGAGTCGGGAGCTGAAGAACCTCCCGTAGAGACGCTTGGCGAGGGGTTCTCGAGAGGCGTCTCATCGTCAGTCGTCTGCTCATCTTCTGTAGTGGCGGGTGATGGATCAGTTTCAGTTTGCGGGGTTTCGTTTTCAGTAACTGCGGCCTCGTCCTCTTCTTGCCCTGGTGTCACGATCGAACCAACTTCAAGATCTGTTTCAGTGGAGCTGTTATTCGTCTGTTCAGAGACCGGTTCTGTATCGGAAACAACTTCATCTGTTGCAATCTCATCGGTCAGAGCGTTTTCGTCTGTGGGTGACGGCAGGTCTTCATCAGCAATAACAATTTCTTCCTCAAGTTCATCTGTGATAACAACATCGGGTTCAGTGACTGATTTAGAAGTAGCAGGAGTGTCGACCTCTGCATCACTAGAAATTTCTGGTTCGGGCTCTGCCTCCGGTAACTGTTCAATGACAGCTTCTGGCAAGAATGCCTGGGCTTCTTCAGCCTCGACGGCAGCCTCGTTGGCCATCGCCTGGTGAAATGGTTGTATGAAAAACGACAAAAACAGCAATAAAATCGCTGTTACTGATAACCTCCCAGTGAATACTACGGAATACAACCACCCGCGGTGGATCCTCCGGCTTCGATGTAGCTGTTGCTTTGAGCGCATTCTTTTAAGAAATACGCTCTACGTTGTACACGTGGTTGGCTACACCACAAGTACATAATAGCAGTCTGTGGGCTTAAAAATGAGCTTAGCTATCAACAGTTTCTGCTCGCTAAAAGAAGAAATTGGCCAAAATGATCGAAAAGTCACGGAAGGTCATGCGTCCATCACCATTGAAATCGTATAGTTTTTCCTTATTGTGCCAGGCTGCCATGAATGCGCTGATATCTTTAAGAGTCACCTTACCATCACCATCAATATCGGTGAGGATCTTGACATTCACATCGATGCCAATACTCTCCGGGCTGGTATTCTCGTCGTATACAAAAAGACTAACGGTAGAATCTAGAGCCTCCGCGACACTGACCGGAGAACCAGCTCCGTCACCAGCCAAGAGCACAACATCGGTCGCTTGAAAGCTGCTCTGTCCGGTTTGTTTTGCTCTGAGGTCGATGGAAGCGATCTTGTGCTCGTTCACAAACCCGCGGCGGAAGGTCCCGCCCCGTAGCTGCACCTTCCCATTCTCAATGATTGGATCCTCGGTCCAAATGGTCAGCACTGACTGACCGCGGTCTACCTCAAGCACCTCCACCTTCTCTGGGTCAAAGCGAAGAGTGATATCGACTGCGTTTACTGGAACGTGGGCGTAGGCGAAGACTTCGACGGTAAAGCGGCTCCCCGCTTCAACGGTGGTGTTGGGTGTCGCCAGACGAACATACGAGACATCAGAGCCGGTTACGAGAGCTGCGCCCGCTATGATGACCATAGAGAAGACTGCTGGGAACATGTACCGAACTGTTCGGCTCCCCCGTTTCCTTTCAATGTGAGTCTGTAAGCGGTGTAACCAACGTTGCATAGAATATTACAGCGGGATCAATTCTGCCCTGATCCTCTGGGATTGTTTACTAGCATAGAGGAGACCTTCCTGAGTCTCGCGGGCAGAGCGGAGCACTTCTTCCATGCCAGGTGATGCGGTGCTCTCACCAGCTAAAAGCAGGGTGATGATCTCGTCTTGGATGCGCACAAGCTGCGCAAACAGTTCACTCTGTTGACGCTCCTCGGCGGCCAAAGCCTGCCACTCTGCCACCTTCATTTCGGGCGCAATATCCTTTCCAGAGATGAGACTGAGTAGAGAAACGTACGATTCGAACACTTCAATTTCACGAGCCAAGCGGGAGACCATCACCGTCTTTCGATCAGAGTAGAACGATCCGCAGCGGCCAAACAGACGTTCGAGCGTTTGTAGCTCTGACCGCGCCAGACCGGAGTTGAGTCGTCCGAGCAAACTATCGAATTCTTCGCGCTCGGTGATATTGCAGTCTTGCACGATCGACTCAGTGACAGCATCGGCACCATTGCGAGCGGTGGTCTCGGCGATAGCGATCAGGGTCGACTCTTGATCGGCGATCAGGAGGCGCACGTTGTACTCATGATCTTGCAGTCGCTGATCTACCATGACAGTAACCAGAAGGTACAGAAGGACGGCGCCAAAAATTAGAGCGAGTAAATTTTTCTTAGTTAACCAGTGAAGACTCTGAGAAGCTGTATTCATATTCATCGTTTTATATTCGGTAATTCGGTAATATCTTTGATCTCCTTCTCCACCTTCTGCTGTGACGACTGCAGCGCTGCCCCAACCGCTTCGATCATCGCTGCTTCGGCTTTCGTCAGCTGCTTGGTCTTGCGTGACTCAAGGAGAATACGCTCATGGTAGCCGAGTGTCGTCTGTAATTCGGTGAACTCCCGGCGCAAGATCTCGAGTGCCTCAGCAGTCTCGACTCGTACCCCACGCTTGAAGCGACGCGTGCTCAGCATGAAGTACCAGAGGAGGGCCACCAATGCGAGTACGAGAACGATAAGTGGTATCAAGACCGAGAGGATACTGACGATGAATGATCCAACGCGGAGAAATCCTGGCTGTTGCACGGCGATGCGGATCGTGTCAGAAACTTCGCTTTGCGCGCCAAACGTATCGGTCGCGCGGGCAGTGAGTTCATACACGCCGGTTGAAAAACGTCCTTCTGGAATAAAGACGAACTCACCGTTCTCGTTTGCAGTCACCGTGTATGTTTGTGGCTCAGTACCGACTCGTGTCAGGGTGACAACGACCTCAGCATTTGCCCTGGTCTGCCCCTTAATGACCGGTATGACATTCTCCGTCACCTCGGTTGGATACTCAGTGAAGACCGGTTTGGTGAAGGCCTCGATCGTGAAGGAGTGAGTGCCGATGATACTGTTTCCTGCGGCATCAAACGCTTCAATGATGACTGAGCGGTAACCGGGCTCGAGACGAGGAAGGGGGATGCTGCTCGTAGCATTCTCTCGCATATACTCAAACGGCTCGTCGTTATCAAGTTTTATCTTGAACCTCGTAACCGGTGAAGTAGCGTCCTCGACCGTGACGAGAAGAGATTGTTCTGGGTTGGCCATGTCTGTCGTCGCTTGCGCAATGTCAATGCGAGAAGGATTCACCGAGTCGACGGCCAAGCGGTAGTGGGCGACCTTTCCCCAGCCGTCTTTGTTTTGGAATTGTAGGTGGAAGTAGGAAACGCCTTCAGGAAGGTCTGTCAGTGAAATAGCTTTTATTGGATCCTCATAGACCTTCGTGGGGACCGTGGTCGGATTCTGGTCTAGTAAGGTGCGCACAGCGGTTACTCCAGCCGGCAAGGTCCATGTCAATTCAGCGTCCTTGGCGGTGTGCCACCCAGTTTGATCAGCATGTGTTGCTGAGGTGATCTGCGGCGTCCCTGGTGTGTTCGCGGGAGCGACATATTCGATAACCTCAGCCTGCGGCGTAGTGGTTTGAGCCTGGATGGTATATGAACCGCCATTCATGGCCGTGAGAATATTGGTACCCCTGCCGTCATTGGCTAGCACTGAGCCATTTTTGAACGAGACGCGTGCCGTCCCTGCTCCAGCAGCCCGAAACGTGACGTTCATGATCGTGCCCGCCGACCCAGTGTAGCCAGACGGAAGACCGCCACTAAAGCTGATCGTGCCGGCGCTATTTGAATAGGTTGGTTCAGTCACCCACAAATTGAAGATCGAGCCACTACGGTTGACCGATACTACAGAGAGCTCTTTAGGATTGAA
Organism: uncultured Candidatus Saccharibacteria bacterium; assembly: GCA_964521645.1. Lineage (GTDB taxonomy): Bacteria > Patescibacteriota > Minisyncoccia > Phycocordibacterales > UBA918 > OLB19. Next base: position 1,814 of record CAZFSB010000014.1, on the reverse strand, counting down.
GGTGAGCGTTCCTTCGGCCGCGTTGACGGACTTTCCTCCAGTATTCACGATCACTCGTACGGAAAAAGTACCGTTGGTAGCATAAACACCAGTGCTTGGGGTGAGACCAAGCGAAGCTGCATCGGCCATAGCCGCCGCACCAAAGTACAGCAGGAGGAGGGCTGCTCCAACGAGGATCTTTAGTAGTGGGACCTGTGAGGTACTGGTTCTATTCATACTCATTCTTCCATTATTGTTTGGTCGACCTCGGCCCGCGGCTGGTCCTTACGTTGCCGGCGCCGCCTGAGCCAGATCACGGTGATGACAATAGACACGATGAGCAGTAGACCAGCCGCGAATCCGGCGATCAGGAGTAGCAGTTGGTTGCCTGAGAGTGTACGCATGTTCTCGTCAGGAATGAGTTTTGCGATGTACTCATTACCAGCTTTGTCGACCGCTTTTACGTAAATGATGCTATTGAGGGATTGGTCCCTAAGGACATACTGGATATTTTCAGGTTCTACCACTCGTATCCATGGAGCGTCGGCCCTTCCCCACTGGAAGGTTCCGAAATGCGAGAGAGGCTCCTCCATCACTTCGTAGTGGTCGACGCCAGTCTGCTTATCGGTCGTACTAAATGTGATGTAATACTTATCGTTTGCGTTCTTAACCGGGTCGTCAAGTGTAAATTCTTCAGGTGGAATGCGGTCACTTTTAACTTCATCGTCCCACGAGTTTTGCAGTGTCGCTCCCGGACGCGCGTTGAGCTCGATGGTAGCCGGATATGTTGCCAGGTCGGCCTTGGTACCAAAACCATCATTTAAATACGCTGTAGTTTCTGCTGCGAAACCAATAGTCGCAGTCGTCCCGCCACCCCCGACCGAAAAGCCTGGTGATTGGAAGACGATCCTAGCGAGCACATTGGTGAGACGCGGGTCACCTACCACTCGCCCACAGTAGCCATTGGGTATTCCTCCCGCAAAGGTGATCGTGCGGTTCTCTCGATCGATCGTTGGGGACTCTACCCAAACACGGAAGATCGAGTCACCGATCGAGACATCAACTGGATTGATGTTCTCCGAATAGGTTATTATCGCGTCAACAGCATTGACACACTCCCCCGCTACTTCGTCGGTATCAAGTCGGACCGACATCGTGACGGAATCACCACGATTCAGCTCGCTGATACCTGGATCGATATAGAGAGCAGCCGCGCTCGCGACTTGAGGAATGAACCACACTGAACCCAGCAAAATACCCACGCCCCACATAAAAATTCCAACGCGTTTCATTATCTGTAGTATACCAACACGCTGTGTTAAAAACGTCGCCTGTTCACAGACAGGCAGCAAAAAACCCTACTCGTGGTGGGAGATAGGGTCTTTGCTTTTACTCCAAGCTTGGAGCCAATTTTTTAGAAAACTGGCGTAGCTACGTATGTCAGCGTAGCCTGATAATCATCTGCTGCTTCTTGCAGCGAGCTGATCTGTACCGTGTATCCGACACGGGTGGTTCCCTGTCCGGTGAGGGTACCATCGACAGGTCCGGTGTGTGTGAACACTTCAACCGGTGTGGTCGAAGCCGACACATAGGTCTGTGTTGCCGCGAAGTGATCGGTGTCATCTGAGGTTAGACCCCAGTGACCGTAGGTCTCTTCTTGGCCAACAGTAGCGGCTGGTCCTTCCCACGCGACTGCTGAGGTATCGTAGTTTCCATTACGGAAGCCATCGATATCTGCACCAGTTGATGAACGCAATTGTCCATCGGCGGTTACGGTGACCACGAAGCCGTTACGGGCGTTGGTGACAACGGTCAGATCCTGTGCGGCGGTGCTT
>CAZFSB010000013.1:10243-22968 GCA_964521645.1 uncultured Candidatus Saccharibacteria bacterium | reverse complement strand
AAGTACGGCGATCGGGTTCATATCATTGGTTATTTTTACTTCATAAGCCTTGAGTGCCTCCGGCGTGAGTGGAGCTGGAAGGGTCTCCGACGAAGCGGCGTCATCAACCTGAGTATTGGTCAAACCACCATTCATAAGCCAGACCACAGCTGCTATCAAAACGGCACAGACCGTAAACAGAATAGCGATTGGTTTAATTTTTTGAATCAGTTCGTTCATAGATAAAATGAATTAGGTCGCTGAATTATTTTTTAACGACGGTGACAATGCAGGGGTGACTTTTTGCACCACTAAGCAAGAGTATCTCATGAGCTCCGAGTGACTTGATCGGGGTATCGATCTTCACCATGTGGATATCGATATCGATTCCGGCCTTGACCGCGGCAGCGACAATATCAGTCTCATGAATTGCTTGAAAGAGATGCCCCTGCTCGTTGGCATCAGCACTGACGGCGATCTCCTTCTCCTTCAGAGCGGCAACCGCTCTGTCGAACTGGGTATCTTTCGCTTCCTTGGTCGCGGCGACGGTGGCATGGTGACGCAAGGTTCTTTTTAGATTCGCGGGTGTCGCTGGTTCAGCGAGTTTTTTGGGGACGAGCTGGTTGATAGCATACCCGTCTGGGACGTCTACGACACTGAATCGCTTCCCGATCTTGGCAACATCTTGTAAGAGGATCACTTTCATATCAGATTTAATTAGCACCCATAAACGGCATGGCATCGTCATGCAACGTGGTTGGTATCATAGCAAAACCGGCCACTATTCTCCAGTCTGCTCGCTTTCTGAGGAGGTACTCGTGAGTCGGTCGGTAAACTGTTCACTGACCACCTCTTCCCCACGAAGGAAACGGAGCGCGGCCTCCTGCTGTGGATCGACACCTTCCTGGCGGTCGGTCACTGAGCGACTGATGACAATGTCAGGGGTCAGGCCACCGTCCGAAATGGAGGTACCGTTGGGGGTGAGCCAGCGAGCAACCGTCACCTTGAGCGATGAACCGCTGTCGAGCTTCAGGAGCTCCTGTACGGACCCCTTTCCGAAGGTTTGGCTGCCGATGACCGTTGCCACGCCGTGGTCTTTCAGGGCACCAGCCAAGATCTCTGAGGCTGAAGCCGAGCCATTATCAACTAAGACGACCAGGTCCTTAGGAGTGAACTGTCCGACCTGTCGACCGTAGCTACGAAATACCTCATTGAGGGCATCATCACTGAATTCCTCCTTGACCACGATTTTACCAACGGGGAGGAAGTAACTAGCGATACCAACGGCACTTTGGAGGTAACCGCCCGGGTTACCACGCACGTCGATAATGACCGACCGGGCGTCACTCTTTTGATATATCTCAAGCGCTTCTCGAACCTGCGCTTCTGCCACCGCATTGAAGCTGTAGATGGCAATAACGTAGGTATCATCGATCTGCTCATGCTTAACAGTTGGAATATTGATGGTGTCGCGGGTGATTGGAATATCAATGAACTCGAGTTCACCTTGACGATAGATCTGCAAATTCACCACTGTCCCCTTCTCCCCACGGATCAAACTGACCGCTTCGTCGATATTCATGTTTTCGGTGGTGGTTTCGTCGATCTTAATAACCACATCACCCGCCATGACACCTGCTCGTTCTGCCGGCGTACCAGGGAGCGGAGCGATGACCGTGACCATTCCATCGCGTAGGCCGACCTCCATACCGACCCCACTGAAATTACCGGAGATGTTCTCATCGAACTTTTCGGCATCTTTGGGCGGTAGGTAGACCGTGTATGGGTCGCCATACGCATTAACGAGTCCCTCGATGGCACCGTGAACGAGCGCTTCATCGGTGATCTCACTAGACGAGCTGGTGACCGCCATCTTTTCTTCGAGCAAATCCCAAACACGCCAAAATTCTGACAGGTCTGGCTGTTCTTCAGGGCTGGCGGTCACTGCCGGAGTGGCGAAGAAGCTGAAAATGCTAGCTGACTGTGATTCCGAAGAGTAGGACACTTCTTGACCGATATTCAAACCAGATAAAAAGGCTCCGAAGGCAAAGACGAACGCGAGAAAATATCCGAGCCAGCGGCGGGGCTGCACGACAGTACTCTCCTTTTCGACCGAGGTCTGTTGATCTAATTCTTGTGACATTCCTGCTATTATCGCACAAAGACTTGCGACACCAAAGTAGTTGTTGGTGAAAGCGCTTTTCTGATACACTGGTCATACCATGCTTAGTCGATTATTTGGTCGCAAGACGCCCGTTCACATGCGCGATATCTTTTTGTACAACACCGAATCCGGAAAATTAGAGCTGTTTGAGCCTTTCGATGAAAAACTCATTAAGATGTACAGCTGTGGGCCGACAGTCTATGACAGTGTCCACATTGGCAACCTCCGCTCCTTCCTGACCGCTGATATCGTCAAGCGCGTGCTGATCCGCAACGGTTTTTTGGTTGAGCACACTATCAACTTCACCGACTTCGGTCACCTTACCGATGATGCTGACGCTGGTGAGGACAAGATGATGAAGGGACTCAAACGCGAAGGACTACCGATCACGCTGGATGCGATGCGACAGCTCTCTGACCGCTACATCCGTACTTTTAAAGAAGACATTGAAGAAATGCACATCCTTCCTCCTACCACCTGGGCGCGCGCGAGTGAATACATCAAAAGGGAGATCGCGCTCGTGAAGGCACTCGACGAAAAAGGCTTCACGTACGAGACTCCTGATGGACTCTATTTTGATATCGCTAAATTCCCTACCTACGGTCGTTTGGGCAAAATTGACTTGAACAAACTCAAGAGCGGCGCGCGCGTTGAAGTGAATTCAGAAAAGCGACACCCCGCTGACTTTGCAGTTTGGAAGAAAGGTGACCTGGGCTGGGACAGTCGCTGGGGCAAGGGCTTCCCTGGTTGGCACATTGAGTGTTCGACCATGGCCATGGACACCCTCGGTAAACAGATCGACATTCACACCGGCGGCGAGGACTTGGCGTACACCCACCACAATGCCGAGATCGCCCAGAGTGAAGCGGTCACTGGTAAGCAGTTTGTGAAATATTGGGTACACAACGCGTTCATCACCATCGATAACACCAAGGTTTCCAAGTCGCTAGGAAATAGCATCACGATGCGCCACCTGCGCGACCGCGGCTTTTCGGGCGATGACTACCGCTACTGGTTACTGACCGCTCACTACCGCACCCCAGCAAACTTCTCTTGGGAGGCACTTAAAGCTGCCAAACAAGCTTTGTTCCGACTCAAGCGCTACGTGTACGAAGATTTCAAACAAAAGACCGCTACTCCCAACCAGTCGTACCTTGATCGGTTCGACGCTTGCCTCGCCAATGATTTCGATACCCCGGGTGCCATCGCCATTCTCTGGGAGGTGATCAACGATAAGAACCTTGATAGCAAGGTGAAATGCGGCACGCTTATGTCGATGGACGAGGTGCTCGATATTGGCCTTTCTGAGGATATCTACGAGGGAGTTCGTTCGCTCGGTGTAGTAGGTGTCGATGAACTCCCCACCGACATCCAAGATATCATCAACGAACGTGAAGCGGCCCGTATCGCCCGCAATTGGGACGCTGCCGATATTTTGCGAGAAAAGCTTAAGCTAAAGGGCTACACCCTTGAAGACACCCCCCAAGGGCCTAAGGTGACGAAGGAATAGTGAACGATCATACGACAAGGGAAAATGTTGTTCATATACTCACAAGAACTTTATTATAAGGAATAATTATTTATTGTCTGTATAAAATTTTAAGTATGACTGACAAAGATAAAAGGAATAAAAAATACTTAGCGGTTATCTTAATATACGAAATCTTAGTTTCGGTTAGCCTATTATTGGGTTGTGATATTGGCTGGGAGACAAGAGATGGATTTTGTCACTTGATTGAAATCCCTTTTCTTGAAGTGTTTTTTGTAGGAATTCTAACTTTAACTGCCTATGCAATAGTGATTTTCCCGGTTGCTATAGCACTACTCATAATGATGGTCAAAGTATTAGTATATGTTGCTACCTCAAAAACAATTGATACTGTCAGCAAGAACATTGCGTGGACCATCGTGTTGTTACCATTTTTTGTATTTTTTGCTTTATATCAGTTCACAGCACCTCTTATCATGCATATGTATTAATCTATATGGACATTTGTCCATAGTACTATCCCCCTCATCCACAACCCTGTGCAAAAAACGTCAAGCGCTGGTTTGTGCTAAAATGCACGAACTATGTCTTCAGAGCACAATCGATCGCTGCGCACACCACCCTGTAATATTGATGCCGAAAAGGCGCTTCTTGGCGCAATTGTTCTGAAGCCCGATGTGATGCACGACATCTCGGTCACCACCTGGCCGGAGAGTTTTTATGCCGACAAACACAGCGTCATCTTCAAAGCCATCTCCACGCTTTTCTCTAGAGGTGACCCGATCGATACCGTTTCCGTCGTCACCACGCTCAAGGAAATGGATCAGCTCGACCGTGTGGGTGGCGCATCGTACATCACTGAACTCATTGAAACCGTTCCGGCGGCCGGCAATGCCATGTACTACGCGACGCAGGTACAAAACAAATCTACTCTGCGTAACTTGATCCACGCCGCTGATGATATCGCCGAGATCGGCTATTCCGACCCAGAGACTGTTGACGAAGCACTCGACCAAGCCGAGAAGAAGATCTTTCAAGCTACGCAAGCTCCCAGTGCGCAGAAATTCCGCCCGATCGGCAGTGCCCTCAAGGAAGCTTGGGAGCGTTTTGAACACCTCAGCGAGAACCAGGATGTTCAGCGTGGTGTACCCTCTGGCTTCGCGGCTCTCGATAATATATTGGCGGGCTTTCAAAAGTCTGACCTGGTCATTTTGGCGGCACGACCTTCCATGGGTAAGACCACCTTCGCGCTTGACCTGGCGCGCAACGCTGCCCTCCTCCACGGCGCTTCAGTTGGTATCTTCTCCCTGGAAATGAGTGACCAGCAATTGGTTGACCGCATGCTCGCGGCCGAAGCCGGCGTAGACTCTTGGAAACTTCGCACTGGCCGCCTCTCGAACGACTCAGAGTACGAAGCACTCCAAGCAGCGATGACCAAACTGCACAAAGCCCCGATCCACATCATCGACGAGGCGGCCATGAACATCGTCAAGATGCGTTCAGCTGCCCGGCGTCTCAAGAATGAGTACGGTCTCGACATGCTCATCGTTGATTACCTCCAGCTTATGTCCCCTACCCTCACCAAAGGCAGTGACAGCATGGTCCAGCAGATCACCGAGATCTCTCGCTCACTCAAGATCCTCGCTAAGGAGATGGAGATACCGGTCATTGCCCTTTCGCAGCTCTCTCGTGCGGTAGAACAACGTGGTGGTAAGCCACGCCTCTCTGACCTGCGTGACTCTGGTTCTATTGAGCAGGACGCCGACGTCGTGATGTTCATTCACCGCGAAGACAAGATGAATAAAGACAAGGAATCAGAGCGTCCAAACATTGCCGAGATCATGGTAGAAAAGCATCGTAACGGTCCGGTCGGCATGGCCGAGCTCTACTTCGACGGCAAGCACGTGCGATTCCTTAATTTGGACACTCACCACGCCACCGCACCAGGCGCTGGCGATGATTTTTAAGGCATGAAATAGCCACCATGAAGTATTTACAAAATTTATATTTCTGTCATATTAGTAGAAGTAATTTTTGTTATTAACTTTCTAGAGGAGAAAATCGTGGCAACACGCGAAGAACTGATCGATCGAATCAAAAAGGCTGCTGCTGCTTGTACCGTTTTGACAGAAGCGAAACGACGGTACTACGAGGCTCCTGTTGACAGTGAAGCAGAAGAGATATGGGAGGAACGTTGTATTGATCTGGCAAATCAAACATTTGAGACCGGCGTATCAGCGTGCACCGATCTGGCAGTAGCAGAACAGCGATACAAAGACGCTTTCCCTTTCACCAAAGCGGAGAAGCTCTGGGAAGAGCGTTGGATTATGCTAGCAAACGAGATCGCTCGAACCCAAGCCTCAGGATGTTCTGATCTGGCAGTGGTAGGACAACGCTATTTTGAGTCTCCTCCTGGCAGTGAAGCAGAAATGATTTGGGAGGAACGATGGATGGAGCTTTCCTACCCCACATAGTCCTTTCCCCACCCTCAATATCTGCACCGTTTTGGTGCAGATTTTTTATAATAATTTTTATGCTCTTAAAGTGCTATAATCAGCTTTCATGAACAACCTCGACAAGTTAATTTCACTATTTGAACAATTCCCTGGTGTCGGCGCACGACAAGCGAAGCGCTTTGCCTTTCATGTACTCACCATGAGCGACGCTGACTCCGCTGAACTATCTAAACTCATTGCTGAACTCAAGGGCAGCGTCATTGAATGCATCAGTTGCCATCGCTTCTACGCCGCACAATCTGGCAATACATGCAGTATCTGCACATCTGCCAATCGCGACCACAATCGCCTGCTTATCGTCGAACGCGATTCTGACGTGCAAGCGATCGAGCGCGCCGGCGTGTATGACGGCCTCTATTTCGTCCTTGGCGGTACTGTACCACTTCTCAACTCCGGGAGCACTACCAAGCTCCGCGCCGGCGCGCTCAAAGCCACCGTCGAAACCCGTCTCCCCCAAGGTCTCACCGAGATCATCCTTGGTTTCTCGATCAACCCCGACGGCGAAAACACCGCGCGCTTTGTCGAGTCAATTCTTCAGCCACTTCTAAAAGACGCCTCGGTAAAGATCACGTATCTCGGCCGCGGTCTCTCAACCGGCAGTGAGCTTGAATACGCCGACCCGGAGACAATCAAAAGTGCTCTGAGAAATCGAACTATACAACACTAGGTCTTACAGAGTACAATGACATTACTTATGTCAAAGATTTCGAAGATCCTTTCTGCTGATTCAGTTGAAGACGTGCTGCACTTAACCAACACCAACGACCTCGACAATGCTGAAAAAGTAACACTTGAGATGTCGAAGCAGGAATTGCGTTCAATGCGCTCGATCATTTTTCGAATTCTTTTTTCTCTCTTTTTGATCTTAATAACATTAGCGCTTCCCCTCCTCATACTCATTACCTTGCCTGCCCTGTATTTCATTAACGTGTCGAACAAGAAATATATTCATAAAAAGTTCTCAGAGTTTCGTTCACTTGAAAAAGGACTTCACGGTCATCCGGAGAACACAATCAGAAAGGACATTGTGATGCTAAATCCTCAGAGTGTCATACTCAGCAAGGGGGCTACTATCTCTGACGATTCGCAATATTTTTATAATAGTGACGAGGCGAAACACCTTTGGAAACAGGCAGGCTACTGCAGGGTCCATACAGGCGGATCAAAAAACGACGGAGACACATGGCAATGGTACTATGTGTTCGTCTACACCTTCCAAGGAAACCTTCCACACACCATTCTTGTTCACCCTAGCGACCGTTTTCGCGCATCGGAGATACAAGACGTGGACACCCTCGCCAATATCTGCCCTCCTTGGAAATTCGTCAGCAAAAAGGAGTATGAGATCGAGACACTTGCAATATTTTCACCAGACCTTATTCATGAGCTCTCAGAACTAAGTGCAAAAAATAAAGCGTGCACTATTGAATTTTTTAATGACAAACTTTATTGTTTCATCCCTTCTCAAAATGTTTCTCTTGAAAATATCCTCGAACAAGCAGAAACAGCGAATCTATTCGCAAGAACTCTTCTTCAAAAACTTTCAGGATCGGTAACTACACCGATAGGAGACATTTCTCTTCTGATGGAACGTTTGACTCCATTGAATGATGAGCAAAAGCCAGAATTAACCGCTAAGGAGAAAAAACAAGAAGTGAGATCACAGGTCTTAATGTTGCTCGCGGCTGCTGTTTACCTTTTACTCTTTTCAATCATCATATTTACTTCAAGCGACAAGGAACCACCATCAGCGTTTTTATTTCTGCTACCTATCTTTTTTACGATTATAATTTTTCTACTCATGACGAAACGAGCTCGAAAAGAATATAAGGACGGTGGAGGCATGTGGTCCTGGTGGATGAAATAATATTCCATACCTGCTCAGCAAAAGTGACCCTTATTATAGGTACACTCACCCCGGCCGCGGTCTCTCCACCGGCAGCGAGCTTGAATACGCCGACCCAGAGACCATCAAGAACGCGCTCCAAAATCGCTTTACTCACTAGCTTCCCCATCGCCCACCACGAGATCATAACGGAGTACGAAATCATTCAGGAACCTTTCAATTTCTTTTCTCACCAATTCATGAGCAACCGGATCTGGCACCTCTGTTGCCACAAACGTACTCCCGATCAACTCGTGATACTCGGGCATTATATTCTTCTCAGAAGCACTGAAGCCAGCTGCCTCGAGCGCTTGCTCAAGTTCAGGCCTGAAATGCGCAACCGAGTTGAAGTAGTCACTGTTCATTTCGTCGCTTTCACTGTCCAACACGGTGTTCCACACCCTTCGTATCCGCTTATTGAGTTCAATGGTCACCGCATCAGCCTCTGGTATTTTTTCGATCATAGTACTCAGTATTATATCCTACCAACATAAAGAAAAAACTCCCTCGAGGGGAGTTTTATTCAGTAGTGGACTCACAAAGATCACTTTCTCGATATGATCTCTTCCATTCTTTCAAGAGCCATCGGTATAGCATCAGTGACATCAGCGCCCGCACCACCCATTTCGTAAACCTTTCCCTCTCTGGTAAGTACTGAAAGGTAAACTGAGGTTAGAGGATCATTTGAATCCGAGGATAGACTCACCTCAACACTGACAGCATCGGGAAGCATCTTTTTAATGTTGATCCTAATCATCATCAGTTGGTGATTAGTCAACTTAAGGCCAACTTGTTCAATTGGTAGATTCTCAGCAGCTTCTGCTGACTCAGGCGAGATCCCCATCGCCCCGACACCAACTGCCGCGACAGCTGCTGCTCCTTGGCGCAAAAAATTTCGCCTTGACTCATCAATCTCCTCGGTAACAGGTTCATTAGGGATGCCTTCCTGTTCAACTGCTGTCTTACTTCTTTTCCCAAATCCTTCTATACCAAACATAGTGAAAAATAAATTTCTAATTGTCTTAGTTTATCATCATATTGCACATTAAAAAAACCACCTAACGGTGGTTTTTTTATTAGATCGAGTCGATCTTCACTTCAGCGTAGTGCTGGCGGTGTCCGAGGCGGCGGTCGCGGTTACTCTTTGCCTTGTAGCGGATGATAGTGAGCTTTGGCCCTTTCTTCTCACCCAAGTAAGTCGCTTTAACCTTGGTACCAGTAGTCGGTGTACCGATCTTTGCCGCTGAACCATCATCGGTCATGAGGACAGTATCAAACTCGATTGAGTCACCTTCCTTGTGGTCGCCAAGAAGCTCCACCTGGAGGACGTCGCCAACATGCACAACATATTGCTTGCCGCCGGTAGCGATAACTGCGAATGATGTTGGGGTCTTTGTTTCTGTTGCCATATGTGGGCGCTATACTACAAGAAATAGTTGCTTTTTGCAAGGCTCCTGGTAGAGTTTCCGCAGAGCAATAAGCAAGGAGGACTTTCTATGGATATTTTGGTTCGTTTTGGCCGGTTTTACCAGCCTGCGGGCACGTCCGAGGTTACCTTTACAGCCAGCGACGTTGGTAAGACCTTTCGTGCCGACATTACCCTAAACGGTGGCCTATTCCAAGGAAATACTGTCACTCGCGAGCTGCTCGTCGAGGCGGTTGATGAACCCAACGAAGCAGTGTACACGACGATCAACAATCTTTGAGGCACACCCCAACCACAGCACGCTCATCACCCTGAGCGTGTTTTTTATTCGTCTTTCCCGTGCGGCTTGTCGAGCGTCAGCACATCTACCCCAATGGTCTCTCCGGTGATCCGGGTAACATCCTTATCGATCTTGTTGAGCTCCTTGTAGCCTGAGTTGTAGTGATTGACTGTCGTTTCGAGGGTCTTACCGAGCTTTTGGTAATACTCTTCGTAGCGAGTGATGTGGCCGGAAAGTTTTTCCACGTTCTTGATGATGTCCTGCGCGCGCTCCTCGATCTCAAGCGCCTTGAGGCCTTGGAGCACCGTCTGCAAGTACGCGAGGAAGGAAGTCGGCGAGACGATGATCACCTTGTACTTGCCGGCAGCGCGCTGGATAAGATTCTCCTCCCCTGCCCCCACCTTATTGGAAAGCAGATCGTAGTAGATACCCTCATGCGGAATGAACATGAACGCAAAGTCAGTCGTCTTTTCAGTCGGCCGAATGTACTTCGCGGTTTCGGAGATGCGCAGTTTAAGGTCGTTTACGAAGACTTTTTCGTACTGTACTTTTTCTGCCCCATCGGTCGCTTCGGCAAAGCGGTTGTAGTTTTCAAGTGAGAACTTTGAATCGATCGGGATCACCTTCCCTTTTACGAACACGACCGCATCGACAATGTCGCCATTCTCAAACGCATACTGCATCTGGAAACTCTCTGGCGGCAACACGTTCTGCAGTACCGTTTCGAGGTAGTACTCACCAAGGATTCCCCGCTGCTTTGGATTCTTAAGAATGTTCTGCAGCTCCTTGAGTTGGTCTGCTACCTGAAAGACCTGCTTCGAGCTTTCGCTGACCTCGGTGGTCTTCTGGACCACATTGCGCAGCTGTTCATTCATTTCCCGATTGATCTCCTGCATGAGTTCGCGACTCTCTCGAAATTGCGTCCGGCTCCCCTCTTGCATAGAACGGTTGGCTTCTGTCAACTTGGTGTCCATCGTTCGTGAGAGGTCGTGCAGCTGTTGCTGCAGAAGGAGCATCGCGTCCTGCCCCTCTTTCTTTTCCTCCTTTGGCTGGAGCAGCTTATAGACGACAAACGCATTCACCAGTAACAAAACAACGATTAGGGCGATCAAGACTATTTCCATATGCGGTACATCATACCAGAAATTCTTTGTCCCACTGTACTTCTCCGACCGTGCCAGTCTCCTGCGGACTGGCACTGACGCTTCGCCGAAGACTTTCTATGCAGAAAGACCAAGCTCTTCGGCTCCAGAGTCTCGGTTCAGCACAATGGGACACGAATTTCTGTATGTGTCAGGCCAGCAAGAAGGACTTGTTGAAGACATTGCGGAAGCCGTCTCCTAAACGGCTGAGCATAGGACTTGATCCGTGTCTGAGACAGGTCCTTCTTGCTGGCCGTGTCAACCGTGATAAAATCAACCGCATATGTCACTACACGAATCAATCAAAGGTGAGCTCAAGGAGGCACTGAAGGCCAAAGATCAGGTGAGACTGCGTACCGTGCGCAGCATGCTCACCGCCTTTACCAACGAACTCGTCGCGACCAGTCGCACGCCCCAAGCGATGCTCGAGGACGCAGAGGTTTTGGCAGTCATCAAACGCCTCGCCAAACAACGCAAGGATTCGATCGAGCAGTACGAAGCCGCCGACCGTCACGACCTTTCTGCTCCCGAGAAAGAGGAATTGGTCGTTCTTGAAGGCTACCTACCGCAACTAATGAGCCAGGCTGAGATCCGCCCCATTGCCGAAGCGAAGAAGGCTGAACTCGGCATTGAAGACAAGAGCAAGCTTGGTATGCTCGTTGGTGCAGTCATGAAGGAACTAGCAGGAAAAGCCGACGGTGGCGATGTGAAGACTGTGGTTGAGTCACTCTTCTAAAGGCTTGCAATTATAATTAATTGTGATGTAATTAGATAAATTGATCTTTATGGAGGGATTTGGAATGGGTAAGAAGCAACCACCACCACAGGTGCTCGAAGCACTGCGTCGCGGCGACGAAAAAGCGCATAGAGCGATGTCTAAAAAGGGCGGAGATACCCGCGGTCAACAGTTGAAGGAGGAGGCTGACCTGAGAGCCTTCGATGAAGCCGAGGAAAAGTATCGCGAGGAGCAAAAGTTGAAGGAGTTCGAGGAGCGCGACCGGCAAGCAAACCTTCACACCCACCCCATCGACTAACCCTATCAGCACCTCCGGGTGCTGATTTTTATATTGACATACTGACTATTTGAGGTATTATTTTGGCTGAATTTTTGTGTACCTTTGAGGAGAAAAACAATGTCGGAAGTCCGAAATATGCACGACCATCCCAAGGTTCTGTTTACCGTTCCAGTTGTTGCTGGTCGGGTGACGGTGAGCTCGTATGCGTTCTTTTATGAACTCTGCAGTCAAGCGGGAATTTCCTGGGAAGACGTCGCGATCGAGCCCCACCTAGGCGAAGCCAAGGTTTCGGTCACGATCGCCGGTGATCTGATCGAGCGGAAGAATACGGTTATCAGACTGCTTCGTGAAGCTCATCTTCTGGACGAAACGAACACTGAAGGGGCTGTCGTTCCGTTTCGTTAACAATAAGGCGTCACACTGTGACGCCTTTTACTATTTAAACAATGTCCGCAAGCTGTTTGGCGTTCTCGATAGAAAAATTTCCGACCTTGGTGCGGCGCAAGTCTTTTATCGTTGCGGGGTAGTCGAGGCGGCGGCCGAGCTCCTCGGCGAGCGAACGAATGTACGTACCACTACCGACCACGAAGCGTATCGTGGCCACCGCTCGGCCGCCGCCGACATCTAGCTCAATCAATTCCGCTTCATCCACGCGCATCATTCGCACTGGTACAACATCTACGACTTCCCCCTTCCTTTCTGCCTTGCGCGCTCGCTTGTACATTGGCACGCCGGCTACTTTGATGGCGCTATACGCTGAGACCGGGAGCGTTAGTTCTCCGGTCAGGTCGGTGAGGGCGGCGGAAATTTTGCGGAGCAAAATTTCCG
>CAZFSB010000013.1:8174-10195 GCA_964521645.1 uncultured Candidatus Saccharibacteria bacterium | reverse complement strand
TGTTTGGTTTTGTGGGTGTTTTTTTTTTTTATCACAACAAACCCCCCCCCGCCTCCTCCACGACCTTTTCTGCCACCACCTCCCCTTCCATATCACCCGTCGTCCGCTGTTCACCAATGAGCACGTCTGCCACGTACTCCTTATCCAATTTCACCAGTTCAGTGAGTTTTTTCGTACCGCTACCAACCCCGATGATCATCAGTCCGGTCGCGAGTGGGTCAAGCGTGCCCGCATGTCCCATTTTTTTGATACTCAGCTGCCGGCGCAGACGACGGATCACGTCAAACGACGTGATCCCTTTTGGTTTATCAACCAGCAATATATCTGCGCCGGGATTCATACCTTCGCTAAAAGACTACAGTACCAGGAGTGATGGATTGAGCACCAGGATGACTCCCAAGAAGAGCATGAGGAGACCGCCGATGAGGAGTGATAACTGGGCGTATTTACCACCATGAGATTGCAGCTTGCCGTACCCCCAGATCGCCAGGGCAAAGACAATGATATCGTCGATCATGTAGCCGGCGGTGTATACGAGAATGTACCACTGACGCTCCATGAAGGTGAGCATGTTAAGCTCTAATATCTTCGTATACGCCTGCGGAATACCGATCGAGCAGGCAAACTCAATGATGTTCACCGAGAATGCAATGACGAGAATCGCGAGCACCGAAGCAATGGTAATGGGCTGGTGCACTATCGCGTTTATCTTATCGATCGTGCGTGATTGTGACTCAATGTCCGTAATGTCACACACCAGGTCAGCTGATTTATTCTTATTCCAACGGTGCAAGAAGAAGATACCGCCACCAAGCGCCAGCAATCCCACGAATGGGGTGACGTACTGATCAAGCGCGATGAAGTCCCAGGTCTTGTACCAGACATTCAGGATAAGGTTGTACATAATGGCTTGCGCCAAGATGAAAATTCCCGCCAAGAATATCATCTTCTTCCGGCTGCCTGCCTGGGAAAGTATCACCAAGAATGTGATGAGTACCCACATCGCGCACGGATTGAAGCCATCGATCACTCCGAGCATGGCCGAAAGCGAGAAGAGTGAGAAGGTTTTCAGATCAACAATTCCAATGAGTGGTAGATCAAAAACATAACTTCCCTGTTCACCGATCTCACACTCCAGCTCTGAACAGCCGCCGCCGACCACTGCACTTTGCTTCGTTGCTCGTTCCAGGTGGTCGCTGATGGTTCTAATATCAGAATTCCGAGCGACTTCTATCGCTGCCTTGATACTTTTCCCGGTCGTCTCTGGGCCATTGAAGCCGACGATCACCCGTTCACCAACGACGGTGAGCGGGGTAACTCGAGATATTTCATGCTTGGCAGCAACCTGGTCATACCATTCACGTGCCTGATCGTCGGTGATGATGTTCAAATACTCGTACTGAATATCCCCTTCTTGCTCGATCCACGCAAACAGCTGCTTGCAAAAGCCGCAATCATCACGACCAAAGATATAGACCACCGGTCCACTGGGAACGGTAATCTCTGGAGTCTCGGCAAAGACTGGGCTGGTAACAAAAAATGGTAGCAGTGCGACGACTGACACTATCGCGATGATGATCTTATTCATGAAGACTATGGTAGCACAAGGCGGGGAAAAACGCGCCGGGCCCGTAGGGCCCGGCGCGTTTTTCTCAGCCTTGTGCCTCCCGAGTCACACGCACCGCAGAAAGCACGGCAACCGAATGCCCGAGTCGGTCGATCGCCCGCAGCTCCGCCACGCACTGTCGATACTGTGGCACCTGCTGAGCTACCAATTCCCAAAACTGCGGGCCATGATTGAGTTCTGCCAAATGACAGAGCTCGTGCACAATGATGTAGTCCTGTAAATGCTCTGGCAGGAGAATGATCTTGTAATTGAAATTGAGGTTATTAAGTGACGTGCAGCTTCCCCAGCGGCGGCGCTGGTTGCGAATGGCGACGCGATTCCAGGTAAAGCCGTAGTGCTGGTTGAAGTGGTGGAGGCGGGGGGGCGGAAAGAAGCCCGCCCCGTATAGATGAAC
>CAZFSB010000013.1:0-8164 GCA_964521645.1 uncultured Candidatus Saccharibacteria bacterium | reverse complement strand
TTTTTTTTTTTCGGGGGCGGGACGCGTGGGGGGCCCCCCCACTTTTCTACCGATTCGCCACCACGCCATATTGACTTCGAATTGTAACAGAGTATTGTTTTTAAAGACATTGTTACCACAGGAGAATCGACATGAACGACATAAATATCGAAGATCTGATCGATGTTTGGACACATGACATTGAACCCCCTGCTGACATACCTCGTAAATACAACGCAAAACTTGAATTTACATTACCAACAATAGGACTGACATTGGTTGGTTCCATTGCTTGGAATGCAGCACAAGCGCGGTATGAGTTCCATTTTCAAAATTACGAAACCAGCGAGCCTCGGCGGTACGCCATAAAGTACGGTTTTCTTGTCCTCAAACCCGATGACTACCTTCTTGTGCGCGGGATCCTCCGAGAACGATTTGGTCTGTTCACCACTTCGGGTATCTACGACGAGACAGATCCACCAAAGTTGCCTCACTCGCAGGATTTCTACGTGCAGCCGCAAGAAACTTCATATCACTAGGAAGTATCTCAACCGGCGGCAGGACCTTTGGTCCTGCCGCCGGCTTTTCTCTTTTAAAACACTTCCTCCTTCCGTTCCAGTTGGTACTGCATCCGTGCTAGTCGCACCAGCACATAGTCATACTGCTCCCCCGCCTCTTCATAGATCGGCTTCAGTTTCTCGAGGCCATGTTTTTCGATCGCCGCATCAAGCTGTCGTCTCGCCTCTCCCCAATCGATGTCCCTCGGTTCGAGGTGTTCGATGTCCCCCGCTGTCACTTCGCCATCTTCGACGAGTCGCTCAACATGCGTCCAGATAGTGGTCTCGGTCAGCTCTCGCATTGTCGCCATCTCAGCCACACTTTTCCCAGCCAGCAAAAGATCTTTCGTAATAGCATACGTACTTTCTGCTTTCACCCGCTCGCCCGCACTACGTACCACCCCGACCTCGTCATCGGCCGGCACCTTGCCGCCGTGTGCGACCACGAAGCGCTCATGCATCTCGAGCACTTCTGCATCCTCCATCGCGATGAAGGCATCCTCGACAATCTCAGACTCTTGATGAAACCGTTTATCCTGCTCGACGATCTTTGGGTCGACCTGCAGCGCATTCGGATGCATGCCGATCACTTTCATTCCCGCCAGCGAGCGCACGCGAGAGAGCGCCACGTACCCCTGCCCATACACAAACGCCTTCGAGAGGTCGATCTCGGCCGCGTCAAGCGACATGCCCTGACTCTTATGCACCGTAATGGCCCACGCCAGGCGAAGTGGTAGCTGCTCAATGGCGGCAATGACTTTGTTGTCTTCAGCTAGCTCCCAGGTGGTCGGCTTGATAGTGAGCTCTCGCCCATCGGCCGTCTCTACGACCGGGAAGCCCTCGTTAAACCGCACCACTCGCGCCAAGGTTCCATTCACGTACCCCGCTTCAAAATTATTTTTGGTGCACATCACCATCGCATCCTCCTTCAGAATAAGCTGTTCGGGAGAAAGACAATTCTTTGCCAACCCTTCGACCAGCTGCTTGCGACCAGTCCCCTTCATGGTGTATCGCTTGGCTCCTCCAGGCAGTCGAGCAAGCTCACGAGTATTGACCGTGTCAACGTCGACATTGTGTGTGTACAGTCTGGTTGGCTCGACATTCTCGTAGGTGATCTCGGTCTGTTCTTGAAGGAGTGTGTAGTGTTCTTCTTCGATCTCATTGCGACGAATGGAGCTGAGGAGACTCAGCAAGAGTTCGTCCTCTTGGCGGTGCTGCTCGGTCAAGTAGCAGACGAGTGGCTTCATGTTCTGCCATGCCTTACTCTCAAAAGCATAGAGCATGATGTCACCCTGTCTGGTGACCGGTGGCAGCTGAAAGAAGTCACCGATGCACACCACCTGGATTCCCCCGAACGGCTCCGCACTCTGGCGCACGGTCCGCAATATTTGGTCCACCATATCAAGACCTCGCCCATCGAGCATCGAGATCTCATCGATCACGAGCACGTGCGTCTTCTTCATGCGGCGCACCAACTTCTCCCGGCCGGCGATCTGCTCAAGGTCGTACGGCGACAACTGATCTTTGATACCAAAGCCGCTCCACGAGTGAATGGTCATCCCACCAATATGCGTCGCGGCGATACCCGTTGAGGCAGTCACTGCCACATTTAGGCCAGCTGCTTCCAGCCACGCCACGTACTGATTGATGACATACGTCTTTCCTGCTCCCGGTTCTCCGGTCAGAAATACGTTTGCTCCAGTTTTTAGAATATCGAGTGCGCGGTCTTGCGTCATAGCGGTAAGAATACCACGAAGTTCCACAACTAGCCGCTGTGGGAAAGATCGGGGTTGCCCGATCAGCATTATGTATACTAGAGGTAATGCCACGTTCTTCCGTGACTATTAAAAAGGAGGTAGCTGTTTCCGTTGCTAAGCCTAAGGCCGCGGCTCGGAAGTCTGTGCGCCGGGTGACCGCCAAGAAAACCAGCCCTAAGAAGGCAGCGAGCAAGCCAACCCTGGCCACCATTCAGCAAGCTGCTCAGCAGATCAAAAAGACCGCCACAATCAAGCGCAACCCACTCGGTCACCTCCTCCTTGAAAAACTTCTCCGCGAAGCCGGCTTTCGCGGCGGCATCTCGACCAAGCAGGAACTGCTCGATGCTTATAGCTTCGACGAAAGTATCTTTTCTGTCCGTCCCCAGGTGATCCTGCAGCCAAAAAATCGCCGCGATGTCGAGATCGCGACTGCGGTAGTTGCCGAGCAGACTAAACGTTTCTCTTCACTATCCCTCACCCCGCGTGCAGCCGGCACCGGCCTGGGCGGTGGTTCACTCACCGACTCCATCGTCATCGACGTTTGCGCGCACCTCACCCACATTGGAGACATTGTCGAGAAAAAGGGAAAGGTTACCTTCACGTGCGAGCCGGGTGTCATGTGGCGCGATATCGAGAAGAAGCTAAAAGAGCACGACGCGTACCTTCCGCCCTACCCAGCCTCGAAGGACATCTGCAGCATTGGTGGCTCTGTGGCTAATAATGCCGCCGGCCCAGACTCACTCCGCTACGGCCACTGTGCCGACTGGGTTGAGTCTCTCGACGTGGTATTGCACGACGGTCACACCTACACCATCAAGCCGCTCACTTATCGCGAGTTCCAGATACTCGTCAAACAAGATCACGAACACGCGCGCATCGCCAAAGCCATCTTTGAGCTGGTCAGCAAGAATGAGAAAGAGATCAAGAAAGGTCAACCGAAGACCAAGAAGAACAGTGCCGGCTACCCACTCTGGAGCGTCATGCCACAAGGCGTCGCGAAGTTCAAGAAGGGCGACGGCACTTTCGATCTCACCCGTCTTATCTCTGGCAGCCAAGGCACCATCGGTATCATCACCAGCCTGACCATGCGAGCACTACCAATAGCCAAGAACACCACGCTCATCGCCCTGCCGATCTTTGAGCTTGAGGATGCCGCCGATAGTATTGTTAAAGCCTTAAAGTACGACCCGATCAATGTCGAAGTATTCGACGCGCTCACCTTTGACCTTGCTCTTAGTAACCCAAGCTTTTTCAAGCAGCGTCTTTCTGGACTCAAGTACTACCAGGTGATGCTTTCCATGTACTCCACCTATCACGTGCGTTTTCGCCGCCGCATTCCCGAGTTCACCATTCTCATCACCCTCGATGAAGAGACATCAAAGAACCACGACGTAAACGAGATAGCCAATAAGATCAGTAGCAAGAACGCCCGCGCTCGCGTCATCAAGAACCCGATCGAGGCAGAAATGTACTGGCAGATACGGCGCGCGAGCTATACGCTCTCCAAATTTCAAGACACCACCAAGCGTCCAGCTGCTTTTCTCGAGGACATGACCGTGCCGCCCGAGAACCTTTCCAAATTCTTCATGCAGATCAAGCGAATGCTCAAGGAGTTCAATGTAACCGCCGCCGTACACGGCCATGGTGGTAACGGACATTTTCACTTCTATCCCCTGCTCGATTTCACAAACAAGACGACTCCGGCCCTGGTCGAAAAAATGGCCGAAAAATTCTTTGACACCGCGGTGAAATTCAAGGGAAACATCTGCGGCGAACATAACGACGGCATCATTCGCACTCCACACTTGAACAAAATGTTTTCCAAACGAATGCTTGAACTCTTTAAAGAGGCCGAGGCCCTCTTCGATCCAGACGACATTTTCAATCCTGGCAAAAAAGTGAACCCTCGCTTCGACATCAAAGCGACCATGCGCACCATAAACTAGCGGTACGCTTACCCGCTAGTTCACTCTAATAAGATCTTTCTACACCGAGTCTGTTTGGGTAACTTTTTCAGTGGTCTCGTCGTTACTCTCACACAAACCTGTTGCTTGCTTCGACGATGTGTACTCGCACACGGCCAGGTACGCGATGGCTGCGACCGGAATAGCAATGATGATGCCGAGCACGCCACCAAGGTACGCCCCACTCATGACCGACAAGATCAGGAGGGCCGGGTTGACCTGAATGGCACGCCGCATGAGCAGCGGGCTGAAGATAAAACTTTCTAGAATACCGTTGACGAAAAAGTAGTAGAGTCCGACAATAGTTGCCAGCAGTGGAGAGTGCGTGAGCGCCAGGATCACAGCGGGGATCGCGGCGATGATCGGTCCAACGAACGGAATGAAGTTTAAGAAAAGGGCCAAGACCGCAAGCATGAACGCGTACGGGATGCCAAACAGAACCAGCCCGAAGAGCGTAAATAGAGCAACCAAAAGTGAACTGAGGAATTTGCCCCACAACCAGTTACTCACCTTGTCCTGGACTCGACCTAGGAACGGTGTGATCGACTCCTTGTATTCACGAGGGATGAACGGGTTGATGAAGCTGCGTACCCCGCCCTGCTGAATGTTGATGAAGAACGCAATGAAGAAAACTGCGAGGAATGAAGTGATACTCCCCACCATCTTGAACGCAGTGCCGAGCAAACTCTCAGAACTTCCCACGAACGACTCTGAAAAAGTGCGCACATACGGCATGATCTGTAATTCAATGGTCTCTTCGTCACCGATCAAAGCTTCAGAATAGGCCGGATAACTGACCACAAAGTTTTTGAATTCCGTGGCCAAAACTGGTAAAAACACCAGCAACAGTCCCACCAATGCGAGAATGGCAGAAACATAGATCGTCGCAGCGGAAAGCGTGCGCGGGACCTTATGTGCCTCCATCGACTGGATCGGGCGTTCCATTGCCATCGCCAAGATGACTGAGGTGAAGAATATTAAAATGACCGTCTTGATGGCATAGGCCATTTCAAGTGCCAAGAGCGCGATGACAAATGCCGCGGCCAGCTTCAGCGCGTCACCCATTTTAATACCCTGTATTTTCATTCCTCTAGTGTATCCTTCCCCCGGTAGAGCGCAAGGAGGGGTGTTGGTAATCGACCGCGGTACCCTTCCCTGTTTTGCGTTTTTTTGCTATAACTAGGGCCAAATTTATGCGGCATCCGCCGTGCATAAATTTGGCCCTATCGTCTAACGGCTAGGACACATGGTTCTCATCCATGAAATCGGAGTTCGATTCTCCGTAGGGTCACCAAAGAAGATTTATCAGTCTGCCAGTGCTGATATACCGAATAAATTGGAGACAAAACAGCGGTTCCAAAACCGTTGTTTTGTGTATAGGGAATATTGCCTTCAAAGATGAAATTTTGGAACCGTAGTCTTTTTTCAGGTTGTTTTGCTAATTGCTTCCATGTCCTTGGGGTATTGGTCACAAAACTCATGCAGTGATCGAGAGCTGCTTCAAAGTCTGATTCACTACCTTGCACTTCCACCATGCTACTCTCCGCAGCAAATATCTGTCTTTCCACTTCACGCTTCCGTTCTAGAAAATCTGTCTTGGTATAGATACCTTCTTCGAAGTTGTTATAAATTGTTTTCTTTTTCTCTTGGAGAGTTACCAGTTGTCGCTTGACGGTCTGATTCTGATTTTCGGCGTGTTTATGGTCGTCACGATAGATCTCCATGCAGACTTCCTTAAATGCGTTAGCAAACTCAAAGGTGGGATTTATTTCATCTAGGAAGGAGACGAAAGATTTTTCAAGCACCTTCTTCTTAATTGATAGAGCGTGAGCGCAGTCTTGTTTGTGGTGGTGGTAGTACGGATATCTCTTTCCCATACGACCAGTTGAAAAGCTACCGGTGAGGGGTTGTTGGCACCATTCACAAACCACAAGCCGACGGAGTGGAAAGGCAGGATTCTTTTCTTGTTTTTTGGTTCCCTTATGAGTACGTCCAGCTCCTTGGCATTTAGCGAAAAGTTGTTCGGAAACAATTGGCTCGTGCTGACCCTTCACTTCAATCCCCCACTCTGGTTTAGAGACAACACCGCAGTATAAGGAATTGTGGATCATCTTTTGAATAGTTTGGAGTTCTATCTTTTGGCCAGTCTTAGAGCGAAGACCTTTTTCAAATAAGAAGGTAGCGAGGGTTTTGTATGTATAAGTTCCCTTCACGTACTCATTGAACGCTAAGCGGACATAATGAGCATCTGTATCGGGCACTAGCACCCCGCCCTTTTCCAGACGCTTATACCCAATAGGAGCTGGCCAGACCCAGATTCCCTGCTTTAGACGCTCCTTCATACCATTAGAGCTTCTTTCGGTACGAATACTGTTATCGAACTCAGCAAAGGAGGACAGGATGTTTTCCATGAGGCGACCGGTAGAAGTACTGTCTATTGGTTCCGTCACCGAACGAAGTGAGACGTTATACTGCTTTAATTTGGCACGTACGGCCACGTGGTCGTCTTGGTTACGAGCAAAGCGGTCTAGCTTGTATACTATGAAAAAATCGACTTGGTTGGACTTCTTGGCACAAAAAGAAATGGCCTTTAAAAATTCAGGACGGTCTGCTGTCTTGGCAGATTCACCACGATCAACAAAAACATCTACGACTTCAATACCTTCACGGTCAGCATACTCAAGACACATGCGCTCTTGAGATTCAAGACTGGTTCCGTCTACCTGCTCCAACGAGGAAACACGGCAGTAGATAATTCCTCTCTTGGTTGTCATGTCGGCCAGTCGCATTAACATTCCTCAATATCCATTACCTCAATCTTCTTAGCTATCTCTGGATTCTGTTCCTTCAGAAGGGCAGCAATGTATTCGAGGTTGCGGTCAATACGGTCGAGAGAGTCAACGATGTCGTTAATTTTCCAGTACCACGTAACCACTTCCCTAATGAGTAAGAAAACTACGATTGCCCCCAATACAAACCAAGGGACTATATATATTAGTTCATCCATACTTTGATATTACTACTATTCAAATTTTCTTCCACTTCCCCTAACCCCACGGCGAATTTGGAATCACGGTCTTCTTTGTATGAATCATAGGCAAGGTGTGCCATTTCATAGAGCTTTTCACGAATGAGAGCCACTTCCTCATCAGAAGCAGTTACTAGTTTTGGTTCTAATTCTCTTAATCGTTTAAGACTTATCATTATCAATGGTAAATAGTTTGTACTTTCCTTCCCCGAAGTACTTGGTCTGATACACCCGTTCAACTTCTGGCTCTCCTTGCACACCCATCTCAAACAAGACATTCTTGAGGTTAAAATTTCCTGCAAAGACCTCAGGACGTTTAACGTTTCTCGAAGCCACATACGACTTTTGATTCTTTAGCCGAGGGTCGAGATACGCCTTGGTGAAATACTTTGCTAGGTAAAAAGCGAGCGCGCTTGCTCCATCTGTTCTTTTGACAAAGACATGACCGAACCCCCAAAATCCGCGAAGGGTACGATCTTCCCTCTCCAGAAGAAAAATTTCCTCGGGTATTCCCCAGAAGAGAGCATGGAAATGTACAGCTCCACGTTTTTGAAATTCTGGGACGCTAACGTACTTAAATTCCCTACCGAATTTACGTCTGAGAGTGTTGATAAAATTAGAGAAGTGTTTATACGCTCCACTAAGGTCGGTGTAATTATCGGCGTAGGTGAGTGTAACCAGTACAGGTAATGCAGAACCTCCGCCGAGGTTACTTGAAACAATCCTTCGGAAAGCCATACTAGCGCGCCGTGCGTTATCGGGTCTCTTCCCCACGGGTGCTGAACTGTCCCCTTCCTGAAATGTATCTTCTCCGCAAGATGCCACGTCGCTGTCGCTAATAACTCCCGGCCTCCTTTTTCGGCCTCCTCCATGTTTTTG
>CAZFSB010000012.1:19206-25234 GCA_964521645.1 uncultured Candidatus Saccharibacteria bacterium | reverse complement strand
ATGTTGAGCTCGACCTAAAATAAAAAGGTATTTAATTTTGGGGTGCCCCCCGCCGAATTTTCCCGCCCCACCCCGACGGGCAATTCTTTGTACTTACCTGTTTCTTAGGTAACTCAACTTACTTGAGATGGTGGAACTGTTGGTGTTCCTTCTCTCTCAACATTTCGTTTCATAAAGCGCAGAAGCCACCAACTTGATCCTCCTAAAAGCAGAAGCAAAACAACGATGATGATTACTGGCAACCCTCCTCCCGTTCGATCCAAGAGCGTTTCTTTGGGTTGTGCGATGGTCTCAGGATCAACAAACTGATCATTCGTGCAGCCGACATCAGTACCGGAAGCATCTAGGGCTCCCAGGTCAACCTGTCCAGCAAAGCCGGTCGAATCTACACACCACGCTTGTGCCCTTCCATTCTCATTATCCTGAGTTAGTGGCGCGACAATGGCATATCCCATAGTACTGTCATGACACGTAACACTACTAAAACCTGAGGCTACTGTGTCAGAAGCGATAACCTCTGTCGTTTCTTTTCGATTCTTTTGCGCTGCCTCCATCAGCTTTTGCATGGACTGGTTCTCACACACTGCTTCATACGAGTATCCATCCTGGTTGTATATCAACTCTGCCTGTGCCCGAGCGTTGCCCAGCGACTGTTTGATCGAGGCGTCCGGACTCGAACTACGAGCAGTGTTTCCTGTAGGAACAGAAGCGAAGCCTCCTGAACTACTATCAAGGCCTATTGATGTGGAAAAGATGCCACCAGAAGGAGACAGAGGGTTTTGCATTCTTGGCTGAGCAACCCGAAAATCAAGTTCATTGGTAAAACTTTTCTCGCCGGTCGATAATTGATTCAACCGTACTTGTTGCTGCTCATTCACCAACGCAATGTATGAGCTCAGTGGTGACACAATACCAGTCACTACCGCAAAGGAGTGTAGCTGATTGGGTGGTGTCAGCTTCTTCATGTGTCGCTTAATATCCGCTCGTACAGCCAGCTTCTCGAACATCTTCTCTTCAGAACTACTCGCGTTTTGGTACTCCGGAATGGCGACCACACTCTCTAATGGCGGTACGAATACCCAGTCTGTCGAACTGGTCGTTCTCACATCAACCGAAGCAGTGTAGATAGGAACCCCTCTCAAAACATCCGTTTCGATCGACCAATAGTCACCAACCATGACGCCCTTTTGCGTGACGAGACCGAGCTGTAGCAGAGCGACTTCAAGCGCTTCGTCAACATTGGTGTGTACAGTGAGGCTCCTGATCTTTGCAAGTGAACTCTCTACATTTGGTCCATATGTAGGAACAGCTCCCTCATGTACGACGGTGATTATCTTGTTGGAAAACTGCTGACTTGGAAGGCTGCTGTCTTCAGCGAATGGATTGCGTGTACCGCTCAAAATAACCACCGCTTCAGTGTTTGCTGTTATTGCATTTGCGAGGACAGGGAGCGAAGAGTGACTAAAAAAGATGAGGTCGGTCGCCTGGGGCACGTCTTCCGGACGAGAAAGCGTTTTCGCCACTGTAGCGACGGAATTATATAACGTCAATGTTACCGTATTGTTCTCATAGAAGCTCGTTGGTAATTCTCGGAGCTGCTGTAGTGCCGAATCCAACCCTCCCTCTCTATTGTCATACGAAGTGTCCACCATGAACTGGATCCTTTTGCCCTGTGCGATACCAAACGTGGATCCTGCTGGTTCGCAATCTGTACTCAATGCCGACTGACCAAGCTTGATCTCAGTCTGGTCGACCCCCAATAGACGCAGTTTGAGTGTTTTGTCTACGGCACAAAGTTCGGCGGTCGATCGCGGATCGACCACATACAAACGGTCATCAGTCAGTCGCTTGGACTCACCATTGATCTGAACGGTGTACTTAGTCTCACCACTGAGCACGTTGCGTGCTGCGCTGTAGTGCGGCAACGGAATACCAGCGGAGTCACGAAGGACGTAGTATGTGAACTGCACCCGTTGCACCTCACCCTCCACCTCTTCTACTCGCCGCTGCTGTGCTACTTCGTTGGCAGCTGGTACCGGGTACACACGTAAGCGATACTGTCGTGGGCCAACCTGCTCAAGAAGCGCAGGATCGACTTGTTTCCATACCTGCTCCACGTATGTCTGTTCAGCCGCGCCACGAGGTGCGATCTGTCCCCGATACTGGAGAGCTGGACCAAGACGAAGATCGGTC
The DNA here is from genome assembly GCA_964521645.1 of uncultured Candidatus Saccharibacteria bacterium. Classification (GTDB taxonomy): domain Bacteria; phylum Patescibacteriota; class Minisyncoccia; order Phycocordibacterales; family UBA918; genus OLB19. Next base: position 23,041 of record CAZFSB010000012.1, on the reverse strand, counting down.
ACTACCGCCTCCTCGGGGAGAGAGAACTCTAACACTACTTCCTGATCACGGTTCATGAAGGTACTAAACGAATCGGTAATGGTGACCTGAGCCACGATATCAGAAGCGGCAGTACTTACGAGGATATCTCGCGAAAGATGCTGTACTTGTCTCACCTCCGCGGCAGCGCTTGTGCTGTGTCCGTACGGTACACCATATGCTCGTTCATACCCTTCTTGATAGGCTTTTCTAGTTTCCCAAGAACCTCGCTCTTCCCAATCAATGAAGGGGTACCAAACGAGCGAGAGGTACAGGCCAAGCAAGCTACTATGATTCTCAGAAAATCTTTCAATATCCCTGCGGTCAAACAGATACTGTTCGTAGTATGACATTTCACCTTCCAGCAGCTCGTCTACCTTCTCTTTCTTCCCCACCAACGATGCGGCCCGAGACGAAAGTAGTTCATATGTACTGTCTGATTGAGCAAGCAAAATGAGCGACTCGCCGTAGACGCCCACCGACGGCGTTCGTGAGAAACCATACATCCCAGCAATAAATAGTATTACGACTGCTACAGTGATCTTTGTACCAAGGTGGTCTCGTGCAGCATCAAGCCTACCGATCGAAGCTTTGAGTTGACGGAGCGACCGGCTGACGACGACGGGAGGGATGACAAGAGCAACTAAAATGATCGCCAGCCAGAAAACGAGCATGATGAGAGCCCAAGGATTGAAACTGATCGCACTAAGCGCATCAGAGATGAAGTCGACAATATCAAGCTCGCTCAGAAGGATCAGAAACATAGGGACGTAGATCGTCAGAAGAAGGAACCCGACCGTCGTCACCGAAATACTAAGCGCGATGTGGTGAAACACAACACCCCGCAAGGAGGAGAACGAAAGGCGAAACGTTTTTGCATACCACCCTACCAACAGTAGGACTAGCAAGCCCGTTAGAAAGAGACGGAGTTCATCTGTCATCGGCGCGTTTACGATAAAGGTCTGTGCGATCCACACCAGTAGCAATGCGCCTATTTCGAACGAACGGACGACGGACTTGAGGCTGACCTCTGTTCGTTTCATGCGTGATGAGACGTAGTAACCGAGGGTTGTGGCAAGTAGCACTGCTGGAAGAAGGAACAGGAAGACCAGAGTGACTAGCACCTCCCCTGCTCGCACCATCTCGGAGAAGAACCATTCACTGAAATTTGGTGAAACAATTGCCGAAAAAAGCCAACTAAGAGAGCCGAAGAGAAAGAGACCATTGATGAGGTAGAAAGCGACCTCGGCTATCTTGGAGTGCTTCTTAAGAGAAGGAAACCTTATCCCAGATGACAGCGACTGCACCTGGATCTCTCGTTTCAGAGTATTTACCGCACTCTGATATGCCAGTGCCTCATAGAGCGGGTCAAGGTGTTCCTGATCTGAGGTTAATACAATGCCATCTTTTGTTTCGGTAAATGATAAAGCCAGGTTCTCTGGAACCTGGACATTGAAATCCTGCAGAGCTGCAATCAGATCATCTTTTATAACGGTGGTCAGTTGCTCCTCTGGTGTGCGCTCTATTGCTGCTCTGAACAACGAGCCAATGTCCTGTTTCATGATAAAACGATAACACACGGCCCCCTCAAGAAGCCGTAACATTATCACCCCTGCGCCCAAAGACCCCACCACAAGGGCATATCCTTGGAATACATAAAAAAACCGCGCGTCCCAAGGGGACGCGCGGCAGATACACCAACCCGGCGATTCTTCCACTCACCACGGGTCGTCCCCGCGGCAAACGCACTACGTCATCGATTCCTTCTGCGGATATCCTTTTTGACGAGTGCCGTTGGCTGCCATGGCGTTCGCAGATGGATCGCGCCAAAACTCACCGCCTTTGCTCCGATCTCTCTGACCCGCTCCATATCTCGAAGACCCATGATGCTAGGAGCAATGACCGGAAGCGCTCCTTGCCGCGCCAAGTGTTTCACTGCCAGCCAGTTGTATTTCTGTGCTGGCTTTCCAGAAACGCCACCACCGCCCCCACCAACGCGAGCTTCGAGTGTTCGTAAGGGAGTTTGCTCGCCGTTAGGAAAAGCGGTCCGCCAGGGCACACTATTGAGAGAGATGGCTTCAGCGACGCCGACCAGTTCCCGAGCGATCGTGAGGTAGTCTTGGTCAACGAGCACTTTGACGATGATCGGATGGCGCGATACAGAACCAACCGCCTTCACGCTTTCGATCATCGCTTCGGTGTCGCGAAGACTATCGCCGGAGTTGGGACACGAAACATTGACCTCCAACGCCACCAGGTCGAAACGATTGAGCAGTTCGGACATCTCTACCAGCTCCGCCTTGCTCCCAAAGATCGAACCGGCGATCGCGTACCGTTTGTAGTCGAGCTTGGGGCCGACCTTGCTGCACCACCAGTCGATACCGGGGTTGGTCAGGCCAATTTTATTGACCGCACCGCCTTTGATGAGACGAAGTGATTCCCAAGGTTTCCACCAATTGAGGTTTCCCGGGCGGTTCTCGCGAGTCAGTGTTTTGATCACCACAGTGAAAAGTTCTGGTTTGATGAGACCGGCCCACACGAGCGGCCGTTCCCACGGCCACCCCTTGCCATCGAAGGCAAGCGCGCCACTGGCTACCACATACTCGAGCTTGTGGCCATTAGAAAGAATGATCATGAAAAGATCCTCCAGGTTGATTGATTCAATGTGCAGACGAGATGCGACCGCACCCCGATACCTGTCGATACCATCGACTCTGGTGGAACACTACCAGAAAAAAGATTGGATACAAAGTTACCCTAAAAAAGAAGATCCCGGCGCGTATAGCGACCGGGATCTATAAGGGCTATCATGTGCACTCCTCAGTGTGGCTTGCGCCAGGTGGTGATGCGCAGAAGATGCGTCTCTCCATTCTTTTCAATACCGACGGCACCACACTTCTTTTCCGTCCAGCAGCCGGCGTTGTAGTAATGGATCCACTCGCCGTTGTCGCCCGACTTGGCGTGCTCGAGCTTGTGCGTGTGGCCACAGACCACTACGTTGGCGCCAGAGAGCGAGGCATACAAGAGCGCCTCTTGCCGAATGATCCGCACCAGCTGCAGCACCTCTTTGGTGTTGTGCTTCAAAAGCGCGGCGAGCGACTGTTCTTCGGTATCCAATTTCTGGACCTGTTCGTATATCCACGTCGCCAGCTGACTCGCGTGTGGCAGCTTGGAAATGATCTGATCGAACACGTGCCCGTGAAGAACCAGAAATTTTCGCTTACCAAGTGTGAACGCATACTCTTGGTGAACGGTACAATCAGCTCGATAGAAGCGAGGGAGCAAATTTTGCATTTGCGAAATGAACTGTGTCCCCTTTTGTTTCGACTCATGGTTGCCGTCCATCCAGACCACTTCCGCCCCTTTGGCTTCACGCTCCTGTACGTGCTCCAAGAACACTTGGTGGTCGCTCGGCAATTCCCGCAGACTGTGGTGATTGAATGTATCACCCTGAAAGACGAGCCGCTTAAACGAGATCTTCTGAAGGAACTCGAGCAGTCCGTTTATCCGACAATTCCCCAGACCCAGGTGCACATCACCGAGGATGATGGTGTGGTACTGCTTGCTGTGCTTTGGCTTGATACTGCGAATGTACGTTGGGTGCTTCATGGTCGTATCCCTCCTGAAGATGCCAATATGATATTGAACCTATCTGCGAAAATACTAGCACAAACGACCAAAAGCAACAGTCGGCCGAATCACCCCCTAATCCCTCCTTCCCTAAGCAAAACCTAGGGAAACATATAGAAAATGGCGCGGGGGCCGGCCGGCCCCCCCCCCCATTACCCCACCCCCCCAACAACCGAGCGACCCCAAC
>CAZFSB010000012.1:8542-19196 GCA_964521645.1 uncultured Candidatus Saccharibacteria bacterium | reverse complement strand
AAAATAAACTGTGGGCTTAACCACCCAAAAAACCATCTGTCAATCCCAAAAACCTCGGAAACAATATACAATTGGGGGGGGGGCCCTGGGGGCCCCGCGCCATTTTCCCCAACCCCTCTCACTCCGTAGCGACCACAACGTTCTCACGGGCCAATCGTACTTGTTCAGTGATCTCCGTGTACTCGGTCTTTCCAAGAAGACGTACCGCATTATCAAGTCTAGCCTCTACACTGCGCGCGTGTTTCATGACGAGAGTATTCGCATCAAACCAGTATCGTTCGGCCAATACTGTCCTCAGTAAGTTCAGCGTCGAGTGGACTTTCGGTTCGTCAGCCAACAGCAACTCCTCGTACGCAGCCGCTATGAGTTGGCGTACGCTCACGACCGTAATGATACCCAGTGGTACCTCAGCCTCATTAGCAGCTTCGTCAGTCAGTGTCACCGTCAGTATGTACTGACCATCGGGAAGAGACTTCTCATCTTCATCTAACGCTTGCCAGAAAACCTCAAATGCATTCACAGACTCCCACGTCTTTAAAAATACCGGTTCGCTGGTGTTGTTGGAAATAACCAAGCGTACGGTAGCCGTCTCTGAAAGAGACGCACTAATGAGCGAGCCCTGCAAGCCATTGGCAAAGAATACCCTCGGAGAAACAGTTAATTCGAGTAGACTCGGGTCTACTGTGTCCTCTTCGATCAGTTCACCGCCGTCTGAACCTCCACCGCCGACATCTCCGTCGGATCCGGGCGGTGGCTCACCGATACCATCTCCTCCATCCGATCCGCCACCGCCAACTTCTTCATTTGGTGGTGGGGGCGGATCGCCGATAGCATCACCTCCTCCCGGCGAACTTGCCCCAGCGAACAATGGCATACTGCACCACATTCCCACTATCAATACAATCACTGTCAGGTATTCGACCGACCTTCCCTCTCTAGAACGATCCATACGATTATTATGTGAATTATTTTCTCATCGCCGAGCCCCCTCACCAACGATGTCTGAGTAATTGATACCAGTATAGCACCAGGAAGGAAAGCTGCTGGTGCCTACTGAATCATAGGATGCGGGGAGGGTGATGTCGCGCCACCCCCCCAACCACCACCTCCCCTATCTCTACTGCAAAAAGTCATCCGGCATTACCCATTTGCCTATCGGGTTTGCCTCACAGGCAGCTCGTGCATACGGCACTGCTTCGGGGTCTATCTCACCTCCTCCCTCAGGGTACATCCAGACGATCATTTCCATAACACTACCGCCACTGGTTTGGCATCCTCCATACGTTGAGTACGGGCACGTGTTGCGAGAAAATGTTCCGCTATCAGCGCAATTGAGTTCTGCTGAATTGTCTTCGGCCCACATCGAACCAACATAGTCGACACACGTACTCGATTCTGCGATCACATTGCAACTACCGTACGTCTTTCTTGGTCCGGTATCTTCGAGTGCTTCCGCCACCTCTTCGAGTGATACATCCTCCTCTACCTGTAGCTCAGCCGGCAAAGACTCTGTATTTCCGGAGAGCACATAGTACACAAGCGCTCCACCACCAAAGACCAGGAGCGCGATCAATATCTTATTCATGAAAATTAGTTGTTACGACCGATCCACCAACCGGCCGGACAGTAAATACTCTGCAACTTCAAGTATATCACTTTCATTTTTACCTGCGATTTCGTACCTTTTGACCTTCCTGAGGCAAAACCTCTGACCTTCGTGAGAAAGTAGGCCCGGTGCATCCAGAAAAAAACAGGTACCGAAGTACCTGTTCAAGGAACGAAAAACGAACTTTCATAATCGTCAACCCGCATTGGATTCAAGCACGCGGAGCTGGCGGTAGTATATATGCGGCCGAGTGTCCGGAAGGTATTCATTAGTAATCCCGGATATGCTTAAACTGAGATCCTTCCATTCGCCAAAAGTCAGATTCATCGCCTCCGCGAGATCGAGGAGCCTGCTTTCCTCATCGGAGCACGGCTTGGAATGAGCTACGAGAAGGGCGATCTCTCTCAGTTTACTGCGTCGAACGTCCAACGACTTCCATTCGACCATCAATTTCTCATGCTTCGCCTTCCTCAGCTGTTCCGCGGCCTCTCTTTTCTTTCTGGCCTCGGGTCCCTCGTATGAAACGAAGAAAGCAAACGAAAACAGAATTAAGAAAAACGCCAAAACCACCAAACCTACGAACCAGACCAGAGATTCGAGAAATTCGAGAAACATGATTCTTCCTTTCTATATAAAGAACTTCAAACAATCTGCACCGGTTGTGAAATGGCCACCGACGGTTCGCACACCATTATGCGAATATTTATTTATAAAACATTTCGGTTACTCTGTCAATGAACTTACCACGAAGGTCGGTTCCACGTAGTTAGTGTCTGAAACACCTACCCGATCTCCCTCCTCCGCAACCGCAGCAACTCGGTAATGAGTTTCTTTGATGGCTTTGTCGTGTATGGAAAACGAATTGTTCCCTTTGCCGTTTCCAGGTCACTAAGTAGGGGCTCGAGGGCAGCAATGACATCCGGACTAAATGGATACACACCGTAGTGACCCTTATGAGCAGCGACCGCAATGAGCGGCTTCCCCTGCAACCTCAATCCGGGCACCCCATACGGCATAGCTGGTAGCGCGTCGGGCGCTTTTTCCATCGCCACCGATAACACAAACGCAACGACCGCTCTCTTCTCCGCATCCAATGCCCCAAGATAGTCTTCCCATTCTTTCATGCGCTTCAGTATACCAAGAAACAGACTCGTCTTTTTTGGCACAAGCGGACCCGCAGGCCCGTCCTACGGGCGTACTAGAGAGGAGGTGACTCCTCTTTGATATACTTAACACATGGCAAGACATAAGTATGAGGAGAGTCCAGATGAAATAGCTGCAAAGTTATTTGTAATTTCATTCATTATTGTGGGGATTGGTTGGTACTTAAGTCAGTGGTATCTTATTGGCTTTGGTGGATTACTTTTTACGTTCACGTTTTGTACAATCGCCTTCACAGCTATCCGAAACAAGCATAAGCTTATTGCACGCAATGAGGTAATTACTCGCCACAGAGAGATCTTTGTAAATTTTCTTAATCGGTCAGTTAATCCAAAAGGTAACATAATAATCGGCGGCAAAAAATACACAGAAGTCGGCATAGAATTTCTTGCTGAAGAAATTTCAAAAAAAGAGAATCGGCACTGGACTGATGAAGACATAAAAACAATACTCGAGGAGATTACTTCACAGCAAGAACGTGAGTGGGTATCTGAAAATGTATTCAAAGTCAGTGACCAAAAAAACCTCAACGCGCTTACTGGTACCGGGTTTGAACAGTTGCTTCGAGACCTTTTCTCTCGAATGGGGTATCACGTCTCACATAATGGAGGAGCTGGCGATCAGGGGGCTGACTTAATTCTCGCAAAAAATGGAGTCCGCACCGTCGTACAAGCAAAGCGGTATACAGACTTAGTGAACAATACGGCAGTACAACAGGCAGTAGCAGCAAAAGGGGTGCACAATTGCACGGGAGCGACAGTTGTTACGACGAGTGACTTTACCCCCGGAGCGATTGAAAATGCACGCGCCAATAACGTTGTACTCATTGCAGGTACCGAACTGCGTGATTTACTCAAGCAACACCTACAGCAAACCTGGATATAAGCTCCTATGAAAGTCACCTACGAAGTCTGATTCGTGATGATGTCCCGCCAACCTTTAAGCTATTACAAATTTATTTGAAATTGAGTTCGTTTATTTACAATCAATTTCTCTAGTTGTCTTACAGTTAGCAACTCATACCCGAGCGAATTCTGATGTAGACTAACGAAACAAAATTTATATCGATCTCCCAATACTTCCGCCACATCAAATTCATTTTGCGTCGCTCCAAAAAAGAAACCTTTCGGATTGTTCGGTAAATATTTTTGTGTTGTCTTAAGTTCTATCAAGGTGATTTTACTCGCATCATCTACGGTAATTTCCTGGTCCTCATTAGTGTGACCCGGTAGTATAAAAAGATCGAACGTTCGGCTGTACTTTTTATCGAGACCTAGTGCTGTGACAATTTGTTTTCGTCCTTCTTTTGTTGGTAAAAGAAACTGCTTGTTGTGCTCAAGTAAGTGGTCAATCGCTTGTTTCTCGGTCCTGTTATTCGAGAGCGTTATTTTGTATGAGTGTTCAGATGCCATCCACCCACTTAAGCAGAAGCTGATCAATAGATCAAGATCATCTACGCTTCAGTGATGAAAGGTCATTCATTCCCCTGTCCATTGCTCACCACAACTAGCACACCAAACATTACCTGTATGTTCAAAATCATCAGTAAATCCGACTGGCTCATATCTACCCCCAACCTTATCCCAAGCAAACTCATCATTAATGATGGTCTAAACCAACTTCCTTTCTTCTCCGCAATACTGACAAACGAGTTCAGAAAATTTGCTCCTGAGCATATCCATCATTCGATCATTGATCGAAGTTTTGACTATGTCAAGCGATATCTACCAGGCGAGACAAACATCAGATATTCTTTATCGCGTAAGACTTGCAACTGCTGACGAATTTTGTCTTTAATGTGTTTATTATCCGGGTGGAGAATACTTAATTCATCTTCAAAGGCATATATTTCATCGAGAGTAAATTCCTGCTTTCCAATCCGTTCCGCCATGCGCATAACATCAAGTAACCAACCCTTTGCGGAAAGTTCTTTTTGTTCTCGTAAAAATATAGTCTTCTTCCAATTAGCCAGCACTGCTTCCTTCTCCTCAACCCTCCCATCTCGAATATAAAAAATCTTGCCAGTCTGCGGAATGTTTTTGAGTAAAATGTTACACCCAATCCAGCCAGCCCTGCGTGCTGCTGCAGCTAATGGTTTTCTCTTTTCAATAAGCCCGGGTGTGAAAAAGTGTTTGGGAATCACGAAGAAGTTTTTGATCATATAGTCCTCCTTCCTGTAATTAAGTAGAAAAAAGTTGGGGTTACTGCTCGATTGTAAACGAGAAATCATTGTCCCATAAGCGCCGTCGACAATCTTTGTGCCAACCACTTCTCTCTTGCTCTTGAGTTCGTACTCTTCTTGACAATCAGCACAATAAAAATCTGCTACGGGCTTATTGTTGGCATGGTGGGTAAGACTATCTCTCCCACAATTTGGACAGAACACCGTTTGACCTACCCACGACTCAGTAAGCACCCGCATTTTTTGCGACATGCTGGTGTAGTCTTTTGCAAGCCTGATATCAAGTTCCGTTCGCATTTTAGTATTATAACAGCATTTTTGCGTCATCTACGGCACCCTCCTATCACCCACCCTCTCTTAGACTATATTTATAGATCAACGCGATTTTTTCGTCTCTGCATGTGACAACACATAGTCACATAAAGGATAATTTTTACACCCGTAGAAAGCACCGAAGGGGCCCTGTCTTTCAACTAATTCACCATGGCACTGCGGGCATCGATTGGTTTGCTGCTGCTTATAATCACGTTTTTTCTTCTGTAGTTCTTTAATAAATTTTGACTCTCTCCCTTTTTGCGTCAGAATGTAATTGGTGTTTTTTGCTCTCGTAAGAGCTACGTAAAACAATCTACGTTCCTCCGCGTTTTTGAAACTATCCCCTTGATGAAGCACAAGTTGCAACAGCGGGTCGTCTACAATTTCCGACGGGAAGCCGAGAAGACCCGCATTTACATCTATCAAAATACTGTAGTCAAAAGTTGCTCCCTTGGCTTTGTGAACAGTTAAGAATTCTATATCGAGCGAGTTGTTAAATCTTGTTATCATCTCACTCAATCGAGCTGGTTTGTTGTGATTATATCGACCCAGCAAGAGGACTGATGTTTTGTGTCCATTTCCTGTTCTACTTTGTATCTCCTCTAATACGTTGATTATTTCTTGATCTGGGGATGAATTCAGTCCTCCTTCATAGGTTCTGATGTCCAATGCTTTAAATTTCTCGTCTACCACAAAATCAGTTTTGAGATTCTTCTTCATCTGAGCGGGATTCTCTTGAATGAACTCACTCGAGTAGTCGAGAATTTTATTATTAAAACGATGTGTTGCTTCAAGCTTTGCGTGATGTGTGTAGCCAAAGTACTCTGGGAATGAGGTGGTTATTGAGATGTCGCTTCCAGTAAAACGAAAAATAGACTGCCAGTCGTCTCCAACACAAAAGAGTTTTGTCTCCTCATCCTGATCAAGCAGCGCTTTAAGAATGTTGTAGCGACCGATGGACATATCCTGAAACTCATCCACCAGAATGTATTTGTATGGGTGCTTGAATTGGCCAGACTGGATGTACCGAGTGGCCCTGATGATCATATCGTTGAAGTCTATTTCACTGTGCTCTGACAAATATGCCTCATATACTCCGAATAGGTAAACGAAGATCTCCATGAATGTCGAGACCCTCTCGTTATTTAGCTCATTTGCTAGCTCATTAAGATAATCGACAGAGACTGCATTTGATTTAACCAAGATAAGAAAGGTGTAGACCAAATCAATGAATGGAGAAAAAGTCTTACCGACCGTTATCTTATGTAGCACCTCATCCAATGACCGCTGCTTCATTTGAACTCCAACATTTTTTAGGTTTTTCTGTAGATTACTTAAAAGAACTCCAGACATCTCTTCGTATGAATATGTCTCAATAAGGACCCTGTCATACTGCACATGAATATCTCTGGCATACTCCATTTTTTTCCGGTACTTCTTTGAAGCGTCTTCACCATTGTCGCTATGAAAGAACTTCGGCACTTGTCCATTTTTATCTATGCCAAAGTGTTCGATAGTAATATTGTGCTCAGGCAGATAGAAATCTGGTTTATAAGAAGTAAATTTCGCGCTTTTAAGTTTCTCATCAAAAGGACTTTCGTATACGTACTGAATATTATTCAAATATAAGAAGTTTGCGATTTTTAACTCCTCAAAACTCTTTACTATTTCACCCTGAAAAGTTATCAGCTTGATAGATTTAACGTAGGCATAGTATTCATCCAACGTATCAAAGGATTTTACGTCTTGCTGAGGAAAGATGTAATACAGAAAGAAATTTGCAACTTTAACTTTTAGTTTCTTATCTAAGTTTTTGTCATGAAGAGCTCTCGACAATAAATCTTTGGCTTTTATGTCAGCACTTGCGCTACCACCAAATAGAAGATTTGGTTTGTTACCCTCCACTTCACCGATGACTCCATAACCAAAAGCATTAAAAGTTTGCACGTTGACACCTTCACTACAAGCAATTTTATTCAGCTCTTTTCGCATATCTTCGACTGCATGTCTACTAAAAGAAATCAGCAGAATCTCCTCTTTTGCCGCTAAGTTGCTATTCAAAAGATAGGCAATCTTTCCCATTATGGTTGTCGTTTTGCCGGTACCAGCTCCGGCGATCACCAGCGTGTTATCTTCGTCATGTAAAATTGCTTCTCGCTGCTGCTCGTCTAAAGGATACTTCATTAACGAATCAAACAATGTTTTGCTCAAGACTTTTTGGCGCTCAACAAATTCTTCATTAAACTCTTTTCGTATATTGTCATCGGTATCAAAACATATTTTAAAATCACTCAATAACTCTCTCATTTTGGGTGGAAAAAAGTATTCAGGTTGTCCCTCAAGCTTTTCTCTGAGGTACTGGTATTTCTCTCGCCAATGTTGATCGAGGCGGTGCGAAACGTAGCGTATCCCACTATACAGAAGATTAAACTCATCAATTGCTTGCTTATACTCCTCCTCGGAAACTTCGATATACGACCTCTGTTCTGAGAGACGTCGAAAAACAAACACGACTACTACTATCATCAATATGACTAAAGACATGTATACGGCAGTAGTCATATTGAGTAAATTTTCCTGTTATCAGAACTCGCGAGTGTAACGACACTTAGGAAATGAACTACATCCTATAAAACGACCTCTTGGCCCCCTCCTTTCTACCAAGCTTGATCCACAACGGGGACAAATGCCAGCGTCCTTATGCAAAGAACTTTTTGATTTTTTAATAAAGGAGATAATTACCCCAAGCAGTAATGCAATAGGAACGAGGTACTTAAAAACTGCTTTAAAAAATGTACCGAGAAGTGCAAATGCGACATCTGTCGGTTGCTTAATCTCAATGTTTGACGGCATCTCAAAGGGGATTAGTATAAAAAGTAAAATTGCTGCTGGTAGAGTTATCCACCAAGGTATTATTTTCCCAATATCTAAAAAAAGTTCGAATATTTCTTCGAGAAGAAAATCCCCACTCTTTCTCCGTCGTGTCATGAAAAAAGAGTAGCACTTTCAAAGGGTTTTGGGAACGGATCGGGGCGCAGTACTCTAAAGGCCGCGTTGTGGAGCGCCTTGCGGCGGAGCTTCGCGGCCGCCTCATGAAAACACTCCAAGGTCGGATCTTTGAGTGTTTTTTACCCCAATGAAATAGTGATCTTCTTATCAAGCGCGGCGGCAATCTTTTGGAGTTGGAGTATTGTCGGATTCCCCTCTCCGCGCTCCAACCGAGAGATGACCGGCTGGCGCGTGCCAACTCGTTTTGCTAGTTCTGTCTGAGTTATTCCGCGTTCTTGGCGAGCTTTGATGATACTTTTGATGATCGCGTACTCCGGCGCAAGCGCTTCGTACTCTGCTTTGACTGCAGGGTCCTTAAGGGCTTTAGTTTTTAGCTGTGCTAGTGTTTTGCTCATGTCAGTAATATAACTTATAAGTTATATTACTGCAAGCGCCTCTGTTGCTCTTTAGCGATACGCAACTCTTTTGTAGGCGTCTGCTGTGTCTTCTTGATGAAGGCATGGAGTAGTACCGCTGAGCCCTTATGGAAACAATAGAATATGCGGACGGGGCGTTGACCGGATATCCGTAGCTCAAGAAGCCCGTCCTTCATATGCCTACTATGTGGCAGTGACAGCGTATGGCCAAATTCTTCGAGCAACTCGAGCGTATGAATGACCTTCGCTACTTCATGAGGGGTAAGTTGCTCGAGGAAAGATTCAACCCCTTCAAGAACCAACAACTTCATGCTGCAAGTATAGCGCAAGGCAAATGCCGGATGTCGATTATTCAACAGTACGGCTGGTAGTTAAGGAGGCCGCGTTGCGGAGCCCCTGCGGCGGAGCTTCGCGGCCGGCGGTTGCAACGCTCGCCGACTCGGGTGACAGCTTGTACAATGCTGCTATGGTTCTCTGTGTGTTTGAGTCTTTGCGGTCAAGACGTCTCTTCCCTGTCCGGCGGCGTACGTACGTTTTTATCGCCGTCTTCCTTCTCCTCATTCTGGGGAGCGCTTGGCTGCTGTCGCGAGACGTGCAAGCCAAGTACGAGGCGTCGCTGTCGCAGATCGTGTACGACCGCACGGGAGTACCGCTCAGCATCAAGGAAAATAGCAAAGGTCACTACGTGCACCCGGTCGCTCAGCTTCCCCCCGATTTTGCAGAATTGCTCATCCAGAAAGAAGACCGCTATTTCTACTACCACCCCGGGGTCAACCCGATCAGTAGCTTGCGGGCGGTATTCCACTATCTCACCGCCGGTGAGACCGGTGGAGCCAGCACCATTTCGCAGCAGCTGGTAAAGAACCTGCTCGGGAATGAGACCGACCGCACCGTTGCCAATAAGCTCACCGAGTTGCTCTACGCGCTTGGTCTCGAACTATTCACCACAAAGGATGAGTTGCTCCTGATGTACGCAAACACCGTGTACCTGGGCAACCAAGTGCAAGGATTTGATACGGCCAGTCGAGCCTATTTTGATAAGCCACTCGCTGAGACGACCACCAATGAGCAGCTCGCCCTTCTCGCAACTTTGTCCCACCCCAGCAGTCGCAACCCGTGGGAAGAAGACAACGCGACGTATGCCGCCGCCCTCAGTGAGCGACTCGGGCAAGCCGGCCCCTTTGTCGCACCGCCGGTCACCGCGCGGTACTCATTCCAGCGCGACTCGTACTTTGAGCTGCGTACGGCGGGTGTTACCTGCGAGACAAATTGCTTCACTACTATCGACGACACGGTAACTGCCACCATCCGCACCATTCTCGATAAGCACATTGCGGCAAACTGGTCGCGGAATATAAAAAATGGCGCGGTGGTTGTTATCGACGCCAAGACCGCGGAACTGCTGACCTTTGTTGGCACCCGCGACCCAAAGAGCGAGCGCACCGGCGACCAGATCAACATGGCCCTCGAACCCCGGCCGATCGGATCGACCATCAAACCCTTCATCTACGCCTTTGGCTTCTCGAAGGGGCTCCGCCCCTACTCACTGGTCGAGGACCGCGAGTACCGCTACCCGATCGCGACCGGCTACTCGCTCTACCCAAAGAATTATGACGGGCAGTACCGCGGTGAAATGACCCTGCACGAAGCGCTCAGCAACAGCTTCAATGTACCCTCGGTGAAGGTGTTGGAATTCATCGGGTTAGAACATTTTTATGCTTTCCTCAGCAGCAGTCTGCAGTTCGAACCGATCCAAGCGTATGACAGCTACCAGTACGGTATTGCGCTTGGTGGTCTTGAGATGGACCTACTCACGCTCACCCACTACTTCACCGTGTTTCCAGCTGAAGGAGTGCTGCGGCCGCTCCGCCTACTGAGCGCAGACGACAACAATTTCAACCTGCCGCCGCAATCGCACGTCTCCACGCCGACCACGGTGGTGGATGAGCCGTATGTAGAGCTGGT
>CAZFSB010000012.1:8168-8532 GCA_964521645.1 uncultured Candidatus Saccharibacteria bacterium | reverse complement strand
GGCGTGAATGGCAACCTCACCCTCTCCATTTCCAACTACGGGGTGAAGACGGGCACCTCGCGCGACTTTCACGATAGCTGGGTGGTTGGGTACACTCCTGACCTGGTGGTGGGAGTCTGGCTCGGCAACAGTGAAAACACCGCGCTCGAGCAAGTGTCCGGACAGACCGGTGCTGGCGCGGTGTGGCACGACGTGATGGAGTACCTCGTCACTACCCCCTACTACAAAGACACCCCCTTCACGTCGACCCACCTCGAACGGTTCACGATCGAGGGGAATGCGGAGTGGGGGGTGGGGGGCGCCGAAAACGCCCCGCACCCCACCCAGTTTACGGAAAAAACAAGTATTTTTAATATTAAAGAAA
>CAZFSB010000012.1:0-8158 GCA_964521645.1 uncultured Candidatus Saccharibacteria bacterium | reverse complement strand
CCTGCGCGGGGCCCCCCCTCCATCGTGGCCGGTCGGCGGGGAATGGGGTGTGGGGGGTGCTCGGCGTCGATTAGGCCGCGCACCGCACGCTGTTGCAGGAAGACGATCTTATTTTAAGTATTCACGAAGGTGACAGTTTTGAGCTGACCAAGGAAACCGTTATTCCTCTGCGCGCGCGCAAAGCGGTCGCCTGGAGTGTCAACGACACGCCGCTAACCTTTGCGACAGAGACGACATTTAAGCCAACCGAACCAGGCACCTACGAGGTGTTTGCGTTTGATGAAGCATCGGGAGTGCGGGAGAGCCTACTCATCCACATCACTGCGCCGCAGTGACCGTGAACTTTCCGCCCTCAGTACGACCAAACACTTCAGGGAAGAAGAGTTCTTCCGCGCGAGCTGGCAGGTGTTGGAACTCTCCGGGGACAAGGGCGCGGATGAAGTACTCGTATTCGTAAACTCCGGGGTACATTTCTTCGACATACAGGAAGAGGCGATCATCGTGAGACTCGGTGTGCGTTGGATAGAGTTTTCTGGTCTGCTCGCTATCATAACTGCCGCCATACCAGTACGAGCGGTAACTCTGGGCGGTCTGAGAACTGCCAAAGAGGTTGGCCAAGCTGGACCACCACGCCCCGGGCTTGCTGCCAAATTCATCCATCCCCCACTCGTCTTCTTCTTGCTCTAGGAGCAGAGAGCGGTCTTCGGTGGAGAGGTTGAAATTGACCAATTCAAAACCAGCCGGGATCATGTCTTCGATCGCCACGTGCGAATACACTTCTGGAATAGTGACGGTTAACTTACCGCGCAGCACTTCACCGACCGAGACCGTAGCAACCGTTTCCCTGTCACGCACGTCATCTAGCTTGTAGAGTCCGCGGGTGATGGTGATACCCTCATCGCGCGGCGGCAGCTGCTCAACCGGCAGGTAGTACTTTAGGGTGATGTCGTAGTAGAGGTTGCTTGATCCACCGGAAATATTCTTTCGCTTCAGTTCGATCGGCAATAGTTCGCTGCGACGTAGCAGGTCGATTGAGGTGAAGTGCGTGTACGTTTCAAAGACGTTGGTAGGGTTGAATTCATGCTCGAAGAGCGGTTCGCCGGCCAGAAGAGTAGTGAGGCTGAAGTGCGCGGTAGTCTCCTTTTGCCAGGTAAGGTACTCCACCATCGCGTCGACGACATTGAAGGTGTTGTGTGTCCCGCCCCAGGCACCATCTCGGTCACGACTCGCCAGCAGCCAGCGCAGCACATTGCCCATGACAGGGTGTTCGTCGTCTTGCGCTACAAACGCCTTGAGAAGCAGCGCGGTATTTTTAATAGAGTTCTCAAAGTATCTGCGGTTGACCGTGTCGGTCGAGGTCAGATAGGCACCGCGTCCGTCGATATCAATACGGTTCTTGAGCGCGTCGTAGGTCATGTCTTGGTAGGACTGCCCGTAACCATAGGTGGTGAGAATGGTCAGGTACGCGAGCGAGAGGCTACTCACCTGTTCATTGAGAAACGCGTTGTTAGTAATGAGACTTTGTACCACCTCACTGAGCGTCGTCTGTTCTCGTCCCACTGCCGTGCGCAGCACATACTCAGCGGTGATCACCGTCTCGGTGTGCCAGGTCGGGTGCATGCGGTACTCACTGAGCGCGTCGGTTTCGATGTACTGCGCGGCGCGGTCGATGACATCTTGGCGGACCGGGAAGCCAGCTTCTTGCAGTTTAGCGAGCGTGGTCACGACGTGCATGGTGAGCCACAGGCTTGGGTCGAGTCCTTTGTAGTACGCGAATCCTCCCTCGGCTGTCTGTGTTTCGTATACTTGCGCCAGTCCGCGCTCCACCACTTCAGAAACGGTGTAGGTGACCCCTTCGTGTTCAATGGTCTCAAACTGACCTTCAACATTCGGCACTTTTAGTGAGTTGGTCAAAATAGCGATCGTACTGAGGGAGCTCGAGAGCTGCTCGCTACACCCGTACGGGTACGTGACCATGTACGAGAGCGCGTCAGTCATGAAGACTGCCAACGTGGCATTGGCGTTGATGGTGAGCCCACCCGCACCGGCTAGGACCTCTTTAGGGATGTACACATACTCAGTCGCTTGCTCGGCTTTAGTGAAGTTAGCGGTCGCGACCGTTTCGTGCGTGCGGTTGGGGGTGATCGAGATGGTCTGCTCAACCGCGTCGACGAATTCGCCATCGGTGGCAGTGAAGGTGAAGAGGTGTTCACCAGCGCGCTTGTCTTCCGGCGCGACCACCGCAAAGTACACCGTCTTGCTCTCTCCGGCGTTCACGAAGACCTTGTCTTCTCGTTCGCCGGTGAACCTGAGCGAGCTGCTCTCTAGGCTGACTGTGATGTTTCGCCCTTTGTCGGTCTGATTGAAGATCTTTGCACCAAGCGAGAAGGTGTCCCCCGGAACCACAAACCGTGGCTTGAGCGGCACTGCCATAAGGTCTTTCTTGGTCTTGAACTCCAGGTAGTCGACCCCTAGCTTTGTGTCGATGGTCACTCCGAGCGTCTCGACCTGCCAGGTCGTGAGGTTGTCCGGCAGCGTAAACGTGACCGTGGCGCGGCCGGTCTGGTCGGTGCGAACGACGGCTTCCCAGTGCGCCGTGTCTTTGAAGATACCGCGCTTCTTTTTCGCGAGGTCGTCGGGGTCGGCACCGTCGCCTCCCTTCGTACCGAGCGGGATGTCTTTTTCGTGCAAAATATTCTTGATGTTGCTGGCCGTACTAACGGAAAGAGGGAAACCATCGTAGAAGAAGATGGTCGGGTTCTTTTTTGGATTTCCCTTGAGCGCAAGCACCGAGAGGTCTGCCACCGCTACTGAAACCTCCGCCGGGACCGGTCGACCCTCCGCGTCTTTGGTTTCCACGGAAAGCGTCACGGCTTCTCCCGGAAGATAGTTTGCCTTATTCGCCGTCACGGACACCGCGAGGTCGTGTTCATCGCTCCCAACTGCCAGCTCAACCGTGCCGAACTTGATCTCAGGATCACCCGAGAGCAGCAACGCGGAAAGGTAGATGTTGGGAGCATACTCCGCTTTGATCGGAAGTTCGTGCGAGTACAGACCACCCTTGAGATCCACCACCCAGTAGTCGTGCACTACCCCTCGTTCGGCGGTGATCAGTACCTTGGCATTGTCGTATGGCGCTTTGATGAGGAGCGAGGCCGTATCGCCAACCTCGACATCGAGTGCGTTCACCTCAAGGTCTAGTTCGTAGTTGTTTCGCGGTGGGACCGTGACCGAACGTGAGCCGTAGATGTACACATTCGAGACAGAAGTGATGAGCGCGCCGTTATTTGCTCGTTTGCTGACGTGCACCTCATACTCTCCCTCTTCAGCAAAGCTGAGTTCGCCTTGCCAGTTACCCTCGCGGTTGGTTTTGATCTTCTCTTGTGAGATCTGCTCAAGCTTCTTTTCTGAGCGGTAGTAGAAACCACCATCGACTTCTTGGCGCTTGTATGTCTCCCACTTCACTCGGTAGACCGCCCGGTCGATATCGCTCTGCGCGACTGGTTGGCCCTCAACGTCGACCGTCTTCACCTTCAGTTCAAGCGGTGAATTAACAGCGGTGAAGTAGCGACTGAGTCGCGACCCTAGATAGAAGTCTCCCTTATGCACGATGAACGACCGCTGTGTCGATACCGAACGACCACTCACATCCTTAGCGGTCACCCACACGGTCAGCAACTTGCTCGATTCGTCATCGGCATTATCAAAGAGATCATTGAAGTTGAGTTCTCGGGTGATCACCGCGTGGCCATTTTCATTGAGGTCTGCTTCACCCCGGAAGAGGAAATCATCACCATATCCGCACGAGTAGCAGTAGTACCAGGAGCGCCCAAAGTTGAAGTACTCATCTTCGTAGCGATCGAAGTAGTAATCTTGCGCGGTGACCGAATATGACACCGTGCCCTCGCTCAGCGGCACCCCAAAGTAGTAGTCGGCCTGCACCTCGAGCTGCATCGTCTCGCCATTTAGATATTCTTCTTTGTTCGTCGCTGTCTCTAATTTGAAAGCAGCTGGTACATACTCTTCCACTGAGAAAGAGGAGGTCTGACCCAGGACTTCGATTCGGTAGTTACCCAACGTGGCATCTTGTGGCAAGGTGAATTCCGTATTGAACGTACCGTACTCGTTCACCGGTAGCTGCACCTCATACAGGTCGTTGCTCATGGCGTCTGTGAGCTTGAGGGTGACCGGCTGCTTATTCCAGACCTCGTAGGACCCATCAAATCCGATACGGTCGATCCCCTTGATGTAGACCGTTTGGCCTGGGCGGTAGATCGGTCGGTCGGTGTACACGTAGGTTCGCGAAGCACTCTCAACTCGACGAGTATACCCAAAGGAATCCGCCCAATCACTGATGATCGCAGTATCGAGCCCGGCGCGCACCACGGCGCCAACGAGCTTCTTCTCTACCGCTACTTCAGCCACTCCTTGCCAGTTGGATGTGCCGCTGGATGCGCGCCGAATCCGGTCGTTGCCCTCTTCTGCGTACTGGGTGACCACTGCCCCACTGATCGGCGTGAGGGACTGGTTGTCATTGATCCAATACAGGTTCTGAGTGTCTCTCATAGTTTCATTGACCACGTTCTGACCGGCCGGGTTTTTGGAACGAGCGTACGCTCCATCATCATAGAGAACCTCTTTCTTGCCGACCGCTAGGTTGGTGACACTGACATACGTCCGTGGGTGCTCTTGCTTCTTGTAGTAGTACGACTTGAGTTGCGGGTGCGAGAAAGTGAGGATGTAATGCCCTCGAGTATCAGCAAAATGCTCAGCCAGGTCCACTTGGAAGTAATTGAGTACCCAATACTTTGGCGGCAACTCAATCCGCTTCGTCACAACCGCGGAACACCCGGCGTCACTCGGTGGCGTAACGATATCAGCGCGGTCGGTCACTCGTTCCAAAAAGGTCTCCGGCTCCAGGCGACAGATATGCATATCGACGTATTCCAGGTTCTCTACCGCGTAGGTGAGTTTCGTTCGCTCCGGCGTAGTCACATTGTACTCAAGTTGCAGATCACGGAAGCGTGCGTCGGTGGAATTTGGTTCCCCGGAAGTGAAGGATATCTGCTGGCTCGCGGTCTGACCAAACTCATCGGTAAGATCGAGCGTGAACGTGTACTCTTTTCGCGGCACGATACCGTAATGCATGTAGGTCTGGAACTGACCGGAACTACACTTACTGCCATAATAAGAGCTCTCTACGAAGAATGAGTCTGACCATTCTCCAAAGATGATGTAGCCATTGGCTTTGACGTACGCCAGTATCCCCTCTTCACCAGGGTCCCGCAGCGGGGTGTTTGTACAGACGTAGATACCAGTGAGGTCGGCGCCGATAGCTCCAGCGGGGGGATCAGTACGGTATATAGAGAGAGCTGGATACACTTTGAGATACTCGATGACAGGCTCGGCCGTAAGGGTTAGCCCGTCAGCACTCACCACCTTCTTGAGCTCTAGCGTAAAAGATTCCCCCACAGAGAACGCGTCATCTTTGAAGTCGAAAATAAGCGTACTCTTGTCTTGTTCTTTCTCGCAGGAAGAGCCCAGGTACACCGTTTGTCCATCATCCTCGGTCTTGCAGCGTTCTCCATACGTAACCTTCTCAAGACCTTTGACAGAAATATTTGAACGGTCGAGGTTGATATCTTCATAGAAATTAACCGTCAGTGTTCCCTGTGGATCAAAGAGATCAGGCCGAACCTCTGAAGAACGCTCAGACTGGGCAGTGACATTTTTCACAATGTTCGGCACCGACACCACCGCGTGGCGTCCTTCAGTTAGCTCTTTGGTTCCGGCCAGGGGGACGGCCCCGCTGATCGCTACTTTATATGTGGTATCAAAGTCCCAGAAACGGTCGCGTCCGTGGGTGTCCTCCTCTTGGTAAACAAACAGTTTGCTTTGGTCCTCTTCTTCTACATACTTACGGCTCGAACGGTCGTAGCGGGTGGTCTTGCCATACTCCACGTCAACAGCAACCCTTTTCTCATCCCGAGAAATGACTATCTTTGGTTCTGTCTTCGCAAGATCTACCGGCTGGTTGAAGGTGATAATGATCGGCGAGCGGTAGCCAAGGCCTCTATCGGACACGTAGCCGTAACGTAGTGGACGAGTCACGAACGTGTGCGTGACTGGCGCAATTGGCAGACCGTCAAGGGAAACCAAGCCTTCGTTGATCGCTACCGTGTAGTCGGAAGAAGGAATGAGCGTGGACTCTGGAATGAATTGGAGGTTGCGGGTGCTGATCCACTTGAACCGTCCTTCGGTTGGTGGGGTGATGGTGATCGGCAGTTCAATAGATTCCTGTTCGCTCAGGGTTGTGAGCGGCACCATCGGCCGGTTGAACACAATGGTTATTTCGGTATCTTCGTGTGCCTCTGTTCCCTCGCCCGGGAAAATGGCCTGGATCATGGGGTCCTCATCAACGTAAAAATCGCCTGACAGCTGCACTGAGCCAGTATCGAGATTGACGGCATAGTACACACCGCTTTTCAGTGGCTGTTTTGGTTCGAAGATGGCTACGTCTGGCTCATCCTCCGCACGCCAGGAACCGTCAACTTCCGGATTGAAGGTAAGGCTCGCGCGCAAAGCCTCTTCGGTAACGCCTTCCGGTATCCGAATGGGAATAGCGGCGCTCCTGGAGATCTTTTCTGGCACGAACGAATACACGTTTGCGAATTGCTTGATCGCAATGTGTTGGTCGGTACCTTTTTGTAGTAAGAGCGCGACCACGATGCCGATCACCACGATGACCAAAAAGATCAGACGCCGATCGAATCGTCCCAGTAGCGAATTCATCTTCTCACCAGCCTCCTTCACTCTGTTATGAATAATCTCCGTCTTTGTAATCGACGGCTCTGTTGTGACCTCCGGCTCCTTCACGTCAACAACACCCTGCTCACTATCCTTTTTTGGGAGTGAGTTTGATTCATCATATTCCATATGTAAATATTCCTCTTAAAAGTATAACACTGAAATTCAGTAAATGGCCTCCTCATCCGGAAAGAAACTAGGGGGCGCTGAGGTACTCCGGTCGATCCTTACTCAGCCACTTGAGGACATCGTGCGCGACGGCCACCGCCCCGACCTCTTCGCCTCGCGGCCCTTGCTCAAGCATGAAAGTGAACACATATCGTGGGTCATCATGAGGGAAATATCCAGTTACCCACGAGTGGATGAATTTCTTTTCCGTCCCGACTTCCGTAGTCCCGGTCTTTGCAGCGGCGGTGACCTCGCGCAGGTAGAGCCCCGAGGCCGTACCGTTCACGACCGCATATTCCATTCCCTCCCGAGCAACCATAAGCTGCCCGGGGTCGATACTAAGTGACTGGTTTTCCACCTGAGCGTTTGGTGGTAAAAGTGTTGGTGTTGGTAACGCTCCCCCATTCGCTATCGCAGCGGTGGCGCGGGTCAGCTGCAGTGGCGTTATGCCATACCCATGTTGTCCGATGGACACCAGGTACGTGTCACCGAGTCGCCAGTCGTTGCCGGGATACATTTGCGCTTTCCATTCTGGCGTGGGAAGTGAGCCACTCTCTTCTGACAAAAGACGTACTCCCGTTGCTTCCCCAAAACCAAAGCGTTGCAGGTATGTATTGATACGTCCGATCCCCAACCCCGGCTGATCTCCATACC
Source organism: uncultured Candidatus Saccharibacteria bacterium (assembly GCA_964521645.1). Classification (GTDB taxonomy): domain Bacteria; phylum Patescibacteriota; class Minisyncoccia; order Phycocordibacterales; family UBA918; genus OLB19. The sequence goes on along the minus strand of CAZFSB010000012.1, from coordinate 529 downwards.
CACCTCCAATGGCATAGAAATACACGTTTGAGGATACGCCAATGGCTTTGCGCATATCGACGTACCCATGCGCTTGCCAATCACGATACACGTAGGAGCTGCCTGGCCGACTCGGATCAGGCAGCTCAATAGAACCAGTACTCAGTATCTCCTGCTTCGGATCAATGATCCCTTCCGCGAGCGCAGCTACCGCGAGAAAAGGTTTGATGGTGGAGCCAGGTGCGTAGAGACCTTGTGTTGCGCGCTGCGGTGCCGGCATACCGTCTGGCAACTGGTTGGGGTAGCTAACAAGGGCGAGCAGTTCGCCGCTCCTTGCGTCCATGATGATGCCGGCTCCCCCAAGGTATTCTTTGTCACGCGCAACAGTTTCGAGCGCACGATATACCTCGACTTGCAGCTCACTATCGATCGTGAGGGAGGTGACTGTGGCGGCTCTGAACGAGGCTGGATCTAAGGTGTCCGCGGGGAGCAGTAACCGATCGTTCAATTCAGCCAACGCTATTGACCCTCCTCGCCGATCGGTGATGAT
>CAZFSB010000011.1:9558-25901 GCA_964521645.1 uncultured Candidatus Saccharibacteria bacterium | reverse complement strand
CTCCTTGCCGACGAGTCAGTCACCGCGGTAGATCTCCCCATCTCGAATTTGGCGCGAGATAAAGACATCGTCTTTACGCTCACGGTAACGCTAGCTAACGCAAATAGTATATGAGTCAGAGCACCAAAAGAACCCTTTTCATAGCCGTCTTCCTAATCATTGTCGCTCTTTCGACATTTGCAACTATGGCGTACCAGGTGGTGGCGCAAGGACACCGCCTGACCGAGCAGATCGTCACCCTCGAAAAGCAGCGCGCCCAAGAATCTTCCTACTACCGTCTGTTTAAGTTGGCTGAAGAGACCACCGAAAAGCGGGCGCGCCTGCAGGGATTCTTTTTGGAAAAAGAGAGTAATAGTATTGATTTTCTGAATCACATCGAGACCCTAGCGCCAGAAGCCGGAGTAGTGCTGGAGACGGAAGACCTGCAGTCGATCAAAGAAAAGGCCGATGAGACCGCGGCGTGGATACAGGCCTCCTTCTCTTTTTCTGGAGAACGAGAAAACGTACAGAATTTTGTTCAGATACTGGAAACCCTGCCCTATGTGCAGCGAGTGACCAGTCTCGAGATGCAAGCGCAATCGAGTAGTTTGTGGCAGGCAGATATCACTATTCAAGTAAGGATCTTGGCGTATGAAGGATAAAACATTCACCCAGCTAGCGAAACGACTCACTCGGGCTGACCGTGGTTTACGTGACCCTCAGCTCATGCGGCCAACCCGCGAGTGGGCGACCGGGCTTATTGTTGCATTTGTAATATTCATGCTCAGTGGGCTCTGGAGCGCGCAGACGTACCTTACCTACCGAGACATCTCTTTTCAGGAAACCGAGCAATACCAGGATGAGGTGGTGGTTTATCGAGAATCGATGGTCGAGAGTGCTTTGCAGGAATTTGATAGGCGAGCAGTCGACCAGGAGACCTTTTTAAATAACGTGAGAAAAACCGTGGAGCCACCGCCGGTTGCAGAACCTGTAGAGGAAGGGGCGACGACCACGGAGGAAACTGAGGAAATTGGCGAGATAGAAGAGCTGGAGCAGTCGGTGACTGAGACGCTTGAATAAGAATGACCCTCACCTGGTTACAGGGGAGGGTCATAAGTTGATGTTCTAACCGCACACGAACTGAATGTCATATTTAAAGAATTCCTTCTCGTTGAGTTGCATAGCTGTTTGGTCAAGCGCTTGACGGGCCAATTCGAGGGGAGGAAAGGCTACGCCGGTTAGTACTTCGACCGGGCAATTGACCTTCAAAACGACCACGCTACGTCCGTATGGCTGTTTCACTAAGGTGATGCTCGGTAACCGGTCTTTGATTCCATGCAAGAGGGACGGGGTATGTCGCTCAAGGCTGTTAGAAGGATTTGTAGGAGGTGCCTCGCTCAATGCTGGCATGGTGTAGCAAGAGAGCAGAAGTATTGCGGCGAGATTGCGTGTATGTTTCATCACAGCTCCTTTCGTGAGATCAAATGTATGTGAAGTTAGATTGTCTATGTACAGCTCCCTACATAAAGGGTACGTTGCTACTGTTGGGTAGTCAAACGGGTTATTGCGTAACTTTTTCAAAAAGAAATAACCAGGCAAAAGGCCTGGCTATTAATTTCGGTGCCCCCACGAGGAATCGAACCTCGAATAACGGCTTAGAAGTCCGCAGTTATATCCATTTAACTATAGGGGCAAATTTTGTTGCAGTAGCCAGCGGCCGGTGTCTAGAGACTGACTCTGCTTCCGTGCAATACTAACCCAAAACCGCGTATTGGTCACGACAAAAAGAAACCTCCCACGCCAGAGCGGGGAGGAGGGGTTTAGTGATGGTCGGATTAATTGAACCATCCTTTGACGGTATTCACCGTCTTATCCATTACATTTTCTTCGGCTTCGGTGCTAGCGGTTGCCTGTCCGGAACCGATACTTTGCTTGAGATCTGCCACGATCGCGGTTGCCAATGCTTCGGCGACTTGCCGCTCGGTCGGTGTCTCAGGCGTGTTGGCTCGGCCAGAAAGGGTCGCCGTTTGCTCATAGAGCAAGGTGCCGTCCTTCCTGATCAGGCGCACTGTCGCTTTGCCATACTCGACCCGCATCACCAGCCCGCCAGTGACGGTAGGGTCGCGCGAGTCAACCAGGAAGAAGCCATCGAAGCCGCCCTTACGAGCCATGGTGGCAGCACCGGCCGGGCTCTTGGGAGTTTCCTTGGCTAGCGCGACCTTCTTAAACAACTCCTCGTTCTCGAGATACTCCTTGGCGTAAGTATTGTCCGTGAGGATCGACTTTATGTTGTCGATTCCTGGGTTTCGAATACCTTTGCCTGGATTGGCCACTTCAACCTTGGCCCCGCCAGGAAGCATGGAATAGCCAACCATGGCGGTAGGAACGAGTTGTGCTACGTAGAGTGCGCCGAGTGGCACGGCAGCGCAGCCCGAGAGAGTTGAGGCAGAGAGGGCGATCGCCAGCACTGCCACCGAGGAACCAGCAAGGGGTTTCAAAGAACAAATGGAAGTTTTCATGACTTCTCCTTCAGTTTCGATGTGGAAAAAATAGGCGACGCGCCCAAGGGTTAGTAAATAGTATATTGGGTTTTTGTCAATTGTATGGAGCTATTAAAAACGAGAGTCGGTGAAGAAGGAAAGATGACATAAAAACGCCCTTCCGGAGGAAGGGCGTTAGAGATTGAAAAAGATCAAGACAAGAACGCAGAGGAGGAGGTGGTTCTTTCAATGTCGAGCTCGAGGGCGTTGCGACCAAAGGCCTTAAGTCCGTCGGCGATCATGCCGGAGATCATCTGATCAAACCAGGGTTGCACTCCCGAACAGGCAACGACAATGCTGTGTCGTTTCACGCCGCCCCAGAAAGCGGTGTCGCCAGAATACAGGAGGTGCGCGACCGAGTCGGTCTGGCCGTCGGCATTCCGGTCGTACCAGAGCTGCTCCGCCTTGTTGCGAGCAATTTTGTCGTACGGACGAGGCCATTTTGCCCGGTTACCAACACTTAGCTCGTAGAGGGGGAAGGGCCGGGGAGGGGGGCTCGGAAAAGCAGCTCGTTCGCTTGGTTCCTGCTCAAGAGCGGGAACCAGGACCACGATATGACACAACTGATGCCGGAAGTATCGGTTGTGTGCCGAGAACAGCGTGCCTTGCAGCACCATATCGACAACCTCGGAGGCCAGGTCGCGGGTGAGGTACTTGGGGGTGAGCGGAGTGCCCGTGGATATTTCCTTCAACATGAATATCTCCTATAAAAAGGACCAAAAACAAAACTGAAGCAGCGGCCTCAGAACTGGGGGTACAATAGCGGAACTGAGGGTTTTGTAAAGGTGGGGGAGTGTCCCGCTTTTTCTAATTCGCTCACACTGAGAGATTTGGTCACAAATAAATTTTCTTCGAAAATTTTTCGCGACCCCGCCTCGGCTCTCTCTTTCTACGCTTCGCTACGAAATTCACATGAGCCTCCGGCTTTAAAATCTCTCATCGCACTACCAACAGCAACGGCCGCAACACGTTAGTGTTGCGGCCGGCTGATTGGTGCGCGATGAGAGATTTGAACTCCCGACCTTCTCGGTGTAAACGAGCTGCTCTACCAACTGAGCTAATCGCGCATCTCTATTAGATGTAGGCACTATCGTACTCAATTTTATAAAAAAAACAAGCCGGTCCATTGGATGGAGCCGGCCTTGGTTAATTGTTACGCTTTTTTTATCAATTCTTCCAGCTTTCGATCGTAGTGTTGGCGTTGTTGCGCGTAGCGAATCGATTTGGGGGAGTACCCACCATGCTGTCCGAATTGAGAATGCGGGAGCGGGCAGGAACCAGGCGTGGATCGCTGGGTTTCAGACCGCTTGCCAGTTTCGTTTGTCATAAAGAACACCTCCTTAGTTTATTGAGCGGGCTTTGTTATAACTCGTAGAGCGTCGTTTGGCAAGGTATACTATGCACCATGGTTGAAATTCACTGCACTATCACGGGCAAGGTACAAGGCGTTGCGTATCGAGCCTACATTCAAGAAGCGGCGACTGAGCTGCAGCTGGTGGGGTACACCAAAAACCTACCCGGGGGTGCGGTTGAGGTGGTGGCTCAGGGTGAACCGGACACGCTTAAAGCTTTCATCGAGTATCTCCACGAAGGTTCGCTCATGTCGGTCGTCGAGGGGGTAGCGGTAGAGTGGGGAAGCGCCAGCAAAACTTTTGAAGAATTCTCGGTGTTACATTGAGATACAACTATGCAGTGCGTGGGTTTCATAATGGACGGGAATCGTCGCTGGGCGAAAGAGCAGGGACTATCTACCCTTGAGGGTCATCAGAAGGGCGGGGAAGTATTTGCCGACTCGATCCATTGGGTTCGTGATGCCGGTATACCACATGCGGTGTACTACGCTTTTTCGACTGAGAATTGGAAGCGGACCAAAGAGGAGGTGGATTATTTGATGGGATTGTTTGGGGTGTGGCTGGAGCGGATAGACAGACAGCTGACGGATGATGCAGAGTTTCCTTTTAAAGTGCGGGTGATCGGCCGCCGAGCGGATTTCACGGAGGATATCAAACAGAAGATCGAGGCTCTCGAAACGAAAAGTGCCGCGCGGGCAGATGCTGCCGTTACGGTCTGGGTCGCGCTCTCCTACGGTGGTCGCGCGGAGATTCTCACTGCTGTGAATGAAGCCGTTAGGCGAGGCGAGTTGGTAGATGAAGAGAACTTTTCGCAGCTGCTTTGGACAGCCGGCATGCCCGACCCGGACATCATCATTCGTACGGGTGGCGAGCACCGGTCGTCTAACTTTTTGCCTTGGCAGACGGTCTACAGTGAATACTTTTTCTTAGATAAGTATTGGCCGGCTTTGACCAAGGCCGATTTTGAGGGCATACTCATGCGATATGCAACAAGGGAACGACGAAAAGGTACGTAATGTTGAGCCATTCATCTTATATGAAGATGATGCGGTATTGGTGATCGACAAGCCATATGGCTGGCTGACACATGCCGATGGCCATAATGAGGCGCCCACGGTGGTGGAGTGGTTTTTGCGTCGCGCGCCGCAGGCGCGCGGCGTAGGTGAACCGGGCTACTCCCCGAAGGGAGTCGAGCTTGATCGCTCGGGAGTGGTACATCGTCTTGACCGAGAGACCTCGGGGGTGCTCATTCTGGCGAAGGACCAGGCGACGCACCAGTTCCTCAAGCAACAATTTAAAGACCACACCGTCTACAAGGAGTATCGGGCGCTGGTCTATGGTCGGCTTAATGATCGGTGGGGGACTATCAACCGAGCGATCGGCCGCAGTGCCAAAGATCACCGGCGTCGTTCGGCCGAACGAGGAGCTAAAGGGGTGATGCGTGAGGCGATCACCGATTTTGAGCGCATTGGAATGGGGGAGTACCAGGATGAGCCATTTTCCTACGTGAAGCTGATGCCAAAGACTGGCCGCACCCACCAGCTGCGTGTCCATCTACGTGCCATCGACCGCCCGATCGTCGGCGACGAGCTGTACGCGGCTCATAAAGTGGGCCAGTCAAACCACCTCGAACTGCACCGACTAGCTCTACATGCTCACATTCTCGAACTGACCTTGCCCAGCGGGGAGCGAGAACGCTTCATCGCACCGGTGCCGCCAGAGTTGGAGCAAGCGGCCGAACGCATTGCAGAATAGGCGCTATTGTGGTAGATTGTGGCACGTTTTTAGAACCGCCTAAAACGGCTCATTTGTTTAATTATTCAAAAAAGATTATGAAAGCAGCAATGGCAGGGGTGGCCGTGTCACCCGTAAATATGGAAGAGCGCAAGACGCTTGGCATCAAGGCCGGCGACACAGTGCGTGTGCACCAAAAGATCCAGGACAAGGGGAAGACCCGTATTCAGATCTTCGAAGGTCTTGTTTTGGCACGAAAGCACGGTGATGAGCCGGGAGCGACCTTCACAGTACGAAAGGTGGCGAGTGGCGTTGGGGTAGAGAAGATCTTCCCACTGTACTCACCTCAGATCGACAAACTCGAGATCGTGAAGCGCGCGAAAGTGCGCCGCAGCAAGCTCTATTACATCCGCGAGAAGGTGAATCGTGAGATCAAGCGACAGATGCGCCGCATGAGTCTCGTCTCGATGATGACTGAATCAGGCGCTGAGGCAGCTGCTCGTGAGGCTGAAGAAGTTAAGCGCGTTGAGGAAGAAGCCGCCAAGGCTGCTGAAGCCGAAGCTGCACTGAAGGCAGAGGAGGAAGCCAAGGCTGCTGAGGCAGCAGCTGCCGAAGCTCCTGTCGTAGAGGAAGTCCCGGCTGAGGTTGTGGCCGAAGCTACCCCAGAAGAAACTCCAGCAGCGGAAGTTACTGAGGAAGTAGCTCCTGACGCAACTGTAGAAGAGAAGAAGGATTAATTTCCAAAATAAAAAAGCGCCCGGCCAAAGGCCGCGCGCTTTTTTATTTATCACTCTCCGACCCGATCAATAATTTTCGAATCATCATACCGACTAAGCCAAGCATCATACCGAGGAGGATCATCGAAGTGAAACGAGCGAGGACGAGAGCGATGATCCCGCCCAAGGTTTCTGGTTGCGGGTAGGGGAAACCGCCCAGGATACTCTTGAGTGCCCAATACATACCAGAGGGGATGTTTCTGGCTTCCGCATGACTTTCAAAAAGGTAGAAGGTCGAACCGATAAGCAACACGGCTAACGTTAAGGTTATGAAGTATATTTCCAGGTTGATCTTGTAGACGGAGCTAGCTGCTCGGTCTTTATCCTTCATGCGAGTAAACTTTGCGAGGCGGAGCATGCGCAGGAGGCGGATGATGCGAATAGTACGGGCTGATTTGAGGAAGGTAAGATTGGCCAGTCCAAAGAGAGAAGGAAGGATAGCAATAAGATCGATGATACCGAAGAAGCTAAAAACGTACCCGAGACGTTTAGGAGATAAATACAAGCGGGTAATGTATTCAGCTGAAAAGAGGGCTACGGCAACCCACTCGATGATCGTGAACAGCCAATTGTAATGTTGCAGTGACTCAACAGTTTCAATGGCAACAGCAGCGACTGATACCAAAGTCATTACCGCCAGCACCTTGTTGGCGAAAGCAAAGTGTTTATTATGAAGGTTGTCGAATGGATTTGTCCCAGTTTCCTTTTGCGGTAGTTTTTTGTGTTTCTTTTTCATTTAAATAGTTACTTACAAATAGTATACCTAACCAATGTGGGCAGGAGAATGCGTTTATACAGAGAGCTTGAATTTAGGATGTACATGAGGCATAATGGCGCCACCTCATAAGGAAGAGAAGATATCTGCCCAGGTGGCGAAATTGGTAGACGCACTACCTTGAGGTGGTAGCGCCCTCACGGGCATGCTGGTTCAACTCCAGTCTTGGGCACAAAGGTACAAAATAAAAGGGCGGGCGCGTAGCGCCCGCCCTTTCTGCTATACTGCACCCATGAAAACCAAAACTGATATCTCTTACGGGGTGATACCAATTAGGAAAACCAGTGCGGACTGGGAAGTCTTCCTGATCCATCAGTACAGCAAGATCGGCAATAATACCTACTGGACCTTTCCCAAAGGACATCCCGAGGGGGGAGAGTCACCACAAGAGACCGCCCGCCGAGAGCTTAAGGAAGAAACGGGGCTAGAGGTAGAAAAGCTTCTCGATACACCAACCTTTGCTATCAAGTATACCTTTGAGTACGAAGGTGAACAGGTCGATAAGACCGCCAGCTTCTTTCTGGGGGTCATTAGAGATGATCATCTGACGCTCGACCCGGAAGAGGTGAGAGACGGGGGATGGTTCTCGTTTTCTGCAGCGCTAGAACGGCTTGATCACCAGGATAGTAAAAAACTCCTGACCGATGCTCAGATTTTCATAGAGCAAGAGCTAGAGAAAAGTTATCCTGCGTAGATCGTCTCACGAACTTTGTGGACGATCTCATCGAGACTGCTGTGTGCTTTGATGAGGTAGTCCTCGATCGCTCCCTCATGTGCATTGGCGATGTTTCGGACATCATCCATGGAGGTAAGCATGATCACTTTCACGTTTTTGCCCCAGGGATCAAGGCGAAGTCTTTTTAAGAATTCGTGCCCATCCATGATCGGCATGATGATATCAAGTAAGATGAGGTCAGGGTGCTCTGCTTGGGCGATCTGGAGGCCCACCGCTCCGTTTTCTGCTACAGATACTGCAAAGCCAGCTTGTGCGACAGCTTCTGCCATGGCTTCACGAATATCAGGTTCGTCTTCGACGATCAATATCTTCTTTTCCATATTCTTCTATGATAACACGAGTTCTGCCCCCTGGGGTAAGATGGCTATCATGTTTATCGAGAGCTTGTTACTATTGTACTGATGCCATCGATCAAACGACTACGTATACTCCGCTTCTTTGAACGTTTTTTGTCCCTGTTTAGCCTCGCTTGGGTAGGTGGTCTGGCCTACCTTCACGGCATTCAAGAATTAACCGCCCAGGAATTGGCCGCGGGAGCGGGGGTCTTGTTACTACTCTTGGTGATCAAGCTGTTTATGCAACATCGCATCGATCTGCATTTCCAGGTAGCGCAGTCGCAAAGCAGCTATGGCCATGATGCCGCCTTCGCGGCGCTGTTTGAGCGGAGTCCAGTGGCATACCTGATCATAGATGCCAGGGGAAAAATATTAGAAAGCAACCAGGCGGCGATCAAGTTGCTGCAAACTGATAGCGAGATCATTAAGAATGTGAACTTTTTTAGTAGGCTCGAGGCTACCGAAACACTCGACCCAACAATCTTACAAGAGAAGGTGCGAGCAGGAATGACCTTGTACGATGTGGAGGTGCCACTTTTAACTCTGGCGGAGAACCAGGTCTGGGTCATGCTTTCGACTTTTGCCTATCAGAGTTCGGGCCAGCGTCTCATCTCACTGGTCGATGTGACCGAACAAAAACATATTGATACGGCCAAGTCAGAATTCGTGGCTTTGGCGACGCACCAGCTCCGCACGCCAATTGCTGCGGTGCGCTGGAACGTGGAGCTGCTTCAAAAAAACCTCGCCGGTACGGTGACCGAGCCGCAGGAGCGGTACCTCGACAAGATCAGTCGCAATATTCTCCGCATGAATAGCTTGATCGATGATTTTCTGAGTGTCTCAAAACTGGAGATGGGTACGTACGCGACAAAAGAGGAAGCAGTCGACCTGACCGAATTCTTCTCTGGAGTCATTGACGAGTTCTCCGGCAAGTTGACCGAAAAGCAGATCGAACTGGAACGGAATGAGCTGCCTCCACATGCCGTCATTAGTATTGATGGTCGACTCTTGCACATCATCGTTAGTAACCTCATCTCAAACGCCGTCAAATACCTGCGAGCGCAGGGAAGACTCGGACTGTCTTACCAATTGGAAAATAGGACACTCACCATCGTGGTCGCCGATGATGGTATTGGTATTCCGGAAGCCGAGCTCGGAAAGTTGTTCACTAAATTCTACCGGGCCAGCAACGCGCAGTCACACCAAACCGAAGGGACTGGTCTAGGTCTCTACATCGTGCAGCAGTCGGTAGAGCTACTTGGCGGTAGTATCACCGTACAGTCGAAAGAGGATCAGGGCGCTCGTTTTGAGGTCATATTGCCGGTCAAGGTGGTGGTGCAGCAAGAAATTGGGTAAGATAGCGGAATGAAAAGAATTACGTCTTGGGGAGCAAAGGTTTTTCTGTTGATTGTTTTGGTTGTGCCACAGTTGACCAGTGCGCAATCTACCGTGGTGTCTGACAGTGCCCAGCGAGCACTCCTCTTGCAGCTCATTGAATCATTGCAGCAGCAGATCGTGTTACTGCAAGCGCAGCTGCAAAAGATGCAAGCTTCCCCAGTCAGGCAGGTGGTGGTGATAGGGGAGGAGGGGGTGTTGAGTAAGTCGGTTGATATGGTCGCCACATACCGGGTCAATGGGCTCGCGGATGTTACGTCGATCACTGACCCTGAACACCGCGCTTATTTTGAGCGAGTGTTCGCGCTGTTTCCAGATGAGTATGACGCCCGCATTGGTAGAGTGGCGGTGTTTGACGCGGAGTCAGCTGAAACTTTTGACGCCTTCGTGGAGACCTTGCCACCGCTTCATGAACAATGGTTGTACGCGGTCAACGAGGAATTCGTAGCTGATGTGGAGACGAGTTGGGGTACGGAACTCATCATTCATGAATTGGCTCACCTGGTTTCCTACGAGACTGTGTCGGGAGCAGTTCCTGCAAAGAGTACCTGCCATGCGTATTTCGAGCAGCACGGCTGTCCTGTCAGAAACTCATACCTCGGCGAATTTGTGAGCGATTTTTGGAGCACGATCGACCTTAACCGTGCCAAGCGCTTTGCTGACCTTGATGATGAGTACGAGAGTGCGTACGCGTACTATGAGGATCATGAGACAGACTTTGTCAGTGACTACGCAGCGATCGGTCCGGAGGAGGATTTTTCTGAGGCGTTCGTGTATTTCATGTTAGATAAGGTCCCGACCGGTAGAGTCGCTAAACAAAAGGTCGCTTTCTTTGCTTCGTATTCCGAGTTGGTAGAAATGAGGGAAGAGATCCAGGCAGCTTTGTAATCTAATGAAAAATGCCGGGCCCCTTCGGGGCCCGGCATTTTTCATTACGGTCGGATCTGGTGCAGATCAACGATCGACAGCTCACCACTTTCAGCATCGAGCCAGCGCACGAAATTGGGCGTGAGTTTGAACATGACAAAATCTTCTGCTCCCTCGACATAGTATTTAGACGGGTTCTTTTGTTTGAACCAGGTGTGCACGTTCTCTTGGTCGTGCGGAGCAAGCTGTTCGACCGTGCCACGGATGTCCACTACCTTGAGTGGATCAAGCGCCTCCTCGATCACCGAAAGTGACACGACGGGGTTGTCCAAAATATGCTGGTACTTTGAGAAAGCTTTTCTCGTACCAAAGAAGACGTTCATTTCGTCATCGATGACATAGAGCATGAGTGAGGTGGTCGGTAGTCCCTGTACATCAGAGATAGCAAAGACCGCTTTGCGATGGTTGTTCAAAAAGGCAATGATGGTCTGGCGAAGTTGTGCTTGTTCCATACGTAAGAGCAATTACAAATAATTCTTACATATAGTATACACCGTCACGTTTCGCTTCAGCCAGCTCTGAGTACAGTAGTGTTAATTTGAAGCTGCAGCAAGCGTTTTTCTGTACGATTGGTATAATGGCCATAATGAGACTGCTGGCTAGCATTTCCCTTTTATTTTTGCTCGGCGCGATGTTCGTTGGTCTGTTCAATATGTCTATGGGGATGAATATGACGGGCGAGATGTCTGACTGTCCCTTCATGTCACACGAAGAGACTTGGTGTCCGATGGATCTGGCCGATCATATCGAGGCCTGGCGGTCGGCCTTTCTGGCGGTGGTGCCTACCACCACCTTGTTGTTTTGGATCATTGCGATACTGCTGGTGGTGACGCTGGCCCCGCAGCTACTGAAACTAAGAACGTTCCGTGTAAATACGTACTTGGAGAGACTTCGTGAGCGGAGAGATGGTTTTATTCAGCACTATCTCCAGGAACTCTTTTCGAGGGGAATACTCAATCCAAAACTATTCTGAAGGACCTACTCGAGTGTCTTAGTCTTAGAAAATAATCAATGCAACATGAATACAAATATAAATCTTTTTTTGGTGGCGCTCGTCATGTTCCTGGTCGGGGGTATTGGCGGGTATGTGATAAGTGACGGGGGAGGAGAAGGTGAATTCGACTGTCCGTATCACGAAAGCAGCCGAGGCGAAGCAGTGCCACCGGGTATGCACCGCATGCCAGATGGTTCACTCATGGGTAACCAGATGTCTTCAGGGCCTGACGCAGATCACATGATGCACATGATGGTCACGAGTGAAAAGGATTTCATCGAAGGGATGATTCCGCACCATCAAGAGGCAATCGATACGGCCAAAGAAGTAATTGAGCGTGGCGGTACTACCCCGGAAATAAAGACCCTGGTAGAGAATATCGTGGTCGCGCAAGAGAAAGAGATCGCTGACATGAAGCAGTGGTATCAGAATTGGTATGGTGAAGAGTACGTAGACAACGGTACCTACCAGCCAATGATGCGTGAGCTGGCGACCCTCTCCGGAACAGAGCTTGATAAAGCGTTCTTGTCAGACATGATTCCACACCACATGGGAGCGATCATGATGGCGCGCAGTGTGCAGCCGTATGTCGAGCATGATGAAGTGAAGCAGCTCACAGACGCTATCGTCACGACTCAGTCAGAGGAGATAACACTGATGCAAAAGCTTCTGACGGAAATTGAATAAAGAGTGAAAAGAAAACAAGATCCCCGGAAGGGGATCTTGTTTTTTAGGAGGGAAAAGGTAGTGGCGCTGGGAAGTGGGTAGAGAATTTTTCTACTCCACCTTTCGCGCGATGTACATCCCGTAGCTCACGTAATCCTGATATTGCTCGTAGAGCGCGGTCTCCTTCTCTTCTGCTGCCACAATCGCCTCCGCCGCTGCACTATGACCATGGCGTTGCAAGAAGGTCGCAAACGTAGCCTGCAGGGGTCGGTAGTAATTTTCGAGCCAGCAATCACTCGAGAGGGAGAAGTAGCCGAGCGGGGAGTAGCCGGCCTCTTCGAGTATTCGCATCTTTTCTGAAGCGGTGGTCACCTCCGGATATTCCTTGGTCCAGTGAGCCAGTAGAGGTTCGGGGACATCACGTCTTAGCCAAGTAATTTCCGATACCACCAAGACACCATCCTTCTTTAAAAACCGACGCCAGTCCGTGACTCCCTTCGTGAAGCCCACGTTGTAGATAGCGCCTTCCGACCAGATCACGTCAAACTGCTCGTCTGAAAAGGGAAGGGTAGCCATGTCGGCCTCAATCGTTTTTAGTCTTTCGGATACCGCGGCTTGCTTGGCGACTACGTTTAGTTTTTCAAGAAAGGCTGGAAGTAGGTCGATGGCAGTGACTCGTGCCTTGGTGTGTCGCAAGAGAGAAAGGCTGGCTGAACCAGTGCCACAGCCAATATCAGCTATCTGCAAGACTGACTCGGTATCAATGCCAGACAGGTCCAAGGCCCTTGTAAATGCCTCCTCGCTTCCTGGACCCTGTCTCTGGTTATTGATATGTAGGTTGGTTAGTAGTCTTAGTGTCTCTTCATCCATTTTGAAAGTATACCAGTTTGCTCGCTATAGCCGCCAAAATACAGTGTCTCGGGTGGGACCAATTTGAAGAAACTTGTCTTGATTGGTTAGGTGAGGCAGGGGCTGTGTTTAGCTAACAAGACTGCTAGAACTTCTGTGTTTTTTGTTTCATACACACATTTAGTTTATTGTGTGTGTATGGGAAACAGATGTCCAAATATTGTTATAAGACACTCAGCTGAAATAGATGTTTCAGTAGTTAAGGCGACCTTATCGTATGCCAAGTGGTATGTTGAGCATGGTTATGTACCTCAGTTGCCTGGAGGTGTGTATATTAGTGATATTGGGGAGGGGACCGAGGAAGCACTTCTTAATCGAGCAGAGAAGGAGTACGATGAGCATTTTTATCAAGATGTCGGCGCTGCAATTACAAAGCAGTGGAAGAAATATGCAGAAAGCTGGCCAGGTGAGAAAGTGGAAAAAATGGGAATTGATTTTGCCTCTGAGTACATCGTATGTCTTACTTCCTATGGTGTAGGTGCGACATACAATGAACGTGAGGGAGTGCTGATGTTGAATGTTTGCAACGCTGATGCGACAGAGTTGGCCAGCATCATCTTTCACGAACTTATTCATTTAGCAATTGAATCCGACATTCAAAAATACAACATTGGTCACTGGCAGAAAGAGCGTTTGGTAGACTTGATATTCGAACAGCTTTTGCCGAACATGTGTTTTGAACAAAAGCTACCAGAGGAGGCGTACAGCATTGATCCATTTTTTGAAAAGTCTTCTGGAGAAGTTCGAAAGACAATGGTTGATTTTGTGTTAGTGCGAAGATAGCAGTTTTTATATGAAATTAAAAAACCGGACACATGTGCCCACGAAGGACGGGCCTTCGTAGTAAATTTTGTAAGCGATTTGAATCCCCGGACAGCAACGAAACTCGAGGGGTTGAGCTTGTATACTGTAAATATCAGTAAATAATATTCATGCTATGGAAAATAATGATTATCAAGCGACACTTCAGCCAAATCCAGACAAACCATGTAGGGATCAGGCCTATTTGATCACTATTGGAATTCTTTTTTTTGTCGGCATCATTTTGTTGGTCACGCCTCTTCGACTCCCTAGTGAGGATTGTGATAAAGCTCTCATTACATCAGAAGTGTCAGAGCAGACCATTGGTGAACCAGAAACTGTTTCTGAAGAGAAACAAGACGATCGACCAGCCCCTGGTGCTGTCGAGTACAAGGAGTCTTTTCTCGGGGGTGAAATTCCAGTCACCTGGAATGAATTGTCTGTATATGAGACGATAGTAACCAAGGGGGACCATCCTTCGTTGAAAAACATCCGCTACAGCATAGCGCCTAACAAGATCATCTTCAACGAAGCGTGGGAACAGATCGATTTCTATTTCATGACTAAGGAAGCAGCTGCTGATTTCCTTGTTTATATCGAAACCCCACCAACACGAGAGATCGAACTAGGTGGCCATCCAACCACAGTTATAAATTATTCGCTTGATAATGGTGAAGTCACCAAAGCTGGCACAGGAGGAGCGGCTTACCTTATTCAAATACCTGAATCACAGCGTTTCCACGAGAGTCAGCCTAGTTACCTGCTAATAAACAAAAATGCTTTAGGTAGTGACGATTTTGAAAAAGCCTTTGTCCACTATATGGAAACGGCTGATTTTAGAGATCTCTTCAATAAGTAATTAGCAAAAGGAAGAGGCCCCAGAGGGGCCTCTTCCTTTTTGGGCACGTACTGTCCATGGAGTGGAATCAGTTTGAGGAGATGACGGTAGAGTGGCCGGAGGAGGCGAGGAATATTTATGTATGAAAAAACCGCGATACACACAAAGTGTACCGCGGCCTGCTTAACGCAGTATGAGGTTATGCAGCCTTATCGATCGCAGAGAAGCCTTTGTTGCCAGCGCGAACGGCGGCGATGGTGGTTGCCAGCTCGCTGCCGCCCTTGTTCATGTCGACCAGCACCATGTTGCCATGAGCGGCCGCAGAACCGAGGGTGTCGAGACGGTTGGTGTCCATCAGCAGCATCAGGGCTTCCTGCTCGGTCAGACCGGCAGAGGTCAGGGTCTTCATGGCCTGATCCATGCCCTTGGCAATGGCTTCGCGCATTTCTGCGATACCTTCGCCTTGCAGCTTCTTGGACTCCTTCTCGGCTTGGGCTACGCCGACCAGTTCGATGCGTTTTGCGTCGGCAATGTTTTGCGCCGCTTCTTTTTCACGCTTCGAGGCGATGACGCGGTTGAACGCTTCCTGCACCTCGCGGCTGGGCTGCGGTTCGTCGATCAGAACGTTTTCGATGCTGTAGCCGTACTGGCTGAACCGTTCTTGCAGAGCTTCCTGCACCTGACTTTCAATGGCGTCCCTGTTTTTGTACAGGTCAGCCATGTCCATGTCAGAAACGGTGGTCTTGACGTTGTTCAGCACGTAGCTGATGATCTGACGTTCCGAGTTTTCGAGCTCGTAGTGAGCACGAACGGCACCCGCGGCGTCACTGTCAGCACGATATTGCACTTTGACCGGCAGGGTCATGAACGCATTGTCTGCGGTCTTCACCGAGACGTCGGCACTGGCTTCCTGCAGCTGCAGGTTCACCTTGCCGACATAGACGTCGATGGGCCAGGGCAGTTTGAAACTGAGGCCTGGTAGACGGGCACGTTCCTGAGGCCGACCGAAGCGTTCGATGACCTTGGCCGTTTTACCGGGCGTGATTACGAACATGGTGGCGATCAGTGTGAGTGCGACGAGGCCGAAGAAGATGCCAAAGCCAAAAATGATAAAGTCCATCTGTTTTCCTCCTTGGTGGGAACTAGCATTATTGCTGTGCAATAAAATGGCACATTTAAACTAATGTGTCAATACTTTGGGCGGCTATCGGGAATCGTCCTGACGGTCACCAACGTATTTTATTTCACAAGCTCATAAAATACGTGGTGCCGCGGGACACGCCTCACTCGTTCGTCATTCTTCCTCACATCGCTCCGGCGTTCGATTCCCGACGAAATGTGCGCAGGCACATTTCTATAGCCGCCCTCTACGTAAAGATCCCCCAGAAGGGGATCTTTACTACGAGGGCGGCTATCGGGAATCGAACCCGAATCGAAGGCTCCACAAACCTCAGTGTTAACCGTTACACCATAGCCGCCAGGTTGTCGGGTGGGGGTTTTTTTTTAACGGGGTAGCAAAAAAGACCCACCACATTGGCACAGTTATACCAATTTTACACTTAAAAATAGAGAGGTGCGCAGTGAGA
>CAZFSB010000011.1:0-9548 GCA_964521645.1 uncultured Candidatus Saccharibacteria bacterium | reverse complement strand
CCTTTTTAACCCCTAACAACCAACCCCGACGGTTTGGGGGGGGGGATTTTTTACTGCGGTCTTCAAAAAAACACCCCCACCACAGTGGCACAGTTATACCTATTTTCCTCTTAAAAGTCGAGAGGTGCTCAGTGACAGGGGAGGTGCTTTGGGGTATAGTGAGGCTGCATATCTTGGTCTATGGATCAAACCTCATTATTGGTAACGCTTTTTTTCACCCTTCTTCTCGGTGCGGGCATTGGATTCTATGTGGCAAAACTCATTTTTTAGAGTAGGACTTTTTGTAACCATACTTTTTTCGCAGGCGGGGTTCGTGGCTGCACAGGAAGTGCATAATGATTTTCAACAGCGGATCGCCGGTGAAGTGCTGGAGGTGGTTGCCGAGTATGAGCGTGATATCACCGGCACCAACGCCAAGACAACAGTGCAAGAAGTGCGCGTGGTCTTGCGTGACGGGGAACGAGCGGGGGAGGTGGTCCGCTTTGAGAATGAGCTGGTGAAGCTCGAACCGGGGGACCAGATCTTCGTGAATCACCTGGTCACCATCGGCGGAGAAGAGATCTTCACGTACGCCGACTACGAGCGGCGACCGGTGCTCATTTTTATTGCTCTGGCTTTTGTCATTCTCTTGCTGTCTCTCTCCGGCTGGCAAGGGGCGCGGGCCTTGCTCTCTTTGGCAGGCAGTATTACGGCCATTTTCTTTCTGTTGGTCCCGGCCCTGCTCGCTGGATGGAATCCAGCTTTGGCGAGTGTCGGTATCGCGGGGGCGATCCTGGCATTGGTCTTTTTTGGTACGCACGGTTTCACCTTGCGTTCCAAGATCGCCTTCTTTGGCACCTTCGGTACGGTCATTGTGACCGGCCTCATCGCGTATGTGTCATCTGACCTGATGCGCCTGACCGGCTTCTCCTCAGATGCTTCTGTCTATTTAAACTTTGCCACCAACGGAGCTCTCGATCTCTCTGGTCTGCTGCTCGGCAGTATCATTATCGGTATTCTCGGTATCCTTGATGACGTTTCCATCACGCAGGCCTCAGTGGTGGAGCAGCTTAAGCACGCCAACCCGGCTCTCCATTTTAAGGAGCTGTACCAGCGGGCTATTAAGGTAGGGCGCGACCACATTGGGTCGCTGGTCAACACATTGGCGCTCGCCTATGTCGCGGTCTCGCTCCCGCTCATTCTATTGTATTCAAAAGCCGATAGTCCCGTATGGGAAACACTCAATCAAGAGGTGGTGGCGGCTGAGCTACTGCGCATCATTGTGGGTAGTATTGGGCTTATCTTAGCTGTCCCGGCTACTACTGCCGTCGCGGCGTGGTATTTCCAGCATCATGAAGTTGACGAAGGTCATGATGCATCGTCCCATCACCACCATCACCACTAAATGGTCTATAATTGAAGCGACCTATTACAATAATTGATTTGAAGCATGAAAGGATTCATAACTGAGTTTAAGGCGTTTGCCATAAAAGGAAACATTTTTGATCTAGCGGTTGCGGTTGTTATTGGTACTGCATTTGGCAAGATCGTCTCTTCGCTGGTGGAAAACATCGTCATGCCACTTATTGGGCTTCTGATGCGGGGGGTCGATTTCTCTGGTCTGTCGTACACGCTGGGTGATGCGGTTGTGACCTACGGAAAGTTCATTCAGTCGATCGTTGATTTCATAATCATCGCATTAGCAGTATTTGTGGCAGTTAAGGCTATTAATCACGCGAAGGAAGCGATGGAAGGGGAGCAGGAGGTTGAGGTGGCAAAGTCAGTCGAACCATCTGAAGAGGTGAAGCTGCTGCGCGAGATCCGCGATAGTTTGAAGCGGTAGCGGTTCTCTAAGGGGACAAAAAAGGGGCGCGGCCGCAGGCCGCGCCCCTTTTCTGTCAAGCCGATCACTGACCAAAAAATAAAAACAAAACCTTGTATATCTTGGCAAAAGACGATTCATGAATTCTTATTTTTCCTATCCGACAGTTATCCACAGATTAGAGCCCCTAATTTCGAAAATATCCTTATTTATCGACGTTGGGCGCAAAAACTCAAAAAGTACCAAAGTGGTAAGATGGGGTAACCACACGAGAAGAGACGCCCGTGTGTCGGAGGTAAGACACACGCTCCACTCTATGTTATAGAGAAGAGCAAGAAGCACCATAGGAATATGGGGGTGTGTTAGTCGCGACCTTGCATTGCGCGTAGACCTGATCAACTGTTTTCTCCACAAGAAACAGTACCTCTTCCACTGATCACGTCTGTACGTAATCGTCTGTATTACTCAAATAACCCTAGCTTTAGAAGGTTCGATATGGAAATTCAAAATATCCGTAAACGTGATGGTTCGCTGCAGTCATTCGATATTGGAAAGATCGAGAGCGCCATCGCCAAGGCACTGGCGGAGACCGGGGAAGGCGACCGAACTGTTGCCAAGGCAGTCGCGGAACTGGCTCACCAAAAAGTGATCGCCATGTGCGTTCGGGCCGGTACAGCACCAGCTGATGACCCAATTGCAAAAAAATGTATCGATGGCTGCCCAGCCGTGGAAGAGATACAGGACCTCGTTGAACAGGCCTTGATGGAAAAGGACCTGTACACGACCGCCAAGGCATACATCATTTACCGTAACGAACGAAAGAAGCTGCGCGAGCGCGACATTTTCGCGAAGCGGCAGAACCTCAAGCCGTACGAGTACCCAGAACTCTACGAATACGTCAGTGCCATTCGTCACTCGTACTGGATCCACACTGAATTCAACTACACCTCTGACATCCAAGACTTCCACATCAACGTGAACGACGTGGAGCGCAACGCCATTAAGAATTCCATGCTCGCGATCGCGCAGATCGAAGTGGCTGTGAAGACCTTCTGGGGTGATCTGTACAAGAAGCTCCCAAAGCCAGAAATTGGTGCAGTCGGAGCTACTTTTGCTGAATCTGAGGTGCGTCACACCGATGCCTACTCACACCTCCTTGAGATCCTCGGCCTCAATGATGAATTCAAGAAGATCAAGGACATCCCGGTCATTCAGCAGCGCATGAACTACCTCGAGAAGGTGATCGAGCTCTCTAAAGGGCAGGAAAACCGAGAGTACGCGCACGCCATCATGCTCTTCGCGCTCTTTGTCGAGCACGTGTCGCTCTTCTCGCAGTTCCTCATCATGATGTCGTTCAACAAGCATCGAAACCTGTTCAAGGGTATCAGCAATGCCGTGGAAGCCACCTCAAAGGAAGAGAACATTCACGGCATGTTCGGTATCGATGTCATCAATGTCATCAAGAAAGAGCACCCAGAGTGGTTTGATAAGAAGTGTGAAGACTTCATCATCAAGGCTTGCGAAGAAGCGTACGAATCTGAAAGCAGTATCGTTGATTGGATCTACGAAGCGGGCGAGCTCGATTTCTTGCCAGCGGCCAACGTGAAGGAGTTCATCAAGCACCGCTTCAACAACTCACTCGCCTCTATTGGCCTCCCACGTATCTTCGAGGTGAGCGAAGCGCTCCTTGAGGAAACTGACTGGTTTGATAATGAGGTGATCGCGACCAAGCACGTCGACTTCTTCCACAAGCGCTCGATCAACTACAACAAGCGCTCAGCGAGTGTCACGAGTGACGACCTCTTCTAAACAACTTACTAAACACAAATATTCTGAACATCTATGGAACCCTGGTACTGGCTGAACGAAAATAGTCGCGCGTTTCTAGCCCGCGGATATCTGGCCCCTGGTCAGACCGCTGAAGAACGCATCCGTGTCATTGCTGACACCGCTGAAACATATCTTGGTCGAAAAGGTTTTTCCGACAAATTCTATGACTACATGTCAAAAGGATGGATCTCACTAGCCTCGCCGGTGTGGTCAAACTTTGGCATCAAGAAAGGCCTGCCGATCAGCTGCTTTGGCTCATATGTCGACGACAATATGGGTAGCATTCTGCATACCCATGCCGAAGTGGGAATGATGAGCAAGTACGGCGGCGGTTGCTCCGGCTACTTTGGCGCAGTGCGCGCTCGTGGTTCAGAGATCGGTGGCGACAATGGCCATTCTTCTGGTGCGGTCCACTTCATGCAGCTGTTTGAAACCCTTGTTGACGTGGTGAGTCAGGGTTCAGTGCGTCGTGGTCACTTCTCGCCCTACCTCCCGGCTGAACATTCTGATGTGATGGAATTCCTCGATATCGGCACCGAAGGTAACCCGATCCAGAAGCTCACCCATGGGGTGACGGTAGGGGATGAGTGGATGGAGGAGATGATCGCGGGTGATGAAAAGAAGCGCAAGATCTGGGCCCGCATCATTCAGCGTCGTGGTGAGATGGGGTACCCATACATCATGTTCACCGACACGGCCAACAAGAATACGGTTGATGTGTATAAAGAGAAGGATCTCAAGATCTACGCCTCCAATATGTGCAGCGAGATCATGCTTCCGTCCAAGGAAGACTGGTCATTCGTCTGCTGTCTCTCGTCGATCAACCTCCGACACTACGAGGACTGGAAGGATACTGACCTGGTTGAGACCATGATCGCGTTCCTCGACGCGGTGATGGAAGATTTCATTGTGAAACTAGAAGCCCTCCGTGACCACGAAGAAAAAGAAAAGCGCCTCGCGTTTCGATTCATGGAACGTGCGTACAACTTTGCGAAAGCAAACCGAGCTCTCGGCTTAGGTGTCCTTGGATACCACTCTCTCCTCCAATCAGAAAACCTCCCGTTTGAAAGCGACGAAGCAGCCAAGCTGAATGTCGAGATATTCAAACTCATTAAAGAAAAGGCTGACGCTGCGACGAAAGAACTAGCAAAAGAACTGGGCGAGCCAGAAGTCCTCAAGGGCTACGGTCGCCGCAACACGACCACTTTGGCCATCGCACCGACCACCTCATCAGCCTTCATTTTGGGGCAGGTGTCACAGGGTATCGAACCGATCTGGAGTAACTGCTACACCAAAGACGTGGCCAAGATGAAGGTGACCATTAAGAACCCAGCGCTCCAAGCCCTTTTGGCCTCAAAAGGGAAAGATGACAAGGTCACCTGGGATAGTATCCGCGACAGCGACGGCTCAGTGCAGCACCTCGATTGCCTCACCGCTGAGGAAAAGGCAACGTACCGTACCTTTGCCGAGATCGACCAGGAAAAGCTCATCGAGCAAGCAGCCGAACGTCAAAAGTATATCGATCAAGGACAATCACTCAATATCATGGTGGAACCTGATACTCCAGTGAAGGAGATCAACGCACTCTACATCAAGGCGTGGAAGCTCGGTGTGAAGAGCTTGTACTACCAACACTCGATGAACGCAGCGCAGCAGATGGTACGCAAGAAGCTGGCGGAGAACAGTGGAGAAGGGAATAAATGAGACAAGGAGTGTAACGACTATGTCGAATTTAGTTCCGAATTTTCGGCTTTTCCCGCCGGAAATTCCTGGAACTGGCTGATAGCTCACTAGAGTATGAAAAAGAAAACCAGCGCGGCGCCCTTCGGGGCGCCGCGCTGGTTTTTTGTTAGTCTGCTTTCAGTGATACAATGCCGCATATGCACGAACAGATACGACGGATCATCACTGGCTCTGATGCGCATGCGCTTGCCACTACCGGCCCCCATGGGGTCAATGTAGTACCGCTCTCGGTGGTGGAAGTGGTGGGTGACGAGATACATCTCTATGATTTTTTCATGCATAAGACGGCAGAAAATATCCAAGTTGAGCCACAAGTGGCCTTCACGAGCTGGCAGGGTTTCCGAGGGGTGCAGATAAAGGCGACCGCTGCCTACGAAACAAGCGGGGAAGTGTATGAGGCAGCGGTGGTAGAAATGAAAGAACGTTTCCCGGACCGCACCCTGCATGCCGTCATTCGCCTTACGCCAACTGCGGTGTACGACATAGCCCCTGGAGCGAGTGGGGAAGATCTGTTGAAGTAGGGAGTATTAAGGGGGCAAGAAGCTTCGCTTCTTGCCCCCTGTTGAAATCTTTTTCCATCCTTTTTCAAAATGCGGTACAATCTGAGTACGTAAGAGCTTCGTGCTCTTGCGAACATGTTTCTATCTTGAGATTCGTCTCTAAATGGCGCCCATCAGGGACTACGTATCGCGACTACGCAGTCCCCGCTGGGCGCCGTTTGTATTGTTGTACTGAGTGTGATTAGCTATTCCGTATGAAGACCCGCTATTTTATTTTGTTGGCAGTAGTGTTGACCGGATCATTGGTCTACTGGTATCAGTCGACCGCGCTGTACTGTCCGGCACCCATTGCGTACCGTATCGACTCGATCGACGAAGCTTTCCAATTGACGCCGGAGGAGGCGCGCGAATATGCAGCGCGGGCTGAGGCAGTATGGGAGGAACGGACTGATCGGGAGCTGTTTCAGTATGATGAGACCGCGCCCCTGCAGATACGCTTCGTCTATGATGACCGACAAGCAAATGCTGATACCGAAGCCATTAAACGGGCAGCACTTGATGCGCAGCTGGCGTACAGTGAGGAGATCCAGGAGTCACTGACAACCTTACAAAAAGAATATGAAACGTTGTCTAAGGAGTATGAAGCCAGAGCAGCTGCGTATGAGGCGCAATTGCTGGCCTATAACACCGAGGTCAATCGGTACAACGATCGCGGCGGAGCACCGCCAGAGGAGTTCAGTCGGCTAGAGACAGAACGAGAGCAGCTAAATACAGAAGCTGAAACGCTCAACCAGGTATCGGCTGAGCTGAGCACGCTGGCGACCGAGATCAACCGCTTGGCCGAGCAGGGAAAGCAGCTCGTCGATGCGTACAACAAGGAAGTGGGCGAATATAACAATAAGTTCGGCTATGCGCACGAATTCACCCAAGGTGACTACCGCGGAGATGAGATAAATGTCTATAAGTTTTCCAGTGATGAAGAGGTGGTGGCGGTTCTCGCTCATGAGTTCGGGCATGCCCTTGGTATCGGCCATGTTGAGGGAACCTCCTCCCTCATGTACTATTTACTAGAGGAGGCAGGAGAACCTCTGGCACTTTCTTCATTCGATCTGGAATCATTTGAGGAGGTGTGCGGGTACGCCGAAACATTCGCGCAAAAGGTACGGAGAATGATCAGGGAAGCTTTAACCATCGTTAACTAAAGGTAATATTTATGAATGAATTTTTTAATACCAAACACACTCGACTTCTGGGGTCTCTGGTTCTGCTTATGGCGGTGATCGCCATGGGTTCCTATGCATCACTCAATTTTGAAAAGAAGCAATACATCGATCCTTCTCCAGCTACTATCGTGGTGTCGGGAGAAGGGGAGGTACTGGCAGTACCAGATATTGGAAAATTTTCTTTTTCAGTGACCGCCGAGGACGTTGAGGCAGCGACCGCGCAGGAGGAGTCTGGTAAGAAGGTGAATGACATCCTCGCGTTCTTGCGTGAACAGGGTATCGAAGACAAGGACATCAAGGTCGAGTACTACAACCTGTATCCGAAGTATCGCTGGGAGGAGCGGGTCTGTGCTCTGGGATCGTATTGTCCACCAGGTGAGCGAGTACAAGATGGCTTTGAGGTGACCCAGCAGGTTGCGGTCAAGGTGCGTGACACCAAGCAGGCACCAGCGGTCATCACGGGAGTTGGAGAGAGAGGAGCGACCAATATCAGCAACCTCACCTTTACCATTGATGATACTGATGCGCTTCAGGCTGAGGCACGAGCTGAGGCTATCGCAGATGCGCAGGCAAAGGCCAAAGTTCTGGCTGAGCAGCTGGGCGTACGACTGGTCAAGATCAGTGCCTTCTACGAAGAGGGAAATGGTCGCGACCTGTACTACAAAACCGCACCAGCCATGATGGATATGGCAGTCGAAGAAGCAGGGTTCGGCGGTGCTGAAATGCCAGTGGGAGAAGAGAGTACAAAAGTTAATGTTAGTGTGACCTACGAGATTCGCTAAGGTTTTCGTTAGGTAAAGTAAAGGGCCGGCAGCTTCGCTGCCGGCCCTTTACTTTTCCCCCAGCCAAGCGTATGATAATCCGCAATCACCCCCGAGGGGGTTTTTTAAATGAGCAAAGGAGGCGAAGCCGACTATTGCGAATTTATGCAGGCGCTTCGTCAGATTCAGACCCTTTCCTAGGTCTGAATCTGACGGCAGCGAGCTGCAAAGAAAGTCCGATTTTAGACGTAAACTTTATTTTTTTACAACTCACTACCCTACCATGTCTCAACTCATCAAATACTTCCGCGACACCGCCGCCGAATTGAAGCAAGTATCTTGGCCAACCCAGCGCCAAGCCATGCTGTATACGGTCTTGGTGATCATCATTTCTGTCCTGGTCTCACTGTTTACTGGCGCCTTCGACTTCCTCTTCTCTCAGGGTATCGAAGCAGTCGTTAATCGTATCTAGTCATATGGCAAAGCAGAAAAGTACAGGCGAACGCCACTGGTACGCCATTCACACCTACTCTGGCTACGAGAACGCGGTGACGCGTAACCTCAAGCAGCGCATTGATTCGCTCAACATGAACGACAAGATATTCAACGTGGTCGTACCGACCGAGAAGAAGATCCGCGTGAAGGGAGGGAAGCGAGTGACCGAGGAGGAGCGCATCTACCCAGGATACGTACTCGTTGAGATGGTCGTGGATGATGAGTCATGGTTTGTGGTCCGTAACACGCCACGCGTGACCGGTTTTGTTGGAAGTGGTACTCAACCAGTCCCTCTTACCGAAGCAGAATACAACGCTCTCATGAAGCGGATGAGCAGTGACACGGTGAAGCATAAGGTAGACCTCAGCGCAGGTGACCTGGTCATCATCGCCGATGGTCCATTCAAGGATCTGGAAGGAAAGGTGGGTGAGGTCGATGAAGCGAGCGGCAAGGTCAAGGTGCTGGTCTCGATGTTCGGCCGAGAGACCCCTGTCGAGCTTGATTTCTTACAAATCAAACGAGTTTAAACAGTTTAAGCAAAAAGCCGCGAAAGCGGCTTTTTGCTTGCAAAATCAGCTTTTTCTTGTACTATATGCGAGCTTCAATTGATAGTAGTAGTTATGGAATACGGCTATCAAACAACAATTTTAAACAAACAACATGGCAAAGAAACTCGTAAAGCAGATCAAGGTGCAGGCCGCGGGTGGTAAGGCTACCCCAGCTCCACCACTTGGTCCGGTACTCGGTCAGGCCGGTATCAACATCGGTGAATTCGTTAATCAGTTCAACGAACAGACTCGTGATCGCATGGGCGACATCGTCCCAGCTGTCATTAGCGTCTACGATGACCGTACGTTCACCTTCGTGACCAAGGTATCACCAATGTCTCGTCTTATTCTTAAAAAGATCGGAAAGGACAAGGGTTCAAGTAAGAATGCAACATCATTCGTTGGTTCTATCACCAAGGCGCAGGTCAAAGAGGTGGCCGAGCAGAAAATGGCCGACCTTAACGCCGCTTCACTCGAAGCAGCAATGAAGACCGTTGAAGGGACTTGCCGTTCAATGGGGGTCAAGGTAGTAGAGTAATCACCTTTGTTTTGAGAATGAAAAAGGGCGGCCGCTTCGCGGCCCCCCTTTTTCTTTCCCTCCACATACTAACAGTCAGGGGTGGAAAGCCTCCCGATCAGAGTGCCTT
>CAZFSB010000010.1:0-28643 GCA_964521645.1 uncultured Candidatus Saccharibacteria bacterium | reverse complement strand
CTGCGTCAAGCTGACCGAATGGGATAAGAGTCGCTGTAGTGGTTGCGCCAGTGGTGGTGCCGTTGACCGTTTGATCGCCTGCCACTCCCGCCACCGTGAAGGTGAAGAGGGTGTCAACCGATGCGGTAACTTGGACACTACTGACGATAGCCACGCGAGTCGACCCGGTATCAGCTGCACCTGCGGTCAAGTTGATCTCGTATGAACCGATGGCGGGATTGGTGAGCTGCTGATCACCAGTGGTCTGGTGGGTAGCATTCTCGCCGATCTCGATGGTGGTAGTGCCGTTGGCGGCAACTAATCCTCCATCACCGGCACACATGGTCAGAGTCAAGAGAGTTCCAGCAAATGAGGCACTGACTTCTTCAGTTCCAGTACAGTCGGCAGCGAGATCAAGATCTCCGGTACCTACGACTGAAACATCGATGTCGGTGAAGTCTACTGAACCAATGACGAATGGACCATCTGAGAAATCAACAGTGATCGTTTGTCCGTTCACCACTCCAGTTGGTGTAGTGAACGTAATGGTGTGGTCTGACGCGACTGCCGGAGCTGAGTCCGAGAGCGTGTCGCTGAATGAGGTGACATTTGCAGCTTCCGCGAAGCGGAAGGAAGGTAGTCCGAGTGACCAAAGAATGATGGCCAGACCAACTACCACTGCGGTGGCTTGGAGCACTGAGAACGTGTTGGACGCTCTGTGCATATACTCTACGTTGTATTTAGACTTACAGTCAGTAAACCTGTGGTGAGGGTTACTATTGGGTGTACAAAGACCCATGCCATGAAGTGGTCTCCACTCCGCTTCATGAAGATGCACTGCAAGTATACTTACAAAGTCACACTCGGCTGAAGTGCTCACACACTAAAAAGTGTGTGCAGTGATGCTAATTGATCACCTCCTTCGTAAGTACCATTTCATTGTACGATGCTCATCGAGCGTAATCAGACACTTATACACAAAAAGCATCACGTTAGTGATGCTTTTTTGCGCTATCCGGTCCAATTAAAGAGCAGTATAGAAAAATCTTCCAAACCTACCCTAGCATTACCATTGATATCGGCTGGTGGGTCGGAATCGCCGCCGTTGGTCCCCCACCAAAAGATCAGGATAGAAAAGTCGATCAGGTTCACAAACCCGTCGCGGTTGAGGTCGGAGGGGCGCGTGGCTCTACCTTCGACGCCGACAAACAACTGCAGCGATGAACTGAAGCCGCTGTTGGTGGTCAGTGGTGGCGTACCAACGACCGTACGCGCGCGCAGGGTGTGCTCAGCGATCGTTAGCGTGCTCGTATTGAGCGCAATGCTCCACTTCCCATCTGCACCCACCGAGGTCTCCTCGATCCGAGCACTATTATCGATATGCAGTTCAACGACCGAATTTGGGACACTCTCGCCGGAGAGGGTAACGACAGCCCCCGGATCGACGTTTTGACTAGCCGCCACGAGCGTCGGCGGTAGCACGATACCATTTAAATTTGTGATCGCTCCCTGGGTAACGTCAAAAGTGTTGTTGATAGTGATAGAGCGATTACCCGAGCCGTCGGTAGCCCAGATACCGAGAGTTGCGGTGCCTGGAGAAGCAGAGGCAGAGAACTCAAACCGTCCATCGCTACCAGAGCGTACCGAACCAACCGATACGGTATCAAGCAGAAAGTTAATGGTGCGAGAGGGGTACGCTCGCCCAATGACACTGATGATCGTGTCACCGAGCTGTTCAGTTCTCCCTCCTCCACCACTACTGCCCCCACCAGAAGATCCACCGCCGCCGGAACCCGCTGGCTCTATTCGGCACAGAGAAGAACAGAAGTCGCCGTCGTCATTGTTACCATCGTCACACTCCTCGTTGTATAGCGTCTGCAAGATACCATCACCACAGTACGGGCCGAAGAAGCAGTTGACGGTGCACTGGCGCCCGACAATAGTTTGACTGTAAGTGCCGGTCTCACCTGGTACGTCACACTGCTCACCGTCATCGACAAGCGCATTACCACAGATGCTCACCGTGAGGGTCGTGGTCGAGTAGAGATTCGTTTGCGCATGGACAGCCTGAGGCACCACGAGAAATGTGAGTGCGAATATTAGCCAGTACCCCCGCATATTATTTTCGGCGAATTGATCGCTCTCGGCGAATGTGCCAGAAGTAAAGTATGGCGATTAAGAGAGAAAATATTGGCAGTAAGACCGAAACCTTATGCGCCACGGAAAGCCCAGCGAAGCCAAAGCTGGCGGCATCCATCGAACCAGCTGGAAGAACATTGAGACTAATGTCACCCTCCTGCTTTACTTCTTCATCGTTCAAAATTCTGTAGCGGGCCATGTAGCTGTCGGCCGGAAGTCGGGTGGGGAGTTCGGCGGTCACGGTGTCGGTGGCGTACGGCGCGACCTTCTTGACCTTGCCGATATTCTTGGTCTCCTCGAGCAAGACCTTTCCAGTACGGTCGAAGATCCGGAACTCCACCCGAGATGGCGCTATCTCGACATTTCCGGTGTTCTCAATGAGCATGTCAAAATTTATCTTTCCCGGGAAAAAGAGCCAAGCTAATTTTCTACCTTCGTTGAGGTCGGCGGCAGAGATCTTGCGCACGCGGAAATCACGGATCTGTCTATCGATCACAGTGAGGTCAATGTCGACGAGGGCGCCGAGTGAAATACTGACCGCACCGGCAGCGACCTGTCCGTCATCAGGGAGAGTACGGATACGGATAGCTCCTTTGTAGTTCTTGTACTCAGCATCGTCCGGGACAGTGACCCTCACGGTCATCGGGACCTTCTGCGTTCCTTGTGGCAACTTGATCTCCTCGCCCTCAACGATCTCGATCCAGTCCTGGATCTCGGGAGCGTCAATAGAAATTTCTGCCTTCTGGGCAATATTCGTTTCACTTCGTACCAGCAAAATTTGCTGCTCGTACGTCGAGTTTCTGGTCAGGCTCGTGTTGCGAACGTAGGGTGGTGTGATACCAAATCCAGCATGCACAAGGTCAAATCCAGAGCCTAAAAAAAGCACTGGGAACAAAAGAACGAACATCACACAATTTCGTGCAGCAGTATTCATGTAGAGATACTCCATTATCGAAAAAAAAGGCCTAAAAAGCAACAACCACTGCTGGATAACAGTGGTTGTGAGAAAAGTGCTTTAGGTGGTTTCTACCAGTCGGCGGCTTCGGCGGTCACGGCGGTGAAGGTGTTGAGGCCTTGGTAGCTACCAGCGAGGGTGATAGAGATCGGTACGGCGATACCCCAGTAGGTCGTACCTTCGTTCGGCGTAGAGGTTGAAGTTGTCTTCGCTACATCGAGTTCTACCTCAGCTGGCGTGGTCGACGAGAGGATGAGCGCGAGCGGGCTAGCATATGATAGTGAGGTCGAGGCAAAACGCTGCTGGTCTTCTGCGATGGTTGAGGTGGCTGATGGCTGACACTCATTACCGATCGAGAAGGTCCCACACATCGACTCACCTTCCACCTCTTGGTCGAGGCCGGTGTTACCGACGTTAAGCGCCGTGGATGTTGCTGACAAGGTACCAGAATCACTGCCCGGCTCAATGCCTCCGTAGGCGATTTGCGCGTCAAGGATATCGATAGCCGGGAAACTGACGACATCAACCGTAATCGAAGTGGTCGACATCGGGCCAATCAGTGCGTCATCGTCGATTCCTGCTACTGCAGCTGACCAGCTGTCTGCTGCAAGCAGGGCTGGGATGTTGACAGCAGCATCGGTGGGGTCAGCCAAGAACCAGAGCGGGAAGGAACAGCTGTAATCCATGTGATCTTGCAGCGGGCTTGCACAGGTGGTGGTGGCAGTACAGGAAAGATTCCAGGTAGTCGTAGCAATACCACTTGGGTAGCAGTAGTTAGGATCGTAAGAACCGGCGGTACCGTCACAAGCATCTACATTAAGAGCGGTAGATGTTCCATAGCTTGAGCGGAAGACAGAAACCGTGTAATTAGTTATCTCACTGGTCGAGGCGGCATTGAGGCAACTGTTAGCATCTCTGATGGTGAAATCGAGTGTGTAGCCGGTCGACTCTCCACCCGGTTCGGTGAGCAGTATATTAGCACCTCCATTAAGGTCGATGTCACCGCCAAGCACTGTCGGTGCAACGTTGTTCACATCAAAGTCTGCATTGAGAGGGTTTGCTGAGGCTTCGTGTCCGTGCTCGTCCACAATGTAGCCGTACGCGCCGTAGGTATCATCGCGAACGATGGAAGCGAGGGTGTAGATAGCTCCGGCATCGCTTAGTACACCGACGGTGGTAGAAGCAATGAAATTATTGTCACAAGTGTTGGTGGCTGGGTTGTAGTCAGTGTTCGTCCCACAAACCACGAGGTAAATGTTATCTTCCCCACCCGCTAGGTCAGGATCGGTCGAAGTAGAGTAGAAATTGAGTACTCCACCTGGGTCGACCGGGCCGTCATTGGCAAAGTCAGACAGCACCGGACGGTTGTTGATATTGAATGGTGATGAGCTGGTGGCGTAATCACCCTGTTCAGGTGTAATAACACAGCGTGGATCTACCGCGTCACCGTCACACACATAAGCGTACCAGACATTCACCTCAGAGAATTGACCGACTCCCCATTGCTGGGTTGTAGTTGAAACGGTCGCAAGAGCACCACTCGTCGTTGATGCAGAAACACCCCATTGGATCGCTCCCGCACCACAGGTTGGAGCAGCAGATGGATTTGGTGTCGGCGTAGCGTTGTTGCTACAAACCAAGAGCCAGTAGTCGGCGCCGTTAGCGTCAGTACCTATTGCCGACCACTGCAGTACATCACCAGAGTTGGTAGGAGTGGATGTTGATGAACCGATCACCTCGTACGGATTGAGGGTGAACTGTGGTGGAGTGTTGAGCACCGTAAGAGTTGTCGTAGCCGATTGCGCCGATACTCGATTGAGCTCTTTTGTACCAACGTCAAACATGAACGCGAAGAGGAACACCAGCAGTCCCGACAAAGCGGTTAGGATGGTGATCTTTCCAGCGGTGCGCACATAGCGTGGAAGGTCTTGATTGTGGTACGTCATATGATAATTAAAAAACGATTGTTACTTACTACTATTGTACCGGCATGCACAGGGCTATACACGTAGTTATGCACAGTGAATTGGTGAAAACTGTGTATAACTAACTACTCGTAGCGGATAGCATCGAGCGGATTAAGGGCGGAGGCGCGGCGGGCCGGGAAGATACCGGTCAGATACCCGACCGCGGCCGAGAAGAGAGCGATGAAGGTAAGGAAATCGAGCGGGAATGAGAATAGCTTTACTGCCTGACCGCCAAACTGGCCAGCTACGAAGTTCAGGAATAAATTGACGGTGATTCCTAGAGTGACACCCATAAGTATCCCGCTCAGCCCACCTAAGAACCCCACCACGATAGATTCTGAAACGAACAAATACTTCACATCATTAGGGGAAGCGCCCAGGGTACGCATGATACCAATCTCCTTGGTACGCTCGAGCAGCGTAACGGTCATCGTATTGAACATACCGATCGCCGAAACGATGAGAGCGATCCCACCAAAAGTAGCCAAAACCGCCTGAATACCCTGGAAGATCTTAGACGCCTGCTCCACCGTCTTCGAGAGTGCTGTGACGCGGTACCCTTGCTCAATGAGTTGCTCCTCGACCAGTGGGAGACTTTCGTTGGAGTTAACGCGTACTTGAATACGCTCAAATTCTTCAATACCGACGTAATTGCGGAGCTCGGGAAGCATCATCATGGCATTGAGAACACCCTCCTCCTTGGTGATACCACGCACCACGTACTCCTTATCGATCACGATCTCATCGACTCGGTCAGTACCATCATCAGCCGGGATCAGAAGACGGAGGGAGACCTTTTGGCCGATAAAAGCTTCCATTTGGTCATCGGCGATACCAAAGAGTTTCAAAACTGCCGGTGATAGCATGATCGAAGAGGTATCGCCCGCGTCTTCATCAGTAAAAACTGTACCGGCTAGCGCGGTCACGCCGGCGTAGCGCAGGTAAGGCGGTTCAACACCTTGTACAAAGACGTTTCCGGTCAGCCCCTTATAGGTCACGAGGGCGGGAAAACGAGCGAGCGGAGCGGCATCAAGCACTGCTTCGTTAGCTTCAAACTTAGCCACGGTTTCAGTAGTAAGGCGCATGCCCTGGGCTCCGGTCGAGGAAACACCCAGCGAAAGCAACGTCTCACCAAAGACGATCTGCTCGAGAATGATCTGCTGGAGACCGAAACCAAGCCCCACGAGCACCACCACTGCCCCCGTACCCACACCCATACCTAAAATGGTCAACCAGGTACGAAGCGGATTGGTCTTGAACATACGGGTGGACAGTTGTGCTAGATCTTGGACTCTCATGTTGGTTATGATTTATAGCTGACGTCAACTCCTTGCGCGATGATCTTTTCAAAGTATCTGGTGAGGTCGTCTGCTTCGCGTTCGCTGAGACCAAGACCACCGCCCTTGATACCGGCCATCAGTTGCCCGTTCATCTCAGCCTCCGTCATGACTCCGGTCACTCGTTCGGCGATGACCTCCACCAGATTCTGATCTTGCTCCTTGCTTAACTTGATACGAAACTCATGCACGAGATGGTCACGCATGCGTTCAGCGAGCTTATGCTGACTGAAGAAGATATTATCGTTGTTCTTGCGCGCTCGGAAGCGTTTGATGTCGGCGGAACGCTCGATCATCTTCTCAGCGGCTGCCGCCATTTTACGAGCCTCTTTCTCCTCCATTTCCACTCCCCCACGCTCATACGGAAGGATGAGACTCCTGATCAGCGCATCGCGGTCGACCTTGCCCTGAATGAATAGGCCGATCGCTCGTTCAATTCTAATGATCTGATCGAAGGAGAAATCCTGGGTCAAGAAGTTCACCATACTTTTGACGCGCAGCGTCTCGACCGAGTCGTATGGGTAGAGGCGGGCCAGCTGCTCCAGCTCGGTCACGATGGTCTCCCCTTCCCGCACCGGTTTGATCTGCTTACGCTGCGGATTGACCACCTCGCGCACGATGAAACCGTCTTTGAGGTAGTACACGCGGTGCGCGTAGCTGAGGTGAGCCGCATTGTGGGACACCATGATAATAGTACGTCGATCGAACGTGTTGATCTCGTCGATCTTATCCATCACCTGCTGGGTAGACACCGAGTCGAGGTTACCGGTCGGCTCGTCAGCGAGAAGGATCTTGGGGTCGTTGACCATCGAACGAGCCACCGACACACGTTGCTGCTGACCTCCTGAGAGCATCGCCGGGATCTTGTGCGAGACGTGTCCCACACCGAAACGGTCGAGGAGCGACTGCGCGCGGCGGTCGCGTTTGGTCTTGTCGACATCACAAAAGATCATCGGGAGAGCCACATTATCGAGTACTGAAAGCGAACCGATGAGGTTGAATGATTGAAAAATGATACCCATCACGTATCGCTGAAAGTACACGCGCTCGGCCGGTGGGTACGAATACACATCATCACCACGGATGAGCAGCGTACCCTCACCAGGCGGCAACGAACCCTGGATCGAGTACATGAGTGTCGACTTTCCACAGCCCGAAGGACCGAAGAGGATGATGTACTCTCCTTCGTAGATATCGGTATTCACCCCCTGCAGGGCCTTGAATTCATTCGATTTTCCCTTGTTGTATATGATCGAAAGATCCCGAGCTACAATGAGCGGTTTTGCCATCCCTACATTATGACATTCTCTGCCCACTGGGGCAGAACTCTATCCCCACTACGCGCCGATATTCTTGACCCAGCCGAAGGTACTCTCAAAGTTCTCGATGATAAGGTCGATGATGTTCTTTTCTTGGATCGGGGTGAACAGCACGAAATTCTCAGACTGGATGTCGTTACCGGCCTCGTCAGTACAGGTCAGGTAGAACTGGTACACCGTTGCTGGCGCAAAATCGACGATCACCTCAACGTGTTTAGAACTGTAGGAGATCTGCTCCTTTTCTATCGTGTACGGTTCGGTACCGCCAACTACTCCCTCCTGGTAGGTCATAAGACACGACGCTGGTTCGTCAGTATTCCAAGCCACGATGGTCTGGATACGAGATTCACCGCCAGGGAAAAGGGTCGATTCGTTGGTGACATTAGTAATGACCGGTGGGACGATGTCTCGAACGGTGATGAATTGGATCGGCTGACTACGCACCCGGTCGCCGCCAGAATTCTCCGCGGTCACAAAGGCCACGTAGCGTGTACCAAGCGTTAGGTCAGCCAAACGCATCTGGTGAGTGGTGGCCAAGGTCGGTCGACCGACCGACTGCTGGTCACCGGTCGTTTGGTCTTGGTATTCCACCAGGGCCTTAGCGGGGACGTTGGTATCCCAAGCCAGCGTGGCGGCATTCTCCTCCACCTTCACTACGCGAAGGTTTCGGATCTCCGGTACCGTCGCCTTGGTTACAAAGCTATAGGTTCGACTTTCCCCAGAAATACTATACGTATCGGTCGACACCACCTTAAAACTATACTCAGTGAAAGCATCGAGCCCGATGAGTCGAACCTCGTGGTCGGTCGTATTTCCCTGCGTAGACTCTTGCGAGTAGGCAAAGTTGGTACCGTCAAACCCGCGGGTCGGTGAAAAGAGGACCTTTGAGGTTGCTTCACGGTCTGTCGTCCAGCGTACAACAGCGGTGGTCGTCTCCGGAATGACCGTCGGCGGACCGACGATGGTGAGGTCTTCAGTGATACCCTGGATCGCCTTGACCGTTTCGTTGACGATTTCCTTGAGCTGCTGCGGGTCAGTGATCTGGTTGATCTGTTCGATGATCTCCTGAGTCTCTTGCTGAGTCTGTGATTGCGACTGTGATTGAGTTTGGCTCTCTGTCTGTGACTCGGTCTGGCTCTGACTACTTCCCTGTCCTACCTGTGGTGAAGTACCTTCTCCTGTTCCCTGCCCCTCGCCGGTCTGCGGTGTGCCAGAGGTCTGTACGCGGTAGTCAGCCGAGATCCCCTGGTTACCACTATCATCTGCCGAAACGATGCGGAAGTAGTACACCCGACCAGGCTCAAGCTTATCAAGGGTGATGGAGTGTTGCGTGCGCTCGGCCACCGGAATGCGCACAATGCCGTAGTCTGGTTGCAAGCCATAGTTGACGGTCGAATCGGCTAGTTCGTCGGTCTCCCAGGTGATGGTAACGCTGGTCTCAGAAACCTCCGAGACCTCCACCTGAGAGATGTCTGGCGCTTCCTGATCAGCTGCGAACACGAACCCAACCTGTGCCGCCAGCAGAACCGGTATCATGAATAGAACGACGTTACGTTTCATTGCACTAATCATACCATTACTCTACGGAGATATCGGGGTGAAGACGTTGATTCCCTGGTGCGGCACACTGTTGACACCGATCGGTACCGCGATACCCCAGTACACCGCGTCAGCGACCGGTGGTGTGTCGACCGATGGTTTACCAAGCTCCACGTCGATCGCCACCGGCGTTGTGCTGGATAGCTCCTTACAAGGTTCAGAAACACCACAGTCGGCGTAGACGAACGTACTGGTTGCGAACTTTTGGTTATCAGCCGGAATGACTGAGGCTTCTCCGTCTGAAAGATCGGTTCCGGTGATCTCCAGGTCGATCGCAACATTACCGAGGTTGAGCACCGATGTCGACGCGTTGAATGAGCCAGTATTCGTGTTGACCGCCAGCGCACCGTAGTCGATCGTTCCCGCCACATCGATCGCACGCAGGGTCTCCAGCTCTACGCCAGGTGCTGAAGCGAAGTCGTAGCCGCCGCTGGTGTCTTCCACCTCGATGAACGCCAACCACTCCTCTCCTTCGTACGTACCGGCGTCAGTTGGGTCGGCGTGGAAGTAGATATCCGCGTAACAAGCGATCGTACAGGAATCGCCCGCGCATGTAGTGAAAGCACAGCTGGTGGCTTCAGTCGAAACGTAGCAGTCATTGTTGTCAGGCGTACAGGCGGCACCGCCACTCACGCCACTGCGGTAAATGGTCGACGATGCGAGGACCAGGTCGGTGTACCCATTGAAATCAGAGACCGTGCCGGTTGCGTACACCCGGGTGGTCGTTCCCGGTAGGAGCGAGATCGGCAGCCCTTCATTGAGCGTAATAGCCCCGAGAACCGGATCGAAACGTAGATTGAGTTCTGCCACTCGCAGGTACGTGTCATACTCAGTGCCATTGTCAGTGACGCGGAAACAGAGGCTTTCGTCAGCAACGTTGTTTGTTGGCGTGACAACGTACTCCAGTTCAGTGTACTCATTTTGCGCGACATCGATATTTCCAGTGATGTTAGTTGGATCTTCCCGCAGCTCTCCGGCGACGAAAGTACCCTCCACTTCTCGCAGCAGGTCTACCGTTGCTGCACCATTGGCGACAAAACTGGAGCTCTGCATACAAACCGGCGACGTACCACAGCTAGCTTGCGTTGGCACCGGCGCGTATTCGCTCGGACTCACCGCCTCACAGCTCGGTGCCGTATCGCGAAGTGCGTACTCGAGCAAGAACTGCTGATCAGTGATCGGGAGTCCGGTGTTTTCGATCGAGACACGCAGACGTGCGATATCGCTCACGTTGTAGGTGCCGGCAGTATTTTGAGCTGCCTTCCAAGTAGCACCGCCTGCGGCTTGTTCGGCACCGAACAAAATGGTTGGTTCGGTAGTAAGGGTTGGTCGTGAACTGACACTGTCCCAGCCGCCGTTATGGAACCAGAACGTGAAGCCGATACCACCAGATGTGTACGTGCTATCGGAGGCAGAGAAGGTCGTGACCAAGCTATCCGATTCGTCGTACAGCAATACGGTAAAGCTATCATCAGTACCCCAATCAACCTCGACCTCATACCAGCCGGTCGTGTACGTAACGGTCGACGAAGCAAGGATCACTCCGGAGGCGTCGTTGTCGACCACGTCGCGCACCAGCGAGATGCGGTCAATGCCGAACTGCTCGATACACACCGCGTAGTTGTCGTTCGTAGTACCAGGCGACTGCACACCAAAGAGCGTACAAGTCTCATCGCTCGTGCCGGCGGTAGTGTCGACATACTGCTTGTAGCGGAAGGTCTCCCCTTGGCTCACCGTTTGATCGAAGCGGAAGATACCGCCGAGATTGGCGCGACCACTTTCGTTACCAGCATTATCAATTCCGTACGTGCCGTCATTATTGAAGGTCGTGCTGATACTGAAGAGACTGGTCTGTCCGGTATACTCACTGATACTGCCATCCTCAAAGTCATCGGCAGCGATGAATACCGCGCTACTGGAACTGACCGAGGTAGCGGTCGGGTTGCTGTAGTACATGAAGACATCGGTGGTGTCTTCGGCGGCGAGCGACGGCACCTGTACCCAGACCTCGGCGGCCGTGCCATCGGTCGAAGAGCCGACCCAGTGTGAGATGCGCGTCGTGCCGTCGCTCGCCGTGAAGCGTAGGTCGTCAAAGTCGGCTTGCATGTCAGCATCGTACTCGACTATCAGTTTAACAGCCGCATCGGTGTAGCTTGTCGAGTCTACGTTTTTGACACGAACATACTGCCGCGCTGCCCAATCGAGGTCGTACCATTCGCCATCCGGGACGCCGAGTCCGCCATCATCATTGCGCCAGCGGTAGTTGGTCTGCTGGGTGAGGAGACAAGCGCTATCGCTCCAGCGGACCGAACCACAAGCCGTTGCTCCATCGACGTCGAAATTCTCACCATCGAGGTTGCCCGGGTGGGAGGTGAACGTCCAGGCATTGCTGGTCACACCGGTGAGAGTCACGTTGTTCCCGGTGATGGCGGTCGTGGTCGCAAAGCGGTTACCAGTGATGACGAGCGATGCGTTGGCGTTGAGCGTCGTCGACGAGAGTGAGATGAGCGTGCCGCCATCGACCGCCAATTCGAAGTCTCCGTATGAGAGTGAGGAGATAGCTGAGGTGCCGTAGAGGTTGAGACCGGTAGCATTGAGGTTACGGAAGGCGTACCGCTGCGCGGTGAAGGTGCCGGCACCGACATTCATTGCGTAGGTACCAGAACCTTGGTTGGTGATGGTCGTCTCGTTACCGCTGGTACCGATGATGCGCAAGGTACCACCGTCGACCGTGGTCGTGGCATTGGCCGCATGAGCAACCGTTACCGGTCGCTCGCTACCAGTGAGACTAGCACCGTCAAAGTCAGTCGCGTAGCTCCAGTACTCAGTGGTGGTGCCAATATGGAAATCTCCGTATATGTAGAGTGAGCCGTTGCTCGTTCCATGATCTTGTGAGTACAGCGAAGCGGTCGAGTCGACAGTGGTGGTCGTAGCTGCGGAATTCCAAAGTCTGATGTCGCTGTTTGCACCAATGAGCAAGGTCTCATACTGATCTCCACCTGCGGTCTTGGTGTTGACCGTGTACGCATTGGCCCCATCGAGTTTCAGCGTACTACCGGTCCAGGTGGTGTTAGCGCCACCAACCGAATTAGCGAAGACTCCCTGCACGGCCAGGACCGCTCCCGATTGTAAGGTGAAGGAATTGGCAGACGCGAGAGCAAAATTATTGGTGGTCGTTGCGTTGCCGATGATGGTGTACCCGCCAGTCGGAGTGGAAAATTGCACATTGTAGAAAGGACTGGTACCAGCATCGACGAATTCGCCGCCATCAACTGAGTTGAAGAGGATAGTGCCTGACGCATGGTCGAAGGTACCCGCACTAGCATCAAAACTGCCGCCGATCGCCACCGTCCCAGAAGCGAGCAGCACATCGCCACTCTCTATGATAAGACTATCGAGGAGAGCAATATCTTCATCGGCGAAAGTATATGTTCCACCACCAATGAAGCGCACGCCGTAAAGGTCGGAACTCGACGCAAGCAGCGTTGCGGCGGTAGTGCTTGAGAAGACCAACTCTGAAGTATTGTGCACGATCGAGCCACCAAGATTGGTGAAGTCTCCACCCACGCCGAGCGTACCACTCGGGAGCGAGAGTGACCCTCCGCTTATCGTCACGGACCTGGTGGTCGTCGCATTGGTGTCACCAAAGCTGTAGTTTCCAGACGTGAAATTGACAGTAGCGAGATCAGAACCTCCGAGGGTAACCGTCTGCGCGCCGGTGCCGCTAAATACCACCAGTCCGTCGTTGGCGTCAAAGGTTCCGCCGCTCTTGCTGAACGAACCGCTGAAGGTCGAGGTGCCCGTTGGGAAAGTCAGCGAACCATTTGTTTGTGTGAAGTTACCATCAACGGTGAGGGTCGGATCGGTGACTGTCCAGCTGCCGCTACCGGTGAAAGCAATGTGGTGGAAGTCTCCCTCGTTGACCGCAATCGTACGGGCTGCTCCGGTAGTGGTGAAGGTAGTGGTTCCACTTCCTGAGACAAAGGCCGCGCCGGAACCGAGCAAGAAGCTACCGCCGATCGAGAGTGTTTCCGTGCCCTGACCGGTCCAGGTCGCGCCATTCTTCAACTCAAGCGTTCCGTCATATGCCGCGCCCGCGCCGCCACCAGAGACCATCACATTTCCGTTCGGCTCAAATTCTTTATTGGCCCACACCAAGAGTTTGGTATCTGCGGGAAGGACAAGGTTGCCACCGTTTGCGGTGTACGGTATATCCGCGTTGTCAGAATCCCACGATGCAAATTCTGCGTTGGTCAGAGGATCAGTCGCCTCATGTCGAGCAATGACCCGGTTCTCATAAATATTGAAATTAAAGACGTCAGAGACCAGGTCAACCGATACCGTTGCCCCCATATCGGCACCACCGTTATCAATGTAGGCAATGACCGACTGATTTGATGAGTACACAATATCGGTGAACGTGAAGAAGCCGGCATCGGTACAATCAACCGTATCGAAGACCGCACCATTCACGTACAGGGTGATAATGGCATTAGTGTTACCAATACAAGCCGGGAGCGGAGTAGTTCCCTCGTCGCTGTAGACGTAACCACTGACGGTAATCGTAGAGGTGGAGTTGTCCCACGCAATGTATCCCGGGTCACCACCATCGTCATTGTCATAACTTTCACCATCAAGACCGCCGTAGTGACTCTGGAATTTCCATGAACTGAGTGGGCTGCCAGTGGCGGTCACGTTGGTGCCGGTCGCTGCTCCAACCAGCGCAAAGCGGTTGTTGTAGAAGAGTTCAGCTGGGTTACTGGTGATGACTGAGTCTTGTACAGTAATACCAGTTCCCGTGTTTTGTGAGACCTCAATATCGCCGTCTGAAAGGTCGTGTACGTCTACTGTACCAGCCAGCACGAGACCAGCACTGTCCATATCGCGCAGTTCGTAGTATCGCCAAGTGGTCGAAGCCGTTCCGCCGACTGAAATACCATACGTGCCGGTACCAAGCGCTTGTACGGTCGTTGAACCGAGCGTGCCGTTACCAACGACCGAGAGCCCGCCTCCGGTATACCGTACGCTCGAGCTGGTCGCGACGTAGACATCAACCTTTCTCGAACTGCCGCCAAGAGCGGTACCATCAAAATCGGTCGCGTAGCTCCAGTGGTCGGTGCCGCTTCCGTGCTGATAGGCTCCATAGATATGCAGCCGACCGGCGTCATTGCCGTGGTCTTGTGAGTAGAGCGAAGCGGTCGCGGACACATCGTACGTGCCAGCGTCGGAATTCCACATCCTGATCTGAGTCGTATCATCAACTTCCAGTGTTCCGTACGTGTCGGTGGTAGTCGCCGCATTGATGCTGTAATTATTACTGCCGTAAAGGCGCAGGGTCGAGCCGGTCCAGTCGGTAGCCGCCCCACCAAGAGCATTAAAGAAGGTGTCACCAACCGCCAGAGCCTGTCCGCTTGTCACCGTGAAAGTATTCGCTGTACTGAGGGTGAATGAATCGGTCGCCGTCGCGTGTTCAGTGATGCTCACATCACCAGTAGCCGCAATAAGTACCGAACTGAAACTACTGACTCCGGCCGCAATGTTGGTAGTGCCAGCGCCGTCGAAGGTGAGCGTGCCGCCATTGCCAGTGAAAATACCATCATTGGTGTAGCTTCCCGCGATCGTGAACTCATCAGTATCACTCGCAAGCAGCGTGCCGTTGGCGCGAATGATGACCGAACCGTTGACGTCGATCAGTAGGTCATTGGTGTTGAGGTCGAAGGTCGATGACGCGTCACCACCGATGGTGAGGTCGTTGTCGACGATCAACCCGAGTCCGGTGGCGGTGTAGGTCGGTGTGCCAGCGCCGGCGTTGAGGTCGAGGTTGTAGTACTGCGTCGGAAGGACGCTGGCGCCGGCACCGCTGTAGCGAATAGTGCTCGTATCTTCGATAAAGGTGCCATTCTCGACGAACACGGTGCCAGCGCCAGCGAGATCCCAAACGGTACTACCCGCATCGAGGTAGTGCGCAGCATTGATGGTGAGGGTACCAGATACGGTGGTGGTGCTGGTAAAGAGTGGCGTGGTGGTTCCCACCTGGAGAGAATCTCCGAGCGACAGATCGTAGAAGGTCCACGCGGTCGTGCCACCGAGCGTATTGGATACGGCGAGCGTGGTCGTACCACCACCGAGCGAGAGGACACCATTACCGATGAGCGAACCGCTTGGCAGGTAGATATCTCCAGTACCGGTGACTGTACCCGCAGTGATGGTCATATCACCTTCGACACGAATGTCGGCGCCGAGATTCCAGCTTCCACCAGTACCATTGAAAGTAAGCTCATTGAACACCACCTCCCCTGGAGCAGTGATGCTCTTACCGGTAGTGGAAGCGTTCATGAGAACAGTCGTACTGGCGGCGTTGAAGGTCGTGGCGGTTTCGAGGGCGAGCCGGCCGCCAATGGTCAGCGTCGAGGTGCTGTACGCGTTGAAGGTTGCGCCATTGGCGAGGTAGAGCGTTCCATCATGACCATTGGCGGCCGCGTTCGCCGCCAGCGTGACCTCCCCACCCGGCGTGAAGGTAGAGGTCGCCGATACGCGTAACTCATTACCGGCTAGCACAGTGAGCGTGTCTCCACTCGTTGAGGTAGCCGCAGTGAACTGTAGGTCACTGTCATCACTGCTGTCGTACACCGCCAGATTCACGATCGACAGCGGATCAGTATCTTCATTCCGGACGATCACGCGGTCAGCGTAAATATCCATATCGAGCAGGTCGCTAGTCGGCGTGCGGGTGATGACACTTCCCTTTTCTCCACCCGAGGCATCATTGAGGAACACCGTAATGGTCGGGTCGCCGATGACCACAATATTTGCTGCGCTGTAAGAACCATCAACGTTACTACAGCTGGTCGTGGTCGCGAGTACTCCATCGATCATCACGCGCACGACTGGTGTTGTACCGTTACAGGTGCCCCCAACGATCGGTGTCACTCCCGCATCGCTGTACACCGTACCAGCGATGGTAATGACGAGTGAACTGTCATCGAAGCGCACCGAACCAGGGTCGCCAGTATCGTTGTCGTACCCTTCACCATAGAGATTGCCGTGGCCATCGCGGAACCACCAGAAGGAAGCCGGGGTGCCATCAGTCTGAGTGACGTTAGTTGCCGCAATGACGGTCGTGGTCGCGAAGGTCACGTTGTAAATCTGCTTGCCAGGGTTGGCGTCGATCGTCGTCGATGAAAGAGTGAGCGCGGTACCACCCGGGGCTGCCACCGTATACGAACCATCACGGAGAAGCGGAACCAATGCGGCATTAAGTAGCGATACTCCTGTCGCTCCCAGGTCGGCAAACTCGTAATACTGCGCGGTGGTCGTACCGCCACTGATATTTACCGTGTAAGTGCCAGCGCCCTGGTTGGCGATGGTAGTCGAAGCCGTGGCGTCACCCACTATCTCCAGAGTCGAATTAGTAAGGAGGGCGCTGGCACCACTCGCAAAACGCACATCGACCGGTCGTTCACTGCTCGTGGTCGCGAGATCGGTGCCATCAAAGTCAGTCGCGTAGCTCCAGTACTCGGCACCGCTCGTGCGTGAGTACTCACCAAAGATATGGAGTTCTCCGTCAGCTTCGTTGTGATCTTGTGAGTAGAGCGAAGCCCCCGAAGCAACCTGGTAGCTTGCCGCACTCGAGTTCCAGAGTTTTATCTGTGCACCAGTAGCGATGCGTAGCGTCTCGTACACATCGCCATTGTCATTCTTAGTATTGATACTGTACTCACCCGCCTCAAGGGAAAGGGTGGAACCGCTCCACGTGGTCGAAGCACCACCGACACTGTTGGTGAACTCACCACCGACCGACAGCACCTGTCCGGACGCGAGAGTCCAATCACTCGCACTGGTGAGGGCGAAATTATTCGTGGTGGTAGCCGGCGAGACGATCGTCCAACCACCAGCGACACTGTCAAAGACCACGTTGTAAAGCGTCGACGCACCAAAGTCGATCGTCTCGCCGGCATCAAGCGAATCAAACGTCACCACCCCCGTGCCCGCGACCACGGTGTCTGCGTTATCATACGAACCGCCAACTGTGAGCGTGCCACTTGGGAGTGTCACCGTACCTTGTCGCACCGCAAGGTCGCCATTGATATCGGCTGTAGCATCAGCAAATGACCAGTCGCCTGTACCCTCAAACACCACCGAACCAAAACTCGAACCACCAGCCGTAATGATCTCACTCACGCTGCTGTAGAACAGTACCGTACCAGTTCCACCGACAAACGTTCCCCCAGCATCAATCACCGTGCCACCGACAGCCAGTACGCCAGTCGGGAAATTCACCGTTCCCTGCTGGACGCGAAGGTCGTTGGTAGTGGTCGCGTTGGTATCGGTGATGGTCCAGCTACCCGCGCCGTTGAACACCAGGTTGTGTGCGACGTTGGTAAACAGTCCGCCAGCAAAGGTGATAGTCTTGGCTGCCCCCG
Organism: uncultured Candidatus Saccharibacteria bacterium; assembly: GCA_964521645.1. Lineage (GTDB taxonomy): Bacteria > Patescibacteriota > Minisyncoccia > Phycocordibacterales > UBA918 > OLB19. Next base: position 10,925 of record CAZFSB010000010.1, on the reverse strand, counting down.
AGGTAAAGAGCATTGTTCCGTTATTGTGTGCGAATGCACCACCGGTCGCGTCAAAGTTGCCAGCAATAGTCGTAGTGGCTGTCGGCAAGGTGACCGTTCCGGTGGCGATAGTAAGGTCGTCATTCACGAGCAGCGTTGATTCGGTGAACGACCAAGCTCCACCCACGCCGGTGAAAGTAAGGTCGTAAAACGCATCGCCGGCGGTGGTGATGGTTTGCCCGCCAGAAGTGGCGGCAAAGAACACCTCACCGTTGCGCGCCAGGAAATTGTTGCTGTTACTCCAACTGCCATACACCGTGATGTCGAAGTGACTGGTCGAAGCATCAAGCGTGTCATTAGCACCAATGGTCACCGACTCTGCTGCCACATTACCCGCGAGGGTGACCACTTTGTTGGTCCCATCAATGACCGCTCGGCCGATATTTTGCTTTGTCGCGTTCTGATCATTCCAGGTAGCCGCTACCGTACCGTCGAAGGTGGTGGTGCCAAGGCCACTCCAGAAACCATTTGCCCCGGTCACCAAGTTGCCAGCCACCGTGATGCTGGTCGTACCGCGGTCGAGCGTACCGCGCGAGACAGTGAGATTGCCGTTCACATCGAGCGTGTTCGCGAGGGTCCAGGTACCACTGCCAGTTGTCGTGCCAAACGTCACAGTATTGAAACCACTCGTCACCGCACCAGTCGTGTCGATCGACTCGGTCGTACTGGTGGCCGCAAAGACCACCGTCGAGCCGGTTAAGGTGCTTGTGCCGTTGTCATCCCACGAACCACTCACTTCATGAGTGAATGAGCCAGCCGTGAAGATACCGTTGTTGACCAGGTCGTGGGTCACCACTCTTCCGCCTGGGGTGTAGTACGTTCCCGCCTTCACGTAGAGGCGAGCGTCGGTGCAATCTCCCGCCACGCAGATCTCGAGTAACGAACCAGTCACATTCACGAACACATCCTCGGTATTGGTGAAGTCATACAGACCGATATCACTGTTGGTAAGCGGCGTCGTAGTCGCGTCATTCGAGCCGAGCGTGAGGTGTCGCTCATACAGCACCACCCCGTCAATATCACCCTGCCCATCGTAACGAGTGACCGCCACTGCTTCATTGGTATCAGCCGCCGAAGAAATGAACAGCGTTACTACATCTCCCGGGAAGGTGGTGACGTTGCTGATACTCCAAGTGCCAGCGCTGATCGCGCCCGTTTTCCCGGTCTGCAGCACGCCGTTGACCGCTACCGCCACTGCTCCGGCTGTAACGTTGGTGGCCTGATCATACTCCTGCGCAGTTCCGGAAATTGTGATACCGCCCGCCCACTCGATCTTCCAATCACTGATCTCTGGGCAGTTACCCGAACCGTCACAGGAAAGTTCCGCATATGGTCGAAGGGTCGCGTACGTGACCGTATTGAGGTCGGAGAGATCGAACGGCCCGGTCGTCGTGCCGGCCACGTTACCCGGCAGGTCGACATCAGGGATGAAGGCCCAGGTACCGGTCGAAGTCAGGTACTGTAAATGGTACAAGATCTCGCTACTACCAGGCTGCGTATCATTCCACGAGAAGGTCTTCCAGTACGGACCGTTTCCATCAGAAAAGTTGACGGCCGGACTCACAATGGTCGTACCGGTCGTACCCTCATTGCGCGGCGCCATGTGATACGGCTCACGGTATGGTGTGGTATCCACCGAAGCATCGGCTACCAGTGTTGCCGTGGTCGACCAGGCTGTACCACTCCAGGTACTGAAGGCCAGGGTGTCGTTAGGGTCATTAAAGAATATTCCAAGGATATTGGCATCTCCGGTTCGGATGAGCTGCATCGTCGCGCTATCGCTGATGGTGTTTACCTGCGCCGCTGTCGACCAGGCCGTATTGTTCCAAGTGCTGTAATTGGTCTGCGTCGTGTTACTAAAGGTCTGCAGTACATAGTTATCCCGACCACTCGTGTCTTCAAAGACACACGCAAAGGCTGGATCATTCTTGACGTTGGCAGTACCGTCAGCGATCAGCTCTCCCTGCCCAGTCCAAGCGGCGCCGGTCCAATGCACGTAGCCAATATCAGAGTCTTCATCTTGGTAACAGAGCATCATCTCGTCAGTGCCGATGTCACGCACCAGCTTACCCCACTCGAAGTCATCGCCGATAGTCTGCGTTGCAACCGTTCCCCAGGTCGTACCATTCCAGCTATTCCAGCGGAAACGCGCCGGGTTACCATCTGAGGTCACAATGACAGCTTGGTTGCCGCTTTCCTCATACATAACGCTCATACCCTCGTGCGCCGCCTCGACGATGCTTCCCTGCGTGGTCGAGTTGCCCCAGGTCGTGCCATTCCACACCTGTGCTTCATACTGCCCGCCCGTGCTGTCACGTGACAGAAGAATGATCTCGTCTGACACGGGGTCAGAAGCAAGCTGGATCCATTCACAACTATTCGCGCTGCCGAGGGTAATGCCGGCGCCGGCTGTCCAAGTGGTTCCGTTCCAAATGTAGTAATTGGCTTCGCCCGTCGTCGCGTCACAGTATGCCACCAGCGCGTCGCCAGAGAGCGTCTCGTACGCGACATCAAAACCACGCGCGTTGACGCTACCCATGTTGATGGTCATCTCTTGGAGGTTCCCCCACTCGCCGGTCGAAAAGACCTGCGCGCTTACGTCGGCGTCGGTACCGACAGTCGCTGCCACATACTCTTCGCGGGTCGTACCCGCACGGACGATCGCCCACCGTATCGGCGCACCGACGTCTTCCATCGCTCCTTGTGGCGTAAGCGATGTGCCATTCCACTGTCGATACCGCGGCGCGGTCTCTATTCCTTCGCCATACACGATCATCGCCTCCGAGGCCGTCGTCGCTACCGTCACCGCATCGGTGGCGACGGGCAATGTTCCCGAAAGAATGTTGCTTGCAAATTGCTCTTCAGTCGTCTGGAACCAGGTCGAGACCTCGGTACCAGGGATGACCGTGAAGCTGCGTGGCGTCGTCCAGAATGACCACGCGTTGTCGCCGGTCGTATCCTTGGCGCGCACGCGCCACCAGTATGTGGTCGTACCAGTAAGCGCGTCTGCTGGCTGGATAGTGAATTGGATAGTGTCACCGGAAATGAATGGGTCGGTATCGGCACCCAAGTCGATATTGGCAAAGCCGGCATCAGTATCAGAGATGCGCGTGGTCGAGGCGGCAAAATCAGGTGTCAGCGACCACTGTACCTCGTAGGTCAAACTATCACTCTGCGGGTCAGTGGTGGTGAACTCAAATGTTGGTGTAGTTGTGCCCACCTGCTCGCTCGGGAACAGTTTTGTGATCGTCGGAGTCTCAACCAGGTAACCCCAGTTGATGGTCCAATCTTGCAGACTCGGACTGCCGGTGTTGGCAGTGAAATTAGCCACCACGCGAATGACTTGGTACGTATCAACATCAAGCCCAAGCAGACTCACCGGTGACGTACCAAACCCAGCCGCGTTACCAGGCAGGTCACCGTCCGGAATGAGCGTCCACGTATCTAATCCGTCGAGATACTCGATCTGGAACTCAAGCACGCTATTAGTATCGGTTTCGCTGAACGATAGGTTGTCCCACGCTGTTCCCCGCTCTCCATCAGTGAAATCGATCGGCGTGCTGGTCATCGAGCCGGTCGTCGACCCGCTGATGAGCGATACCGAGTCACCGGTAGTCTCCACTCCGCTCAACGTATTCGTATCAAACTGTTCATTCTCGGTCTGGAACCAAGCGGAAGCATCGAGGGTATTGTCGGTGGTGAAGCTGTAGATGGTCGACCAGTCGCCCCACGCCCCCGAACCTTCCGGGTCTTGCGCGCGCACGCGCCAGTAGTAAGTCGTACCATTGGTGAGTGACGTGCTTGGAGTGAACCTTATCAGCTGCCCATGATTGAATGGGGCCTTGTCCGAAATGAGTACCTGATTCTCAAACTGAGCCGAGTGACTGATGGTGTTTCGGTCGATGACCGGAGAAGTGAAGGTGTAATTATCGGCGACCTCGATCTCGTAGTGTACCTTCTCACCCTCGGCATCGGTCGCGTAGAAGTAGAACCACGGGGTCGTCGATGCGGTTTTTTCATTATCAAATAGTTTCTCGAGAGTGAGGTTATTTGGTGCTTCATTGGTGAACAGTTGCGGGTAGTGACTGTAGGTCAACAGAGCAGTCCCATCACTTTCAACGAGGCGGAAGCAGTAGTTGGTCCCGGCGAGCGCGCCGTTTTGCTGCAACACAAAGTCCCACTCGCCGTAGCCATCGAGCGGAATATCGTTCGGGGTGCTCGTGGCGTATCCGTTCTCCTCGTAGGTGGCCGCGACGGTACTGGAAGCAAGGAGCAGCGAGCTAATGGTCGAGTGATCGTTCACTGAGGTGTTGTTGTAGCCGCGCCAAAGGGTACTCGAAGACGTGTCGCCAACGTCGAGCCAACCGCTCGCCGCGCTACAGGTATCGGCCGCAGCATACTGCAACTTGAAGGTAGCGCCAGCAGTGGAGGTGGCATTGGTGACGCCGACGTTCATACGCAAGCGCACCACCGCGCCATTCTTGACCGGCGTGCTGGTGGCAGTGATCGCTACGCGCTCAGTAAGGTCGGTCCCGCCACTTGGCCACGGGTCGGTCGGCGTCTGGGCATTCGTGTTCACATACCAGCGTGATGAGTTCTGCGCATAGACAGGGTCAGTTCCCTGGCGCTTACCAAACACGACGGTAACGTACGGCGGCAGATGCGCGTCGGTCGAGAAGTTGGTCACATCAGTACTGTGCGTATGCACATCACTGGCACCACCTGAACCGGCACGGGCCGTAGTCACAATGGCACTCGGCACCGATGAAGTGAGTCCGGTAACATCCGCGTGAGAGTGCGTGATCGCTCCGCTGGTCGCACCGTACGTTGTCGAAGCCTTAAGGAAGCGGTTACTGAAGGCGTCGGTTGGAGCTGAAGAGACATCAACCCAACCACTATCCACCTCCTCATCCCACATGGCGATGAGGCCGTTTGGTGGAGCAGCGTCGGTGGTCAGTTGTCCGAGCAATACCTCAATGTATGGCGGTTCGTTGGAAACACTGCCGGTGCTGCCGCTAATAGTGTGCGTATGGTCGGGGGTCGAACCATTGGCTGCATCTGGCCCGCGGCTCTGGTAACTACCACCGGCGGCAGCACCGGTCGTACCAGAGATGCTGTGCGTGTGGGTATTAGAACCACCGGTCGTACCAGGGGTGTCTTCGCCATAAATGTACTTACCATCTTGCGCCGCGTAACGGTTCCAACCACTTGGGAGCGATGATGAGGCGACGTCAAAGATACCAATAGCGCCGGCTGGAATAGTGGCCGGCTCACCCGCTGCCGCATCGTACCGGATCACGCGCAACTGACGGTACTCGGGCAGATTGGAAGCCGTACCGATAGCGGGGTTGTAGGTGTGCGTGTGCGTACCAATGGCGATGGCGTTAGCGCCAGTTGGTTCTGTCGTGATATCAGTAGTGGCGAGTATCGAACCGCTTGCGGTATGCGTGTGCGTCGTTGCTCCTCCCGTGTTGTTGTACGTCGAACTTCCCATGGCGAAGCGCTGGAAGAATGGATCTCCTGAGGTGCAGGACACACAGACCCAGTCGGTCGGCAACGTCGCTCCGTCTGGCCAGAAGAGCAGCATCTTTCCGACTGCGTCGGAAGCGATCTGCCAGCGACGGTGTTCGATAAAGACGTTGCCGCTCATCGGTTCTACCGCTGGCGAGCTTCTAGCTGAGGTCGAGGCGTTCGGTTCTGCCGGCAAGACGGTACCCGACTCGGCATCAAGACGCGCCGGACCAAGATTGAACAAATACGGTGAAATGTCCGGCGCGTCAAACCGATAGCTCACCGTCTCAGAGTTGCCGGCCAGCAGGTCGAGCTCCCACTCGAGCGTCTGCGTGATACCGTCAGAGGTGATACTGGCCTCGGTATCGTAGATGAGGAAGCTGGCCGGCACGACCTCGGTAAGCGTCCCAGTAAACGACCGCGTGGTAGAGACCGTGAGCGTCATCGGGTACATGGCTGGTGGGTAGATACGAGTCGGGCCACTACGCTCGATCGAGATATCTTGTTCCAAGACCGCGTTGAAAGTATCGGTGGTAAAGCCGAGCACTGCGCCAGTGTCGTCGAGGCGTTCTAGGTAGAGCTCATACGCACCCGGCACCGTGACCGGCACGAGCGCACTGAAGTCAGGCACGTCGACCACATTATTACCATTACACTGTCCCGACGGTGTCACCGCAACGCGCGAGACATAGCCGAGCGGGTCGGTCACGTAGAGATCGAGATCAGCTTCACAGATAGTGTGTCCGCTTGGCGTCAGCGCGCCGATCGAAATGTGCGCCGTCTCCCCTACCTGATACTCAGACTTGTTCGGGTTGGTGGAAAGTATCCCCCAGGTGAAGTTGAAGGTGTCAGTGAATTCGACTCCACCCTCATTGAGCGTGAGCGTAACCTCGTACTCACCGGGGCGCATGTTCGCGAGGTCTTCGCTCGGTATCTCGATAGTAAGGAGCCCGTTCTTGGTGATGGTGAGTTCTGGTTCGATACCCAAGAGGCCAAAGGAACGATGGGTGACAGCCACCGACTCCACCGAGACCAGGTCTCGGCCCATCAAATTACGCAGCCCGCGGATGATGAAATTGCGCTGCGAGTTGTAGCGGAGGTTGAAGAGCGGACTCTCATCACGACGGAAGTTGACCTGGTCACTGATGAGCGTGCTGACGGTTGGCAACTCGAGACCAGTGATCTGACCAGCCACGCCGCGCTTCTTGAGGTCCTCTTTGGTCACCGTTCGCGTTTCGAGTTCGAGCCAGGCAGCGTCGAGGAACATGCCATCGAGCGCATCCGCTTCACCGTGGTATCGGACAGTGACCGAGACATCAGCCAACGCTTCCAGAGAGACGATATCTGGCAGCGCAAAGAGGAAGTAACCTCCGTTGAGAGCGTTTGAAACTTCGTCATCAAGCGGAATGATACCGACCGTGCGCTGCTCTTCGGGTGTACTGAAGAGAACCTCGACATACGGTGTGGGTTCGATCGTCGGGTCATCGAGCCGAGCGGCAAAAGAGAGACGCAGCTGCATGCCGGTCACAAACTGACCAGGTTCAAGTGGAGGGGTATCGAAATCAGACAGGACGATGTCATGGGTCGGGAAGGTCGCCACGGGCGCTTCAACAGCTTCCGGTTGCGTCTCGGGGGTCGGAGCAACTGGCTCGGAGGCAAGTGTCTCATCTGGAAGCACGGTCGGTTCATCGGTCGGGGTTGGTGCCGGTTCAACAGCGGTGGGCTCTGGTTGGGTTTCTGGTTCTGGCGCGGCAGCCGGGTCACTCTGCGGTTGAGGTTCGAGAACTGGGTCAACCTGCGGTTCAGCCTCGACCGTTGGTTCGGGTGTCGCCGGTTCTTCTGCTGCGACTGGTTCGGCCGGAGAAACGATCGACAGTTGCGCGAGTGGGAACAGCTGCCAGCTGGTCGCGAACACCGCGCTTGTCGGTGAAGGAGGAAGGAAAGAAACCGGTTCAGTTGGCGCTGGTTCGGGAGCTGGCGCCTCTGGTTCTGGCGCGGGAACTTCTTCTACTACCGGCTCCGGCTCGGAGACCGGTGGTGGGACTTCAGTTGGTTCATCGGTACCAGCCGCCGGCACTTCCGAGGTTGGCTCTTGCGGTTGGTCTGCTGTTCCAGGCTCCGTCACTCCCGCTTCAATTTCGCTTGGTGTCGAGACCGGGGCCGTGCTCGGGGTTGGTGTCGGAATGAGCAGCTCGGGTTGTGGTACGTAAGCTGATGAGCGCGCGCTGAATTCTTGGTACAAGGTGGTGTCGGTAAGATCTTGAATGAGGACGTTCTCGGTCCCAGCCCAGTCATTAGTACTCACGTTGGCCGGGAAAAGATTGAGCGTTTGAGTCGTTCCGAAATTGATATCAAGTGGACGCTTTGAAAAGACTGATTGAGTGAAGGTAAAAGCGACCACCAAGACGAGGGCAAGCGCAAGAGTTATCTTAGAAAGTGGTTTTTTAGCACTAATAAAAGCCTGCAATATCCCTCCCGGCGCTTTCAAAAGTCTTAGTATTCGATTTTTTATTGTGTTGTAAGGGGTTTGATTTTCCACTACACACCACACCCGTTCATTCTTGGTAGAATGGGGTGCAATTATAAGTATACCGCGCGCCCCCTTCGGGGGCGCGCGGTATATCAACCTTTCTGTGGATTTATCAGCCTATTCTACTTCAAAATCGTCTTTACGTCATTGATTTCCTTTTCTATCAAGGTCTCGGAGACCTCCAGGGCTTGGGTAAGCGCCTCTACCGCCTCCTTTTCCTTGCTCGACAGTCGCTTACGCTTGGTGATCATGTTGATCTGGTCGTAGATCTCATCGCGCAGGGCGGAGAATATCTTCTCCATTTGGTCTTGGATCTCGCGCGTCTCGCGGCGCAACTTCTCTTCTCGCTCCTTAAGGATCTTCTGCTCGTGCCAGAAGTAAATGGTCTGGAGCAGGATGATGACGATCAGGAAGAAGATGAAGAAGTTCATCGGGGTGAGGAAGTCCCAGAATGAACCCTCGTCCTCAGTAACGAGCGGCTTCACCCAGCCGGCGGTGATGAGGACAGCCACGCTGCTCTCTCGCTTGTTGCCGGCCATATCAGAAGCAACGACCTTCACCGTGTACGTACCATCCTCGAGTTCCTTGAGGAGATAGCCGAGTCTCGCTTCATCAGGGGTGACGCGAAGCGGTTCCTTGTCAGCAATGGTCATCTCGTAGTACTCAATACCAGAGGTGACGTCTCTTGCCTCAAAGCGCAGCATCGGGAAGGAATCGGGTGAAGTACCCGCCTGCACGTTGATCGCAAAAGGTTCTGGTGCGGTGGTGTCGATCTGCAGCTTGCGGTTGGTCACCGCTCCCCAACCGACCTGATTCTTAAAGTTTACACTGACGTACTGAACACCGTCTTTGACAATAGCCTTGCTGATGACGAAGTCTTCAACTGGCGGGTCGATGATAGCGTCTTCGTTCTCCTCTGGTCTGTTCTCAGGGTCATCGGTGATCTCTACTGCTACGGCATTGACGTCAAATGGCAATGTCCAACTAAATACACCTTCCGTCTTGTTGTACCAGAGCTCCGGATCGAGGAAGGTCGGCGAGCCAACTTCTGGCGCGCGCGGTGGGTCACCAAAGATGATCGCTTGGTCGCCATCCTCTTCGTCTGCTTCTGGAGTCTCAACTGGCTGAGTTGGTGTGGGCGGAGTCGGCGTTGGGGTCGTCGCAGCCGCGATCGTGAAGGAACCGTTGGTCGCGTTCTTGAAGACATCGGTACCACGACCGTCGGCAGCGAGTACAGAAGAGGTGCGGAAGGTAACGGCAGCAGTACCTTCCTTGAGGGTGCGGAAGGTGACCGAGACCAAGTTGGAAGCAGTCGTGAACGGAGTCGGGCTACCACCGCCGAAGGTCACGGTACCGGCGCTATTGGAAAAGGTTGGTTCGGTGGTCCAGAGAGTGAAGGCTGAGCCGGTCTTACTGACACTCACCACCGAGAGGAGCGATGGGTCAAAAGCGATGCTCGATTCGACCGCGTTGATGTTGTCGCCATTTGGTACGGCGCGGACATTGACAGTGAAGGTCTGCCCCACCGAGTACGAACCAGTGCTTGGCGAAACAGCCAGATCAGCCGCGAAGGCCGTCAACACTGATATAAAGAAAAACCACAGCACCAGCGCGGTGAGGAGGAGAGAAGGAACGAATTGTTTTGAAAGGTGCAACATAAGAACAGGTGGGGTGAACTAATCGGTGCGTTTGGGGAGCCCGCGGCCGCCCATCACTTTGAGCTGGACCTTCTCCTTTTCACTTGGTTTCAGAAGTGGTAACACCAAGATGAGCACCCCATTTTTTATCTTTGCTTCGGCTTTATCAATATTGACGCTCTCGGGCAGAATGATGCGGCGGTAGAAATCGCCCCATACGCATTCCTCGGCCACGAACGAGCCCTTGACCTTCTTCTTTGGAAACACAATGTATTCTGGACGAATGCGCTTGCCCTCGATGAGGATGATATCGGCGTCGCCCTCGATGGAAACGTGCACGTCGTTCATGTCGGCGCCTGCTGACTGCGCGTACACGACGATCATGCGTTCGGTCTGGTAGACGTCGACATGCAGCTGCGCGACCTTGTCGACCGCGGTTTCTTCGGCATCAGATAACAGCGATGCTTCATCGCTGCGCACTCCCCGTCCTTTGAGTCTCTGTAGAAAGGACATACTCAATTATTATACTTGCTTTTCAAGAATTAAATTTGAATTACCCACAGCAGCGCGAGTTAGCGGTACACCTCTTTGCGATGCTTTACCGACAGTATGGTGAGCAATGTTATGGTGCCATCAGCACCAACACTAAAAATGGCTCGATAGTCACCGATCCTGTAGCGATACTTTCCAGCTAAAACGCCAGTGAGAGGTTTTGCTCGCATCAGCGGATCGGGCAGCGACGCACACTCTTCGATCTTCTTGACGATCCTTTTCGCATCTAAATTTTCTAAACGTGTAAGATCCTTCCGAGCCTGCGGAGTATATTCGAGTCGCACCATCATTTTGCATGCTTATCGAGGATCTTTAACATTTCCTCATGAGTGATCGTGTTACCCATAGCTGCATCACGCTCTGCTTGAAGAATTTCCTCAACAAACGACTCCAGGTACGTCTCTTCTTCAAACGGAGCAATTTCAAACAGCGGCTTGGTGCGGTTCATGACAACGTAACGAGCCTTGCCTGCCTGCGCGGCTTTGGCGTATTTTGCGATGTTTTGGCGGAAGTCTTTGATACCGATGAATTTAGTGGTCATATGACGAAAGTGTACCCCTAGGTGTACACTTTCGTCAACCCTTCCCCCGAGGAGTATCATCGGGGCGGGGCCGAACGCCCCGCCCCACCCAAAATCCCAGCGCACCCCACCCCCC
>CAZFSB010000009.1:0-31554 GCA_964521645.1 uncultured Candidatus Saccharibacteria bacterium | reverse complement strand
ACTACTCCAAAAGCTAGGTACTTCGTACCGGTCATGAGGTTAGTTTACCATGGTGAGAGACGACACATTCAGCAGTGGGTGGAAAACACCCCTCGTCGTCATCGCGAGCCTGCGAAGCGATCCAGAGTTATGCCATTTTATCCTGGATTGCTTCGTCGTCCGCTGCGCTCCCTCCTCGCAATGACGGATCTTGAGCGGTCGTTCCTCGCGATGACGGGGAGAAACCGCTTTTTTCGGCGTCGACCGAGGAGAGACCTCGGGACGAGCCCGAGGACTCACCTCGTTCTCCGCCGACGCCAAAAATGAGCCCGAGGACTCACCTCGTTCTCCTTGCGTGATGACGGGTTGGGGGGCGGCTTTTGGTGACGTAACTCTGGATCGCTTCGCAGGCTCGCGATGACGGGTGCCGAAGGCACCCGTCTATGGACAAAGTCGGGTCCGCCGCGGTTTCTGATGTAGCGGAGAAGCGCTAACCGGTCCACGCAAAGAGCATGATCGAGAAGTCGGTCAGGCTGACCTTGCCATCACGGTTGATGTCGGCTGGCGGGTCGGAGTCTCCCCCGTTACTGTTCCACCAGAAGAGCAAGATAGTGAAGTCGATCAGGTTTACCTTGCCATCGCGGTTGAGGTCGGCATTGATAGGCACGTCAGCGGCCTGCCCCACTCCATAAAATGTATATTCAGACCAGTTAGTCGACACGCCGTCGGTCTGGGCCGACTTGGCGCGGATCTGGTACGTTCCGACCGAAAATCCTCCCGTATCAATGGTCGTGGTCCAAAGACCGGAAGCGTTGGAAGTCGTGGTAATGTCCTTCACGATAGAAGCGCGCAATTTGCCATTTTGTATGGAAACGGTCGCGTTCGGCAGCGCGTACCCCGAAGCAGTGAGCGTCTGGCCAGGGCTGACCGGGTCAGGGGTGACCTTGATCGACGGCGCGACGTTGACGTTACTAAGTGCCGAAGTACGCGCGCCCGTCACCGTGAACGAGGTACTAAAGGTCGAGGACTTGGTGCCGTCCGGGCCCGCGGCGTATACACCGAAGGTGTATACGCCGCGGGCGATCTCATCAAGCGTGATCGAATACACACCCGTCCCATTTGCTCTGGTGGTATTGAAAAGCTTCCCATCTACGAGAATGGTGACGGTACTATTGGGATACGCATACCCAGAAATGATGACCCGACCATCACCGCTCGGATACGGCGCATCGGTACTTTCAAAACCACCACCGGCGGTAGCGCCATCGCGCTCTCCCGAACCGCCGCCACCGCCGCCACCAGAACCACCCGTACCGGTAGACCCTCCCTGCAATGGCTCCTGACCGCTCGATTCACCGGTCGTACCACCCGAACCAGCGCCGTCACCCGTTCCTTCATTGCCCGTACCGCTACCATCTCCACTCGTGCTACCTTCAGTGTTGGCAGTACCGGTCGGTATCTCATTGACCGTGAAGATGATCTGGAAGTCATCGGTGTTGTAGTTACCTTCGTCGTCAATACAACGAACCAAGAATCGCTGCACCGTATTAGGAACAACCATCACGATAGTGGAATGAAAAATGAGACCAGTGTTGGAGAAGGTGTTCGGCATGAGATTGAAATCGGTCCCATCGACCGTGTCGTACTTACAAACTGCCAACTCATCGGTTTCCAAGGATATTTCCACACTTAGCGTCGTACCTCCCACGGTGCTGGTCGGCGCCGGGTTAAAACGGTACGGCGGTATCGTCTCACGTGTATCAGCATTTGGCACCCGTACTTTCTCATTTAGAAATATGACAAAATCAGCATTGGCGACGCGCCCACCATCGAACACTTCCACCTTCACCTTATGGTTGCCCGTCGCGCTCGAATTGAGAATAGGCTCGATGTCACCCGGTGTTGTCGTGGTGCCAGTCGAGGTACTGTACGTAGTTTCCGGCAGGAGCGCGGTGGTGGTGTGATTGCCGATCATAAGCTTTAAGCGGCTGCCGGCGGAAATACCCGAATCGGGAGCGAGCGTGTAGCGGATCATACCGGGTGAACCGGCGGTGATCTCCACCTGGTCAACACCAGGGGCCGCGCTCGCAGAAGCAGTGCGTGGCGACCCATTCACCCATAGCTGCACGTTACGTTCAGCAAAGGTGGAGGTGCCAACTATCTCAAAACCACTGGGTGGCGTAAGCTCAATACTTCCACCGGGAGAGACCGCGGTGTTGAGGGTGAACTCAAGCGTGTGATTGGAATACTCAGCCGGCCCCGAATCACTGAGAAGGTTTCGATACTCGAGGATGTTCACGGCATCCACCAGGTACGGACGCACGAAGAACGACCCGACCAAAATGCCGAATACTGCCACCACCATGAGCGGCCACCATTTTTCCACGGTGATCATATGCACCATTCTATTGTACCGCGTGAGAGCAGCGGATTTTCGAGCATTACACAGGTTGCATCTCGCGCTCCTCACGGGCGCGCAGGTAGTCGAGCGTGTAGTTGAGGACAATGAGGAGTAGCAGGATGAACAGAATACTGGCCATGATGTACGTGGTCGTCTCGGTGACGGCACCGGGTGCTAGGTCGACAGCGATCTCACGCTCGGCCAAGGCCGCTTCACGGGCGGCAAGTTCCTGCTCTTTTTGGGTCAGGGCGGCCGTGAGCTGATTGAGCTCGGTTGGCTGCACCGAAGCCGAGATACCGATAGCGTTGGCGAGGTAGGAATGCGTATTCTGGGCGAGTTCTTTGCTGGCCTGGGTCAAGAGTCCACTCTCAAAGACCAGCACCACGGCCACCACCACACTGGCGACACGAAGCACTCGATGGTAGTTACTGTCTTGAAGTGACGTCATACAGCCATTATATCACTAGGCAAAGAGGGCTAACAGCACGATCAGGAACAGAGCGGTCACGGTGAGCGCGACGACCATGATGATGAGAAGCGTGGAAGAATTGTTGCGACGCTGACGGTAGATGACTCGACGACCGTGACTGAGGTGCGCGAGTGAGCGGCGGATGTACAGACGAACGAACACGAACACAATAAGGAGAATGACCGCGAGGATGCCGATGGCCGGACCAATGATACTCCACGGCAGTATCCAGAAGGTCACCGTGCTCGACATGGTCTTCTTGGCACCGTAGTCACCATACACCGGGCTAAGTACGGCCTCGTAACGACCAAAGCCGATCGAATCACCCTCCCATTTTATATTGGTGAACTCCCGGGTATCACCAGGAAAGACAGCGAACTGTTCCTCATTGAAGGTGAGATCCCCGACCTTATTACCGAGCATGTTGCGGATCTCGAGTGGACCGCGTGGACGAATAAGCACATTTCCCTTGTTCTCAATGCGCACCTCAAAGTCGACGTTCTGTGACCCGTAGAGAAATTTGGAGGTCGAGAACTGCCTGATATCTGCTTCTTCAATGGCGTCGCCAGAGACTCGGATGCTGATGATGTTGGCCACTTGATAACCAACGGCGGCGCCGCTGTTCTCGATCTCTGGTGGATCGACCGAAATGAACACCCCACCAAAGTGACTCCCGGGCGAGGCGTTCTCTGGAACCCGCATAGTGAAGGTAACGCTCGTCTGTTCATTTCCTGCGAGGAGCACCTCGGTGATAGGCAGCTCAAGCCAGTCGGCCAGTTCGTAGCCAGTCACCTCATCGGTTTCGGCAAAGACCGGCACACCACCATCACGCACCCCTTTGATGTTGCGTGTGAATAAGTAGAACATTTGCTCGGTCTCCTTCAGGTTCTGAATGGTGACGGTATACTGCTTCTCAATACCCGGATCGAGTGTCTCCTCGATGACCGCTGGTTTGATACTGACGCCGGCTGTTTGGGCGAGAGCGGTCGAAACCAGCCCTACACTCATTAGAGCGAACGCTAGAAGAAGCGTCACAAAGAAAGACCAAAGACGAACGGAAGAAAGTGACCGTGGCATAGGTGGGATCCAGAAAAATAATAGTAACTTGCTTATGATACCACCTGCACGCCTCGCTGGCCGCAACTTGTATACAGTGTACGCACAAAACAAAAACCTCCCGAAGGAGGTTTTTGTTTTTACATCGTTGGAACTTAACTTAGAAGGTCGGAGTAGCGATGTAGGTCAGGGTTGTGTTGTAGTCATCAGCCGCTTCCTGAAGTGGCGTGATCTGGATCTGATACCCAACATCAGTTTGTCCTACGTCGTCGCCAGTCGAGTCAGCGGTCTGTGTAAGACCATCTGACGGTCCGTCGTGAGCCATCACGGCGCGCGGTGTCGTACTAGCTGCTACCCAAGTATTGGCAGAAGCAAAGTTTGTGCCAGCCCCTTGGAGGTCACCATCCTCGGTCGTGAGACCCCAGTGACCCCAGGTGTTCTCATTGAGTAGTGAGTTTGACGGTACCGCCCAAGCCTGTGGTGTGTCAACGTACGTTCCATCAAAGAAACCGTCGATGTCTGCACCATTAGTTGATGCGAGGTTGCCGTCTTGCTCAACCGTTACCACGAAGCCGTTACGGGCATTGGTAGTGACATTGAGTCGCTGTGCCATGGTCTTGATCTCTCCTGCCGTCAACACACCGAACGGAATTTCTGTAGGTGAGGTTGAACCAGTGGTAGAGGTACCATTGATCGCGGTAGAGGTAGCGAGTCCGGTGATCGTGAAATCGAAGGTGGTTTGGACTACGGCGGTTACCAAGACATTGTCGATGATAGCGACTCGAGTCTTACCAGTATCAGCTGGAGTGGCAATGACGATCTCGGTCGAACCAGCGGCATCGGGGTTAGTAATCTTTCCATCTGCGATCGCGACTACTACTTCTTGACCGGCGGTTGCAGTGGTATCAAGTGATATGGTGAGCACTTGACCTACGGCGGTAAACGAATCATCGTTTGCCGCACCACCATTCACCGTTATAGTCAGGTCCCCGCCCACCACTGTGTTAACACCGGTGAAACCACTTCCGAGATCAGTCGGAAAAGTGATTGTGAACGAGTCCGCTGCATCCAACGATGAGCCGGCTGGTATGGTAAAAGCGATAGTGTGCGCTGACGTGACGCTAAGATCAGAGTCAGACAACGTATCACTAACGGAGGTGAGGTTAGCTGCTTGTGCGGTTGTGTAGGCTCCGATTGACCAGAGCAACACTGCACTTGCAACAAGTGTCGCGACCACCCGTTGCGCAAAACCAACGTGAGTTGTATTTGCGAACATGTTTGAATATTTATTTTTGTAAATAACTTTCTTCTTCGTTGTACAAACGAGAAGGTTTCGATCGAAGTTTTCTGTGGAGAAGATCGTGATTCCATTTATGAGAAAATCTCAGCCTTTATGAAATCTTGATCACTTCTATCGAACTACTTGTATTATACCTGGTCCTTTAATTACCGTCTCAGAGTCGCTGTTGATAACCTTATTGTCGTGACTTTTGTACTTTTGAATGAGCGATGTTTTGAGCCGTTTTGCTGGAGTTATTTGGACATGATCCATTTTAAAAATAAAGAACAAATGTCGATTAGCTGTTTTCTGTCTTTACCGTGGCGATGTCAGACCAGCGAGTCGTATAGGCTGGCGAGCGGACTTCAGATCTTGCTTGCCAGCGGTCACCCTTGAGGCGGCTGCCGAGCAGCACCACTTCCCTGCCACTGTGTTGATTGAGCTGGTCGACCACCGCCATAAGGCGTGCATTTACGGGCGTAGTATCAGGCGCAAACAACGTGCCGGTCACCCCTTCGGCCGGCCCGAGTTCGAGGAAGGTCACGCCGGCTTTCTTGTATGGCACGTCAGGTTCATAGAGCTCCTCAAGGAGCGTGTGAGCGACGTTCAGAAGCGTCAAGGTATTGTTGGTCGGTGCGGTCAAAATCGCCTCCTTAGTACCGCCACGAAGCACAAAATCGCCGTGTCGGCTGGGGTAGATCGAGACTCTGACATGGCCGGTCACCTGTGCCTGCGCGCGCAGGTCGGCGGCTGCATGGCGCACGTGGTACGCCACCGCATCGGCCAAAACCGCTTGGTCGGTGACTGTCCCCGGGAAGGAACGAGAGCTCATGATGCTCTGTTGTGGCTCATGTTTTTCATGCAGCGCAAAGACCATCTTGCCAGATAATTCACGCTGGAGACGTACGCCGCCAACCCCAAAAAGTTGCTGTATACGTGCTTGATCGGCTTGGAGCAAATCGCCCACGGCGCGCATACCGTGGCTCGCATAGCGCTTTTCGAGCTGCCCGCCGACACCCCAGATCTGTGACAGAGCAACAGTGGGAGCAAGCTCAGCCCAATTGGCTGTATCGAAAACATGCACTCCCTTACCCCGCTTGGCCTCGCGGTTGGCGAATTTGGCCAAGGTTTTGGTGGGGGCGACCCCCACCGAAACCGGTATACCAACGGCTTTTTCGACCGCCTGCTTCACCCGCCGGGCCGTACCCTCGGGGTCCTCGGTGACGAGGAAAAAGGCCTCGTCGATGGAGTATTGCTCGACCTGGTCGAGCTCGCTGCGCATAACAGCAAAGACGCGCCGGGAGATATCGCGGTAGAGCGCGAAATGGGAAGAAAACGTTGTGGCACGGTGTTTATTGAGTGTGTCCTTTATCTGGAAGTAAGGGACACCCATAGGGACACCGATGTCCTTTATCTCTTGGGAGCGTGCTACCACGCAACCGTCGTTGCTGGAGAGCACGACCACTGGCTTCCCCTTGAGGTCCGGCCGAAAGAGCCGCTCGCAGGAGACGAAGAAGTTGTTGCAATCGAGGAGGCCAATGAGCGGCTTGGTCATGTGAGTAGTATAGCAAGTCAGCTAAAAAGCCTGGCAGCAGTAGCTCACTTTGTCAGCACTGCGTGCACTATTCTTGGGGGGATGACTTGTTAACCCACTGCTGCCAGGCTTCTTTCCGAGCAGCACTAAAAAACACCACCGCGCGACCTAGACTCACCGGCGCTACGCGCGAGGTTTTGGGGAATGGTTCGCTAAAGTCACGCAATGGTGTTTTTCTAATTTACGATGCATATAAAAGAGCGGCACCTCTGTTTTCTCGAGTCATTCCCCCAATAGAGGTGCGCGTAGCGCCGACGAGAGAGGACAGAGGTGCCGCTCTTTTTAGTTTAACTCTAGAATAGTTTCCAGATCCCTGGGTCTTCTTCCCCATCGGCTTTGAAGATAGCGGTGCCGCGGAGGTCGTACTTCTCTACCAGATCAACCTTCTCTTCCACTGCCAGAGCATCGCTCCAAGAGACGAAACGGACCGGTATCTCTACCTTGGCGTACGTCGCCACCATGAGCGCCTTGGCGGCCGCTTCATACCCCTTTGGCGTGCCTTTAGGAGCTGGCAGCTGATCGAATATCTTCCAGACTGAATCTTCTGGGAAGTACGAAATGACCGCTTCCCCGCTGTCGGCCCGACCGATCGGAGAATTGTATTTTTTAGCCAATTCCTTGATCCGAGGATGGTTAAGGGAAGCGACTTGCTTGTAGTCACGGTACCATTCGGGCGCTACGGTGATATCCCAGGCTCGGCCGTAGGTAGCGACTCCCAGCATGATCTTATCGTTGTCGATATCCTCGAGCGCAAGTTCGAGCACCTTCTCTACCCACTCGGTATCGGCCACCGGCATGTATGGCACGCCCTTTCGCTCATCATTAAGCTTGAGGTCGGCCCGCTGCTGGTCGTAGGCCATGATCTCGACCCAGTCGCAGTACCTGTTCATCGCCTTATAGTCATTGGCGTACTCGATGACCTTGGGCACCTCACGCCAGCGAGAATCCGGCGGGGTGCGTGCCTCGATCGTGCAGGAGAGCTTGCGCTTACCAAGTGCGGCATTGAGTTCCTTGAGGAACAGCGAGAAATCGTCCTTGGTCTTGCTTAACTTTGCTTCATAGTCGATGTTCACCCCAGCAAAATTCTCCTCCTTGACCATATCGACGATCTCATCGATGTGCTTTTCACGAGCCTTCTTGTCGCCCAAAATAGCGTCGATAGCGGCACCATCAAACCACATGATCGACGGCATGACGCTCACTCTTTGGCTTTTTGCCCGACTGAACAGGTCTTCCCAGTGTTCGTCTTCGAAATCCACCCGGTTCCTGAGCGTTCCGTCTAGATTCACCTCGAACACGAACGGATAGATGATGTCGAGCTTCTTGATGTTTTTGTAGGCGCTTTCGGTGCCTTCCTCCTCGGCCCACCACGGCACCCAGGCCGCAACCTGTTGGCTAGCGGCCTCGGCGGTCGCTGCTCCAATAAAATAAACAAAGGCCACGAGAAGCCCGGCCGATACCACGCGGGCTCGGCTGTAATATGATGATCTGGTCATAATTGTACTGACGTTGGTAATAGGTCAATCTTACTTCAAGACCCGCGCCGAGCCAATCACTACTCCCCAGATGAAGCAGCCTTCAGTGTCGTTGATCGCGATCGGCTCATAGCCTTCCTGCTCAGACAGCAGGACCGAACCAGCCGCGGTGTGCCGCAAGCGCTTCACGACCAGCTCGCCGTACACCGCCGCGACGACGATCATTCCAGACTGCGGCTCGACCGAGCGGTCGACCACCAAGATATCACCATCAAAAATGCGCGCACCTTCCATCGAGTCGCCGGAAACACGTACGAAAAAGGTCGCTGGTGGGTTGTCTACCAAGAGGTCATTGAGGTCGAGCGGTTCTTCGAGTAGGTCGTCGCCGGGAGCGGGAAAGCCGGCTGCCGGTTGCGCGCTATAAAAAGAATGCGCCTGGTCACGCTCGACATTGGCGGGCGACACGGCGGTCACCTGCGTTGGTTGCCGTTTCATTGTTTCAGTATACGCTGCTCCGAGAGAGCGGCAAAGTCGCCGTGTCGCCCGCCCTTACACCACCACCGCACCGCTCGTGAGGAAGACATGCGCGTACCAGAGCACACCCATGCCGGCCAAAAGGACAAAACCATACGCGACCTGCGTAAGACGGAAGCGACGCGCTTCAAGAATGATGGAAAGAATGAGCAGGATAATGACCAAAGTTCCAAGGATAAAGTAGACCATTTGGAGGAGCGAATTCGGCTGGGTCATGACCGCTGGCACCGATGATTCGGTGGCAACCAGGTTAGGCGTGGTGACTTGCGCGATCGCCAAGCCGGAAGAGGTTGCCACCAGTGACGATTCGACAAAGACGACCGCATCATCGGCTGGGTTGGCGAGCGCGACCTCGGTCACGGCCTCAGTGAGTTCGAGCGGTTCTTCAGTCAAAAGCGGAGCGACTGGTGCCAACTCGAGCGTTTCTACCGCCACCTCGGCCGGTGTTTCGGCTTCTTCAGCGGTCGTCTCGGCCGGCAGCACAGTTTCTTGAGCCAGTGTTTCGGTGACCGGAAGCGGCTCAGGCTCAGTAGCTGGTTCAACCGGCGTAACTGCTTCAATTTCAGGAATGACCTCTTCAACCAAGACCGGCTCTGGAACAGGAGTCGGCGGAGGAGTCGCCACTGGCTTTGGTGCCGGCGCAGCACCCGGCGCACCAAACAGCTGCACTACATAAATGGTGTCATATCCTTCATAGGTTCCCTTAGCGGTACCGACGCCGATCTCGGTGTACTGTGGACCGACAATATTCTCGCGGTGCGCCGGCGACTTCATCCACGCCTCTACTACTTCAGAAGAATCGGTGAAGTGAATGGCGAGGTTCTCGCCAGCATGGGCATAGACATAGCCAACCTGGTCAAACCAGTACCACGGCGAGACGCCGTCGGGGCTGTAGTGAGCAAAATACTGATTTTTGGCCATGTGTTCGGCTTTCTGCCGCGCCGCTTCATCTAATACAATGTTTCGTTGCAGCGGCGCGGCCGAAAGCGCCGCTCGCTTTTCATTGGTCAGCTCGACCACTACCGCCGGCAAAACCGTCGACACCAGCCACTCCGAAGACTTCCAGAGGATCGCGTGCAAATTGGCACCGACAAAGGTAAGCAAAACCAGCGCCCCCATGAGCGACATGGAAAACTTCTGAAGTGTACTGAGGCCACGCGGGTACGTATGCATGTACCCATAATTAAAATGGTCTTTTCGACTTTTGTCAAACAACAACCGGCCGTTTCCCTAAGCACCTCGTATACATTGACTTTTCTGGATATGTATTGTATCTTCACAGTAACAGACCGGTACGGGATACCGCTTTTTTTGGGATTCCACGCCCGATCTCCACAAATCATGTTCACATTTGGAAACAAAGTCTATCCTGCTATTCCCTCCTCTGCCCCAGGACTTTTTTCGGTGCTCGAACGAGCCACCGAAACCCCTACCGAGATGCTCAGTGAATTCAACGCCTGTCTCATTGGTAAAGATGGAGAAAAGTACCTAGTGGCCGCCATCAACCCCAATGACCCCGAGCTTCGCTTCTATGTAAAGCAGCAATTTGGTGACGAAAGCGAATGGTTCACCGCCACCCAAAGCAACATCACGCATGTCATGCGGTGTGCCAATTTCGACCATCAGGCCAAGATCCTCAGCCTGCTCCACAACTCCACCATCGATGAATCCGCCGTCTCACGCATCGTCAGCTACCTCATTCAGTACGCTTTTAAGGAACTCGCCAGCGACATCCACCTTGAACCACGCAAGTATTCTACGAGCGTGCGTTTTCGTGTGGACGGAATGCTGCACGAGGTGCTAACCATTCCTTCCGAGCTCTACACCGCCATCGTCGCGCGCATCAAGATCTTGGCCAACCTCCGCACCGATGAATCCCGCCACCCGCAAGACGGCCGTATCGAGCCCGAGGGCTACGACGGCGCTTCGCTCCGTGTCTCGGTCATGCCAACGCTCTACGGCGAAAAGATCGTCATGCGTATCCTCGACGAGACGAGCGCCATGCTCGACCAAGTTTCACTTGGCTTCAACGAAGCTCAGACCGCCGTCATCACGCGCAATATTGAAAAGCCATACGGCATGATCGTCGCTTCTGGTCCGACCGGCTCCGGCAAAACCACGACACTCTACTCGCTTCTCACCCTTCTCAAACAAGACTGCCTCAATATTGCGACGCTTGAGGACCCGATCGAGTACGCACTCCCCGGGGTTAACCAGACCCAGGTCCGCCCTGAGCTCGACTTCAGCTTTGCAAAAGGCCTGCGCTCGCTCCTCCGCCAAGACCCAGACGTCATTTTGGTTGGTGAAGCCCGCGACCAAGAGACCACCTCCATGGCCGCGCAGGCCTCCATGACCGG
The DNA here is from genome assembly GCA_964521645.1 of uncultured Candidatus Saccharibacteria bacterium. Classification (GTDB taxonomy): domain Bacteria; phylum Patescibacteriota; class Minisyncoccia; order Phycocordibacterales; family UBA918; genus OLB19. The sequence continues at coordinate 20,410 of CAZFSB010000009.1, read as the reverse complement.
CCACCTGGTGCTCACCAGCATGCACACCAACGATGCTCCATCGGCCTTTTCACGCTTCCTCGAAATGGGTGTCGAGGAATTCATGGTGGTCTCGACCATCAACCTCGTCATCGCGCAGCGTTTGGTGCGCAAGCTTTGCCCGCACTGCAGCAAGAAGGATACTCTGCCAAAGGTGGTGTGTGACAAGGTGAAGGCCCGCGCCGATGTCTGCGCGGCCCTTGAGGAAGTCTCACCCGGCGCGCTCAAAACGCTCCACACCACAAAGTTCGCCCAGCCGGTCGGCTGCGACAAGTGTCTCGACTCCGGCTACGCTGGTCGTATGGGCATCTTCGAACTACTCGAGATGAGCCCGGAGATCCACGATGCAGTACTTTCGGGCAAGTCGGCCGACGCGATACGCAAAGTAGCAGTGGACAACGGTTTCAAATCGATGATAATTGATGGTATCGAAAAGGTCCTCGCCGGCACTACTACCTTTGAAGAAGTGGTTCGAACTACTCGCACTAATTGATCTTCTTATGCCAATCTATACATACAAAGTGATCACCCCCAACCGCACCATCACCGAAGGTGAAATGAAAGCGTGGTCGGCGCTCTGGGTGCGGTTTAAGCTAAAGCAGCAGAAGAACACAGTACTTTTCATATATCGAGCGAGTAAAAAACGCGGCCGCGCGGAGGTTCGCACTGGCTATGTCTCCATGTCGAGCATTCAGCAGATCCTCTTTTTCCGCAACCTTTCAATGATGCTCGACTCAGGTATCACCCTTTCGGAAGCCCTCAATAACAGCGTCTCACAGGCCCGCGGCATCGGAGTTGGCAACGCCCTTCATAATGTGTACTACGAAGTTTCTAATGGTAACCCTCTGTCTCGAGCCCTCAGTCATTACCCCACCGTCTTCCCGCCCTACATCACCAAAACCATCGAGGTGGGCGAGCAGTCGGGTACGCTTTCCCAGACCCTCGACCGTATCTCAAGCGACCTCGAGCGTGGCTATGAGCTGCGCCGCAAAGTCGTCAGCGCGGTTTCGTACCCCCTCATCATCCTTTTCTTCATGCTCGTGACGGCCGTACTGCTCATCGTGTTGGTGCTACCACAGATCATCGGCCTGTTTGCCGATCTTGACGCCCCTCTACCGACCTCGACCCGCGTGCTGCAGTTCATTGGTGAATTCATCAGCGGCTACCCCCTCCCACTCCTCCTTACCATTCTTTCTTCCATCCTGGTCTTCCTGCTGCTCATGCGCAACCGAAGGTTTCGACTCGTGATACACGGTTCAATGCTGCGCCTACCTATTTTTGGCACGCTCATGAAAGAGTATTCCCTAAGTGTCTTCACTCGCGCGCTCGGCACCCTGCTTTCCAGCGGCATCACCTTTGTGCAGGCGCTCGAGACGGTCAAGGGGACCGTGCGCAACGAATCATACATTCGCGTCATCGAACAAATGTACCCGGTCGTTCTTCAGGGTGGCGCTTTCTCCGACGCGATGCGCGCCGCGCCGTTTCACTTTCCCGACCAATTCCGCTACCTAGTGGAAGTCGGCGAACGCACCGGCAAGCTGCGCATCTCTTTTGAAAAAGCGTCACAGCACTTCGAGCGCTCGGTCGCTTTCCAGACCCAGATGCTCACCACCATGCTCGAGCCTCTCCTTATGCTTTTTGCGGGAGTACTGGTCGGCTTCTTGGCCTTCTCTATTTTTGGGCCGCTTTATGGCATTGCCACCCACATGTAACCTATGAAAACGCTTTCCCAACAATCTGGCTTCACCCTCGTTGAGATCATTGTCGTGATCGCTATTTTGGCGATACTCGCCAGCATGATCCTGCTCACCTTCGGCCAGGCCACCCGCGAAGCAGCGCTCGACAGCTCGTATGCGTCGATGATCACGGCACTTGAGTCGGCCCGAGGTAAGGCGATGCAGGGTGTTGGAAATGGGAATGATGGGCAGAGTGTGACCATTTCTAGTGACGGAAAGTCTATCGAGACCTCAACCGGAGCTACCATTCCCCTTTCTCCCACCATAACGATCGACCAAACCGGCCAAACCATCGAATTCGATCGCATTTCTGGTGAGACAGCCAACCCATTGGTAATTAAGCTTGAAGACGGTGCAGGCAACACCCGTACCGCAACAGTAACCCCTGAAGGGTATGTCTACCATGAGTAACAAAACGTCTTCGGATGCTGGCTTTGCCCTCATCGACGCGCTCGTGGGGCTTTCACTCGCCGCTATTCTCTGCACCGCGTTTCTTTCAAGTATCTACTACGCCAGCGTAGCCAACAGTGTCTCGCGTGATCGACTACAAGCTTCCATTGCTCAGCTTGAGCTGTATGAGATAGCAGTCGGTATGAGTCTCGATGACTTTGCTGCGTTCAACGCAGACTTGGCGACCATCTGTAGCACCGATTGCCATTTTGAACTTTCTGGAGGAAGCTGGGAGGTGGCCACTGGCCCCGAGACGGTCGATGGCAGATTCGAGCGGTCATTTTCAGTACAAGGAGTAACACGCGATGGTTCGGGTGACATCACCGGAACCCAACCCTTTCAATCAAGCGACGTAACGATCGAATTTACCACAACAGTTGATTGGACTACTCGCGGTGAGGCATACACTGACAGTATCTCAACTTATTTACACGAATTCGACATATGAGACCCGTACAGACAACTTCCGGCTTCACCATGATCGAGCTGCTCGTGGCGCTTTCCATTGGTACCATCGTGATACTGATGGCGAGCCTGGTCTTTGTGGAAGGCGTGCGCCACGCGCGAGTGATCGCCGGCGAGGCCAAGCTAGTGAGTGCCGCCGCACACCTGACAGACGTACTCACGTACAATATCCGCCCAGCTACAAGCGTCGCCTCGCCGGCGGCCAACCAACTCGAAGTCACCAAAACCGATGGCACGACCGACACCATCGAGCTTACCGGAGGAAAGATTGAACTGGGCGGAAACTCTATCTTGCCGCCGAATATCATTCCCAACCAACTCTCCTTCACCATAATTGACAGCTCCACCATACAGGTTCATTATGAACTAAGCATTGATATCGGCTCACATCCTGATTTCATCGTCACTCCTTTTAGCGCCACGACCACTATCGCGCTTCGTAATATATAAATACACATGAAAACTCTAACTACACAACAAGGCTCCATCACCCTCGGTCTTGTTTTTGGACTGGGTATGCTTGGGCTTGGTATTGCCGCGGCAACGATGACCTTCTCAACATCCGCAATTTCTAATAATTCTAACGCTGCTCAAGGCGTGCGCTCGCTCGTTACCGCTGACGCCGCGACGAGAGAGGGAGTGTACCGCGCGATAGATTCTGTTAGTGGCACAAATGTAACATTTACCGGAGCAAGCATTCCACTTCTCAATAATAGCGATACCGCTGCAGTGACCGTATCTGGCACGTGGCCACTTATCGATATCCGAGGAGAGGCTGACAACGCTCGCACCACCCGAAAAGTGGTTGCAACACTCGATCTGTTTCCGTCTGCGTTTGCGTTCGATCAGGCAGTATACACACACGGGCAACTCAATGTTACCGGTAACGTAACTATTGAGGGCGATATCTATGCCACTAACGGCATTGACGTTGGGGGTTCGGCGGACATTGACGGTGATGCCCACTCGCCACAGACCATCGACGATGTTCATGGTCGAATCACAGGCACAACGAACGAAACTCACCCGGTAATCGAGCCACCAGAAATAGATTATACATTGTATCAAGCTCAGGCAATTATCGATGGGACCTACTTCACCGGACCAAGCGCCTCCGCTAATGCAGAAGCGTTTATAAAAGGGAACCAAAATCTCAACAAGGTTGTGTATGTTGATGGGCCAGTATCGATCTCAGGAGGAGGCGGAGGACCAAACGCCACCAAACTGACAGGAACCTTGGTCGTTAATGGAAATCTAGATATCCGGCAGGGAACTTTTGAAATCGGTGATGACAGCGACCATGATAGTCCCCTCGTCATTTATGTGAACGGTAATCTCAACCTAGAGGGAAACGTTGCAATGAATGGCATCGTCTTTGTAGATGGTATTACAACTTACGGCAATGGTACTCCGGAAATAACTGGCGCATTGATTTCTACTGCCGGGACAAATGAAGCAGCCGGAAATGGCAACATAACCGTCACGTACGACCCGGTGATTGGTGCGGCGTGGCAAAATATTCTCGGTTTGGACACCGAATCAGGCACTGACCCAATGGTCAAAAACTGGCATGAGGAGTAGTCAGAATTGCAAAAACCGCCGCGCCCCCATCGGGGGCGCGGCGGTTTTTGTTTCTTCACTTCCCTACCAAACCAAACTCATGAAATCTTCGATCAGCCCAGCACTGCAGCCAAACTTACGATGTCCCTCGTAGTCATATCCTGTCTCACGAGCAAAAATGTCGATGATCTGGTCGCAGCTACAGCCCCGCGTATCCGCCATGCTGTAGGCGCTGCTGTTGCTCTGTCCGCCGCGCGTCATTCCCTTCACCCACCACGTACCGGTGTATCGCCAATGATTCGGGTTAAGCTTCAGGCTACCTGCCACATCGGCTGTCGTCCCTGGGCAGTAGTCTCCTTCAATCACTCTGTCACCATCCTCATCAACAACAATCACCTCGCCGCACGAAGCACTCATATCAAACTGACACCCCTCACGCTCCTCAGTGTCCGGAATACCGTCGTTATCATCATCTTCGTCACAGGCATCGCCGGCTCCGTCGGTATCAAAATCAGCCTGGTCAACGTTGGCAATTAGCGGGCAGTTATCGGTTTCGTCGCTGACACCGTCTTCATCGCTATCAGTGACCACAACAATCGCTTCTCCAGTAATACGAACACTATCGATCTGCAGCTCTTCACCAAGAGCACTGGTGTTGGGAGCAAAACGAATGCCAAATCCTGGTTTGTCTGCAGTCACCGCTGGTAACGAGAACGCCTCCTCTGTCCAGATTACCGTCTCATTGACTTTGGTATATTCTCGTATTAATTCCCAATTACTACCACTATCTATGGTGTATTCGACGCGAAAAGTATCAACTTCCTCAAACTGACCGACCGGTATCTTATACCAATATGAAAATGTGATCTCAGAATATCCTTCGGTACTGAGGTACTTCACCAGTGGCACAGCCCCCGTTTCGCCGCTGCCATCGGCGCGATAGTCTCCTTCGTGCGCATTGGCCGCTCCTGAGACTGCATCCCAATTAGCGCCCGACTCGCTCCAGAGACTAAAATCGTTACTCTCGAAACCATCGCTAAAAAGCTCGGCCGCCTGCGCCGCACTCGCGGCAACAAAAAAGCTCGCCAGAAGCGCGAGGGTGAAAGAAAATTTATAAAATGAAGTTGAAAATGACTCCGTCATGAGAAAGATCAAGGTTAAGAACTAAATGCAACGTGAAGTTGCAGACCAAAAGTATAGCGTACAGAAAAGGCCGGCGCCTACGGCGCCGGCCTTTTTATCAGTGGATAATGAGGCACTATCAAAACCTAGATCTCAGTTTCTACAGGGAGTTCACTTTCCACTGACTCTACCTCTACCGGTTCAGGAGTTTCTCGAGGCTCTTCTTCAAAAACTTCACTCTCCGCCGGCTCTACTTCAGTCGGCTCGGGGACCTCTAGAGGCTCTTCTTCGGGCGCTGGTTCCATTTCTTCCTCTTCAGCACCTTCCTCCTCCACTACCGGGGCTTCTGGAGTGGTTTCAGTATCAGTCATCTCAACGAGCTCGAGAGCCGGTGCTACTGGAAGATCGGCTACCTCCTCATCCTGAATCTCAGCATCAAGCCCGTCATTTTGTGTATTAATCATGTCGATAGTTTGTGCTGAGGCTGCTGGTGAGCACTGATGATTTTTAATATCTCCGACCTGGACCGTGGCCTGCTCTTCGTACACGACACCCTCATGCGCAGTGGTGAACTTTAGTTGGATCGTGCAGAGACGCTTACCGGGATTGATCGTGCTGCTATCTGAAAAATGCAAAGACAAGGTGTCTGCTGAGAAGGCATGATTCAGTTGACCGATCGGAAGCGGAGTAGTACCGTCCACCGCCACTTGCAGTCGCTCACACAAGAAATTATCTCCGGTCACACTGATAGTTTGGACCTGGAAGTTGCTCGTATTAACGTCTCCGGTACTCAGAGTGAAATCGACCATGCCACTAAAACTCTCTCCTGACGTATAGTTGAAACAAGCACTTTCCGGAGTCACAGCAAAGGTGAGCTGGTCGGGCAACCCTCCCCCGAAAGACTCCGCGGCACCAAAGACGTTACCAAGCGAAGACTCAGTATCGCTGAAATATGAAACGGTGTATGGCATGAGACTGGCAGCGCAAAAGATGAGCGAGAAGAAGATACTAAACGTTGGCATCACCCACTCAGAATGGAAGGGGCGGGCGGGCGATTTCACCGTTCGGGGCAGATAGCTGAATAGATCGGGAACTGAAGACTGGGTCAGTTCCTCCCGACGTAAACGAACTGGCACCCCGATGTCGATCATGCGTGGTGGTGCGGTCTCGGTTGGATTGGCCGGCGCCGGAACCAACCCTCGCGACTGCTTCACCCTTAGTACTCCGGCGCCGGCCCTCCCCCGCATTACCAAGATCTCTCGCCAGATCTTTTCAACCTCGCCCAGAACAATGAGTAGCGCAGGCAAAACGATAAGGAGAGCAAACCCCAGCGGCTGGCGCGCAAAATCAAACAGGAAACCCACGTACGGCACGGTAAGGAGCACGCGCCCAACAACTTCACCTTCTGCCACCGGCAACGCATCCACCGAATCATTAGCGTCACCTTTTGTGACAAACCAAGTTTGACCATTCTCGGCGTACGTTTCAACAATGCGGTGCGTGGTAGGAATACTGGCATTTTGGTCGGCAAAGGTGATCACCTCACCATTCTGATAGGCTGGAGCCGGCGCCACTACCACCACTCCGCCGGTCATGATACTCGGCTCCATCGAACCCGATTTCACGATCTTCACCTCAAGCTGTGGCAGGCCAGGCACCGCCGGCCCCACAAACAGCATTCCCACCCCCAGCAAGATGAGGAGGAAAAGAGCGTAGAAACTAAACGAGAGAAGCTTCATCATAAGCCGAGTTTCTTAAGCACTCCCTGCCCTTTGGCCTTAAGGGCCGTGGCCGGACCGGGCGCCACGACCTGCCAACCTTGCTCCACCCCGGCCACGGCCCCACCCACCCCCTGCACCTGCGCACATATGTGTGAAATATCATGCGCCGTGCGCGCTACTGTCGCTCCCGCGGAAACGTTGTAGAAATACTTATCGCGACCATCGGGGTCTTGATTATTATCTCCCGGCGGCCCACCGACCAGTATCAAGCCGGTGTAGTAGGCATCAGCTGTCCACGCCAATCCACCTTGGTAGTCATCAACGATCTTCGTGTAACCAGCTGGGCACTGTCCTGGGTGGCCCGGTGCGTCTTTGGCTCGACAATAGAATTTCGGTTGACCGAGCGTCGTCACCGCCCGGACCGATACATCGAGCGTCATCGAGTCGGTCTGAATGATATTCCCAACGCCAGCCCCCTCGCAGGTGATCTCCCCACCCACAAGATCAACTTCCATCTCCCCGGCACACCACGCGACTCCGATGAAGTGCGTTGAATCCTTTTCGTACACCGTGCCGGTGCTGAGGTCCGCGAGCGGATAGCTAGTATTACCAAGCGCGGTTTTGGCCGGCAGCGGTGTCGAAGCAAAGAGCGGCGCTTCGCCAGCGTCAAACTCTCCATCACCATTCGTATCGCGCCAAGCAAAGAAGTACACCGTTTCCGACAACTCGCCTGCCTGTGGGGTGAAATCGACCAACCCTTCTGGGTCGTTGATACCGTTTTCGTAATCGGCTAAGTTTAGGAAGTCCAAACACGCGTAGGCCGAACTTTTCTCCACGCGCACTCCCAGCTGGTGCTGCGCAAAGTCACCCGGCTTCACGTCATCGAAGGCGAAAAAGCGGTCGGAGGTTGGCACCAGGTCGCGCAGCGCCCAGGTGAGCGCTGGTTGTGTCACGCCGTTATAGATCGCGCTGCTGCTGATGGTGAGTTCGAGCTTCCCTTGCCCTTGGCCGGTCGCGAAGGTCGAACTCGTCGCCCCTTCCGCCACCAGCGCCACCCACAGCAGCACAACAACACCGAGCACGACCGCGATGTACGCGCTTCGCTTGGCAATGCTTGCTGTGATGTGAATGCTGGGTATTTTGACCATGTCGTCTGCCGCGGACCGTTAAGCCCTGACCTCGACACCCCACCATGAGGTGTGGCGTCGGAGGTCAAGGGTCAACTAATTAATTCAACGAAGGAAAAGGCACTAGAGCTTCAGGATCGTAGTCAACCGAACCAAGCGCCTGAATTACCCCACCGAGATTCCAGTAGTTATTCTCAGCACTAATCATGTTCGTTATAGAACCCGGATCTGGCCAAGGTGCATAGGTTACTACCTCATCTCCTGTCAAGAAGTTATTAAATGAAATACTTCCGATACCATTGAATGAATCATCAGCTCCAATTGCCTCATCAGAGTTATTGTAAAACTCATTGTATGTGACTGTTGCATTGTTGAATCCACCAATACCTGCAAAGTTGTCATGGATGTCGTTATATGTAACAGCAACCATGCCGGCAGTAAGCGGATTCAAATAGATACCCGTCACAAGATTTGTGATCTCATTATTTTTGACCAGTATGTTACCGTAAGAGGCATTGTAGATTGTTACCACGCCCCTACTAGATACAACATCAAGACCAAGTTCGAGGATATTTCAACATCATCAACCCCATTTGCCAGATAGAAGGCAGCCTCCTCACCAGTAATGCTTCCAGTGTTGACTTCAAAACCTGATACAGTCACTCCACTAGACTGGATATGTACACCGTTTTCAAGAACGGCAGTATTAAGCGGACCAGTCAACGATAAGATCGTTATCGGTTTGTTGATCACAACAGTGTCTGCGTAAGTGCCATCATTGACACAAACTGTATTACCACTAGCTGCCCCTGCGATCGCATCATTGATCGACCCATTTGACGCAACAGTCACATCACAAGTTCCCTGTTCTGGTGCAGCATAGGTAGTGAGATTCGCGCCAACCGCTGGAGGATTGAGGTCGTCACAATCAAAGTTCACATTATTTCGTGTTTGCACGGCGTAGAACTCAAGATCGACTGACATCGTACCGTTCTGAGCATCGTTATACTCGACGTTCTCATCAAGAACACAAGTGGTTCCGTCATAAGTACCAAAACAGTAGTCGACAGAATAGTCTTCTGAAGTGTTTGCATCTAAGGTATCCAAGGTCTGCCACACACCTGCAACACTCGCCACCGTTCCTGCGTTAGTACCAAACAGGAAAGTCATCATGCCGGCAAGTGCAGTATCCTCTGGATCTGGAGCTACCGTAGAGTCATCTATGAGCACACAAATATGAGCCTCGTTAGCCCCGTTAGCCAGCGTGTAAGTCACGTCACCTTCATCAAGTGGCTTAAGGTCAGTGAGACTGAAAGTTAGTTCATTATCATTCCAGACCGGTGCGTTGGTGGGCTCACCATTATAGACATGATCAATGTCACTGATGGTAAGCGTCACTGACCCTGCAGTGAACGTGTTCCCCAGCGACGTTTCTGTATCACTAAAGAAAGCGCCTGTGGCGCCTGCGACAACAGCGCCGACAAAGACGATCATGCCGAGGCTAGTAATAATTCTTTTCATAGTAAAAATGATTATCTTCTTTTAAATTCTATTTAGTCACCTTAAGAGCTTATAAAAACGGTCAAGCCGCGCACTGTTCTTTTTTCCTTTAAAGTAGCGACAAAACCACCTTCGTACCAATCTTACACCTGCTAAACCAGCTGGCATAAACCTGCAAGCCCAGCTCCCTCTCGCTGGAAACGAGGCGGTTGGCGGGCCGAAAATGAGCCATCATTTCGAGAGAAGCTTATTTATAGCGGCGTGAGAATTTCGTCATTTTAGTTATCAACAGCGGCCGGTGCATAACTCGGGTATAACGAGTGCTTGGGCGATGCGTTGGCGGTTCACAACCGACATTTTTAGCTAGTCAGGATACAAGAAACGGCCCTGCGCAAGGCCCCCAAGGGCACCGGTTTCCGGTCGAGGCAGGTACACAAAAGGCCGGCGCCTACGGCGCCGGCCTTTGGTTAGTGGATAATTTTAATTACTGTGAGTAGATACTGATGTTCCCAGCATCTAAGCCCGTTCTGACAGTACCAACACAACTTGACTCTTGAGTAAAGTCGCCACCATTTGTGTCGTACAGCATTGTCGCACCTTTCCATAATTCTATCCTTACGGTGTCATCATTTGGGTACGCAGTACTTGCAGGCAGTCCACTGTCTCCAGCGCGAAGTACAAGCTTATACCCACTCTCTCCATTGAAGGTGCCGTGAACTGTCGTGTTCATTGCTTCAACACAAGTGCTACCAACAGGTCCATCATAGAGATTAAGTGCAGTAACCTCTGTACCATGGAACTTTGACCCATCTGCGACATCAGGGTCAGTGACATTGTGGAAGTTTACTTGAAGTGACCCAACCAAACTACCAATGTTTGCAACCCAGCCGCCAAAGCTAATCTTGTGCCAGTCCTTCACTTTAGGACCAATTTCCTGGATTATCTGCCCTCCGCCTGATACATATTTATCAGCAACATAGAACCATCGTGTCTCACGGACATCCACAGGACCGTCATCCGTTGGATTAAAGACGAAACAATAGTGACCTGCCACCCAAGTAGAAGTATCTAACATGGCAGAAAAATCAGCACCATTCCACTCAAATGAGTCGCTATACCCATCGACGTTACCTGCTACCGTTCCGGTATTCGCAGTACAAGTACCAAGACGCACTGCCCAGTTCAACACATCATCATTGTCACCGTCTCCATCATCATAAGTCGCCAACAGATTCAGGTCGCCATACATAATGGAGTCATCCTCAGGAGCAACAATTTGTCCCATTGGTACGTAGAACAGTGTCGCATTGAGTGAGTAATAGCGATCAGTATAACCAGCAAAGGTCAGAGTCTCGCCCAGTGCTGGCAAACCAGCTCCATTTCCTTCATATGCCGCAGGCTCTGCAGCTGCATTGTAGCCAAACGGAATTACCCCTGTTGCTACTGAGTAGATTGCTAAATCCCAACCAGCCTCTACAGCAGGCATTGGATTTGGAGAGTAGGTATTTTCACCAACAAGTCCTGGTGTAATTTCTGGGCTTACCCACTTCACTTCGCTAGTTTCATCAACAATCAGCACTCGAAACTTATTTGTGTTCGCTGCATAGTATTCGAACATTTCCACGAGGCCATCTGTCGCAAAGGGATTGTTAGTATCTACAATCGTGAAGTTCGAGTACGTATCCACATTCGCGCGTGACACAGCGTCATTTCCTGCATCATACGCAAAGAGTGCCATCGGCAGTGTCATCGCGAGCAATGTCGCGAGTGCCACCACCTTATTTGTAATCGTTTTAGTCATAAATTTATTCATTAACTGACCAATAAATCTTCCGGTTTCTTCGCTACCCGATAATTATACCAGGTAGCAAAACGGCTCCCTGGTGGAAGCCGTTTTGAACCTGTTACTAATAAGCCTCTAACATGATCGGCTCGCCGTGAGCGTCGAGACTACAACCGAGGTTGTTGTACATGTCAAGCTCATCTTTGAGCGCGTTGATCTGATTCTTCGTAGCTCCGTCCGTCAATCCATTGACCGCACTGACGATATCAGCAGCACTCATTGGATACTCGTAGTCAGACATACTGCTTAGGAACGTCGCATTGAGGTACGCCGCGGTAGCCGAGCGAACCAGTGCGTTCCATCCTCCACCTTGAGCACCAAGAGCATTCACCAGCGTCCATGTGCCATAGCTACCACCTGGAACACTGAAGAGACTACTGTACATATCGTTGAATGTTGGTTCTGCACTTGCATCTGTAGACCACCAATTGTTCTTCCAGTAGCCTGGGGTACAACCGGCGAACTGCTGACATTCAATAGCCCATGAGACTGTCCAGCTGTCATCTCCGGTAGTTCCTGTATCATTGGTGACAAAGTCTGCGGTGTTTGGATGACTATCCTCAGAACATTCTTCAAGTACTACATCACTTTCAGCGTCGGTGCCGAAAGTAAGTGAGTATTCGAAGGTCTTGTCTGCTTCACCAGCACAGACGGTACCGAGGAAGCCAACGTTAGTATCATTTATATCGATACATTCATCGACCTCGTCGCCAGGCACCACTCCAACAGCTGCACTACCGGTGTATTCGGTCGTACCATCTACAGTCGCTGCAAGTGCTGAGTCATAATAGTAGTTTTGTTGTGTCGCAACAGCACTATTCATCTCAGCTTGCGTATCTGCTGTGTAGGTACACACCAGTGTGCCGCCAGCCGGAACGGTCATGCTTGGACAACTTACATCACCCGCGAAGCTACCATCAAGTAGATCGGTAACACTAAGAAGCACCGCATCCTTGCTGGGATGATTGTTAGCAATCGTTATCTCACCGCTCACACCATACCCAACATTCATCGGCTCAGCATCTACCGTCACTGTGTAATTGACGGTTGCTGACTCACCCTCTTCAAGTTCGAGCATAGACTTGTCGGCATTCTTGTCGATGGTCCACTCCCATTTTCGATCGAATGTACCCTCTGCAGTCTTGGTCACCTCAAGATCGTAACAATTGACTGTCACTGAGGCGTCATCATATGCACCAGTTTCTACGATCGTTGCGGTATTCTCAACAACATTGCCAACACCTTCGTACTCACCTCCACTCATACCGCAAACGAAGGTTCGCTCGTAGGTGTATGATGCTGAATCACTGAATGGACCAGCGTCGCCTTCGTTAAAGGTGTCGTCGACAGTAATGTCACCATTGCTTTGATCTGGCACGACACCGGCGAAGCTAATTCCCGCTTCTGCGGACCCTCCGGCTACCATGCCACTTGTTTCAACGGTTGCAGTGTTTAGTCTAGCAGAGCTATCTGGAAGCGCTGACGAGTATGAACACTCGAGCGTATCTCCGGCGACCAATTCGTACGGGAAGGTCACTCCACAATCTAGACTTGGCACAACCCCACCTGTGATCACATCAGAAACTGATTCGATCATGGCAGAAACACCATTATTTGGGTTGTAGACAGTGATCACACCGGTTACTGAATACGAGGTCGTATCGAGCACGCGGTCCACCTCAATGGTGTACTCGGAAGTGCCCGAGTCACCCATGAAGAGATTCCATTCCGCCGGGCTGACTGACTTGGTGATCTCCCAGCGATACCCCTCATCTATGGATGGAACCGCTGTCTTTGATATCTCAAGAGGCGCCACTATGGTGAAAGGCTCACAGAGAGCCGTTCCCGCATTGTAGTTGGCATCGCCACTGTAATGAACTAAATACGAGTATGTTCCGGCAACTGGAGTAAATGCTGTCGAATACGCTTCACCATTTCCATCTAACGGCACATCTGCTTCGGTGTCGAGCAGCTGACCGTCACAAGTCAGGTTGTCGTACAGCTCAAAGTCGACTTCACCTGTCGGCATCGGCCCAGCACCACTTACCGCGACCATATCGCGGACCTCCGTACCATATGGCACTGTTGTATTGGTGATGTCCTGGTCTTGACCGTCAAGCACATGTGTTAGTACTTCGGGGTTGGCTTTTTCGACGGTTGTTACATCTGTCCCAACACCATTTCCAGGCAGCTCTCCATCAGCGTCAACCGCATCTACAAAGCCGCGCTGCACAGTTTGAATTCCAGCTGAACCTAGCGCATCAATGGTTGGCATTTTCAATACGTCAACCGTGAAATTGACGATACAGGTTTCATCTACACCAAGTATGACTGGATTGTCGGGAACCAGTTCTACCAGCCCGCTTGCTGCATCAATCTCGGAGATGGTGAAACTGATACCAGAACATGTACCAGCACCAGTCCCCGTCAAGCTAACGGCAAAGACGCCTGGGTCCGGGGCACAAGAGTTCAGATCTCCACACTGTGGCAGGAGCTCGATGTTAGTGATCAAGATATCACCAACATCCGTAGTGGGGCTATTGGTGAAACCAAGACTCACCGGCACATTTTCATCGCCAACAGTTACCGTGCCTGGAAAGTTTGGTGCAACACCAACACCTATTCCTGCATACGCGTTATTGGCCAACGCGAAGAAAGAAAAAAGCGCGAGTAAGGCTGCTATAGCTACTGCGCTATTTTGTACAATTTTATGTACAAGATTTGTGTACGTCATGGTAATTTGATAATTAACCTAATAAGTACATCCTTTTTATTAAATTGTTAACCTAGTAAACTCACCAACGTCGAGGCGGCTCTCAAGTGAAAGCGGCATCGGTGCTGTGTAAATACTCAAGAACAACATCCCGGTTGTTCAGAAATAATTATACTCCTGTTATCAACAACGAGTCCTTGACAGCAGCTTGTGACGTATCGTAACTCGTTTGATATTGATGGGCGCGAAAAAGCCGGACACCTGTCCGGCTTTTTCGCGCCCTCGCGCCTCTACATTCATCCCTCCCCCTACTCTTTCACCATCTCTGCAAACACAATGAGGTTGTGCGAGTAGCGCAATGTCGAGTGACTGTATACTCCCGTACAGGTGATGAGACGCAGACCGGCGTGATCGAGGTCGCCATACACCTCGGCGGTTGGAAAACCTTCCTGCGAATGTTTGGAAAGTTTTGTAACGACAAACTTCACCGTCTGCCCATCGGCGCGCTCGATGAATATTTCGTCGCCCGGCTCTAGCTGACCAAGCTTGTAGAACACCGCTGGTCCTTGATACGAATCAACGTGTCCAAGAATGACCGCCGGCCCCAGCTCGCCGGGTGTCGGCCCAAACTTGTACCAGCCCACTTCCTCATAGGAATCGGGCACCTCGACGGTACTGTCATCATTGAGTCCGAGCGGCCCTTCAAACTCTGTCTCTATATCAACCGCCGGAATGCGCAGCCGTTGTGGCGAGGAGCGTTCCAGCCCCACCATCTCTTCTACGATACTGGTAGCCACCACGTCTTCAGCAGGCTCATTGACGATCACCAATTCTCTCGGGAAGGCTGCAAAGGCCAGCACCACCGACACACCCACGGCAAACGCCACTACCGACCGGTAGTGGCGTTTTATAAAGCCTAACGTGTGTTTGACGTTATCCATTCTTAGCTACTCGTGCCACATCGCGAAGCAGGACAGCTGAGATGGTCTGGATGCGTGGGAGTTCCGCAGGTGAAGTTCCACCAGCACCGGCAGCGGCTGCACCATAAGGTACTGCGCTTACCTGCTCACCCAAGACTTGTGGAGTTGGTCCAACCAAGCCAAGGATCTCTGCTGAACAAGTATCCTTACGGGTTCCGCGGTAGACGGTGAGTTCAAACTCTGCAGCGTCAGCGCTGTCGAAGCTGAATTCTCCTTCGTCGACGACATCATTATCATCGGTTGCGAAGATCTCGTCAGTACCGCTCATGATGGTCATACTTGAACCATTGCGGGTCTCCCAATTGAGAGTCACTTCATTGCCATCGCGGTCGGCCTCAAAGAGTGAGCAGCGAGCGACAGCAGATCCTCCACCACCGCCGCCACCTGATGAGTATTCACATGATTCATCATCAACAGTTGCGTCTGGGTTGTAGTTTGTAGCATCTGAGTCTGTACAACCTGGCACTTTTGGCTCGCTCACGAGACAGAGCACGGCATTGTCGAGAAGTGTTCCGTAGGTGTCAGCAGGTGTACCGAGATCCTTAAACGAGACGTCAACAGAACTGTCGTCTGCTACGAAAGTGTCACCGTATTTCCACCAGTGTTCGACTTCATCAGTACTAACGGTAAGGACTAGTGTCGAATCGTCAACAGAAGCTTCGATGTGGTTATTTTCCTCTCCACCAGTATTGGCACGAGCGACAAAATCAAAGCTGAGCTCGTAGGTAGCACCAGGAATGAGGCTGTTTACAGTCTGAGTGACCTTGACTGGTTGATCTCCATCAAGTTCTGCATTTTGCTCACCATCTGAAGCACCGATTCCGAGTCCTCGCCAAAGTTCTAGCGTAGTAGCTGAATCATCAGAAACTTTCTCGATCAACCAACCTGACACAGTAGCAAACTTCTGCCACTTCGAGGCGTTTGTGACAACAGGATCTTCAAACGAAGCATTCGACAAGAGGTTTGGAGTATCCTCACAGAGAGAGACATAGCCGTATGTACAACTTCCGTCATCTACCTCTGCCTCTTCGTAGAAGTTATTTGCAGAGTCATCTGTACAACCGAGAATCTTGTCTTCCTCGTTCCAGAAATTATTTCCTGTACTGTCACTTCCTTCAGTGATAGTTACTGCGAAACATCCGTTTGCTGTATCTGGCCCCTTTTGTGTCCAACCAGTCTGAGCAACCTCACAAACGCTGTAGTTTCCATCTACGAGATTATTGAAGATGTAGTTACCGTTTCCATCTGTCACCACTGATTTTTCACCTTCATCAAGTGTTTCATTGTCATTCTCATCAAGGAAGATAGTCCAACCAGCGAGTTTATTTTCAGTATCCCAGTCGTACTTTGCTCCACTGATAGAACCGAGTTGAGGATCAATGACCGGTCGATAGGTATTTGTGAAAGTACAGGTAGCGTTATTGTCTGCTACTAGCGTGACTTCCAACTCATCTGTCTCAGTATTAACTGACCATTGATCAGTCGGCAAGTTGCAAGTTACACCAGTTAGGTACCAGTCAGCTGCAAGCGGAGTCTTCTCTGAGAAGTTGTGTACTCCTACGATCTCACCCGAGAAAAGCTTGCTGGTTTCTCCATCATCGAGAGTGAAATCAGTACTATCAGTGTGAGCAAAGTCGAATGACCAGGTAGAAGGAACAGACACTCCCTGAACAGCCTCTACTTCCTTTACAATCGTAAGAGCTGCTGTGTCGGGGGCAGGTTCTGGATCATCATTTGTGATAGTACAGCTGTAACTCTGTCCTGCGACAATATCTCCTGCACATCCAGTACCAAGTGTCTTCGTATAACCGAAAGTATCTGACTCATCTACCGAATACGAACCCGGCTTGAGTGTAACCACCACACCACTTTCGCTTCCCGCAAATGATGGGTTACTTACTTCAGTACCAGTTACTGTCATTGTAAAGTCAGCAGCTACCTTAAGACCACCATCATCATTTACTACATGTTTAATAACAGTCAGAGACCCAGTTGTCGGTGGTATTGGTACCACACAGTTATTTGTCCACACTTGTGCCCCTGTATAACCGCTATAGTCTGCTGACCAATTCTTCCCAGAATAGAACTGCACTACATCGTCACCATCAAGATAATAATAAGGTGGAATAATATCTGGAGCATGAGCACCGTTCATATTGTCATGACCACCCTGCGGAGCACCACTACTAGTGACACTTGGTTGGTTATTAACAAATTCATTCCCGTTATTATGGTGACAAATACGCACACTTGAGATCGGGTCTGTCCCATACGGAGAAATAACGACAGCCTCGGCCGTCTGCGCGAACAGCCCTTGCGATGAGAGCATAGCCATCGCAAAAATCGCCACCACAGCCAGTGCTTGCTGCGTGACGCGCATTATTTTCATAGTATTCATAAGCCTATTAAACATTAATATATTGAGTAAATTATTCGTTGTCACGGCACCTCCAAAATAGTTGTCGTGTTACGTAAATCGTACTCCTAAATTTCAGGTTTTGCAAGTTATGCAGTAACTTTCGGCTTTTGGCAAACTGCGCCCTTTAGCTACCTTCTACTGCTCTGGCTGACCACCCTGGGAAAGCCGATACACCGGCGCGATGGTGGCGCAGATACTAGGTGGCGGTAGTTCGGTGGCGGCCAGGCCTTCGGCGCGGAGTTCGAGCCGGCCGAGCGAGGTTTTGCGAGCGTGGCCGGCAACCCGCTCGACGAAGGCCTGGCGTTCTTCGTGGCGCTCGGCGCTGGTCAGGCTTTTGTCGAAAAGCCAAGGGAAGGCGCCACAGGCGTGGAAAAGGCGCAGTTTCTCGTTGGTTGCCTTACCCAAAAGCTTGACCAGCTTATCTGAGTTGAGGGCACCGAGGTCGGACGGCCCGAGCTCGGAAATATTCATCGTCCACCGTTCGCCGCTGACGTCTTCAAAAATGATGGTGGTGGTCGGACTAAGCGTGGTGTAGGCCAGCTTGCCGACCAAGCGTCCATCGGACGGGTCTTGCCACAGCTGCTGCTCGAATTTGTTTTGCGACTGGTACATGGACATGTGCTTGCCAAGCAGGTTGTCGACCGTGTACCCCAAGCCAAAGAGCTGCAGCGCCGAACCACCCGCAAAGCTCAGCACCACGCTACTGGCCATGATCATCCACAGCGGGTACCGGTAGCCGCGTTTGGTATGCCGGAGATTGTAGATAGCGGCATACGCCATGACCGCGAAGGTGATGATCCACAGATACGGTAGCGCCTCGACCATAAAGGTGAAGAAGTTGCTGTGCGAAGCTTCGTAGAAAGCGTACTGGTGGTGCATCACGACAAAGAGCGAGATAGCAAAAGCAAGCGCTCCTACCACCACCGAGAGGAACCAGAGCGTCCACACGACACATTCCCGACCACGGAAGAACACGCGCGAACGCGGGCACACCTTCTCTTGCTCGATACGTTCAAGCACGGTGTTTTTGAGTGGTCGCTTTGGCTGTCTGTCTGTCTCGTTCATAAGTACTTGTTATATACGTAATTCTTCGGGATTTAATGCAGTCGCGAGCTGTTTTTTACCGCGGTGCAGCAATGTACCGACCGAACCGACCGGTATCTGCAAAATATCTGAGATCTCCTCATACTCCTTGTGCTCGAAAAAACGCAGAATGATGACCTCGCGATACTTTTCGTCGATCTTGGCAAGCGCTTCACCGAGCGCTTCGGCGTTGATGGTCTTATCAAACTCCACATCGACGGATTCTTCCTTGCTACTAAGATACGAAAGTAACTCTTCACCATCGGCGATCAGGTGACCTTCGGGACGCACGCTCTGCTTGCGGTACCAGCTGATCGCTTCGTTGTGCGCGATGCGGTAGATCCACGAGGAAAACTGCAGTGAGGTGTCAAAGCCATTGAGGTTGCGGTAGGCTTTGAGGAATATCTCCTGCAGGACATCTTGCTGGTCTTCGAGGTTGCGCACGCCCAGGCGACCGATATACCGGGTAAGCTTGGCTTCATAGCGGTCGACCAGCTCACCAAAGTGCTCCTTGTCGACAAGGGTCAAGCGTACTAGCTCCTCGTCGCTCGGCGGCAGCTGGGGTAATGGTGTTGGTTTTGGTAGTTGTTCCATGGGCCGGTTGTATGTAGAATAGTGACATGAATACACATAAAATGAAACTTGTCCTCGGACTGTTTGTCTTTTCCTTCTTGATCACTCCGGCAGCAGCAGAGGCTTATTTCACGACCGCGCAGAGCGCCACCAAGATCACCGCCGACACCACGTTGTTCACCGTTACCTATAAGTTTGGCTTCCTCAACCGCGAGTTGTACATGCCAATAGTCACAGAACGCGGCCTCCAAGCCACTTCGACCAAGTTTTCGGTCGGATATGACCTTCTGTCAGAAGATGACGAGGTTTTGAATATTGGCTCGATGGCCGCTATCGTCCTGGCTGATGACGAAGATATCCAGATAAAGAACGGCCAATACTATTTGCCGCAAGGAAAGTCGGCTGAATTTACTTTCATAGCCCTGGTGACCACGCCCGCTGGCGAGACCACCGACGCGTCGCTTTTGATAACTCATTTGCCTTTCATCATGGTAAAAGCCGGTGAAGAAGTCCCCGCGCGACTGAATCCCTCGGAAATGCAGTACTACCGCACGCCGGAAGTGGAGTTGTAGTCTTGAACGGGTGGTCGAAAATAAGCCTCGACAAAAAAGACCGCTAGCAATTGCTGGCGGTCTTTTGCACTTTTTCATCTCTCCACATAAACGGAACGATCGATCAATTTAAGGATCCTTCTTTTTAGAAATCTGGCGCGCTGACGTTCAAATCTGCCCAGCGGCCGACAATGCGGATAGTATGGGTACTCTAGAGCACTGTATATTCGCAGTGAGAGAGAACCCAGGAAAGGACGGAAATCTGCCAGAACAGACATCTCTGGGTCATCATTATCCTGGAGGATCCCATATCCATCATAGATCTCCGCTATAGTGAAACCGGTCGGAAAATGCTCGCGCACCTCGTTGATACTTAAGACAACGACCTCATCTCCTAACTCGTCTTCTAACTCATTTCCTATCATTTCTCTCTCCTCGTGTGTAAAGAACTGACCGTAACTTAGCAAAAAGTATTAAAATGTAAAGCCATTTAGACCGATTTTGATGACTGCGGTCGAGACTCAACCTCGACGGAGTCGAGGTTGAGTC
>CAZFSB010000008.1:0-31644 GCA_964521645.1 uncultured Candidatus Saccharibacteria bacterium | reverse complement strand
CGACGTAGTCGGCGGTATAGCGAAACCGCTTCGCGATAGTCGAAGCCTTCACGTATTCCACTCCATCAAGGATCACAGTATCCATTGCTGCTATTGTAACAGATAATAAAAAATTCACCTCGCCTGGAGGTGAATTACTTTACCCGTCTAGCCGAGATTCGCTTATTTCAAAGCTTCCTCCAGCATCGCTTTTAGAATACTCGGATTGGCTGCACCCTTAGTCGCCTTCATGCACTGACCGAGCAAGAACTGCAGTGACGCCTCCTTACCAGCCCGGTACTCATCGGCTACCTTTTGGTTGGCAGTGATGACCTCGGCGATAAGGGGCTTGAGAGCAGCCGAGTCGGACACCTGGAGCAAGCCGCGCTCCTTAGCGATCGCTTTTGGCCCGCTGGCGTTAGCAAAGAGTTCTGGAAGTAGATCCTTGGCTACCCGAGAGTTAATATCGCCTGCAGCAAGCATTGCTATGAGCTCGACGAAGTGCTCCGGACGAAGCTCGGTGAGGGAGTGGGTGCCAGCTGCTACGAGCGCCGCGACATCAGAGGTCAGGTAGTTGGCAGCGAGCTTGGCTTGTGCCATGTCGCCACCCATCACAGTGACCACCTGCGCGAAGAAAGCATCGAGTTCTACTTGCGCGATGAGGACCTCTATCTGCTCACTCGGCAATCCGAGATTTGTGTATTCTGACCTTTTATTTTCAGGCAATTTTGGCATTTTCTCGGCTAGGCGAGTAGCACTGAATGAGGGGTGATTGGGAGTGTCGATCTTGGGAATATCAGGGTCTGGGAAGTAGCGGTAATCCTTGGCGGTTTCCTTGGTGCGCTGGGTGAAAGTCTTGCTACGGTTCTCGTCCCAGCCGCGGGTTTCTTGTACAACCACTCCTCCCTTCTCCAGCAGTTCGATCTGTCGCTCCACCTCATACATGATGGCGCCCTCCACCGACTTGAATGAGTTGAGATTCTTGACCTCGACTTTTGTGCCAAACTGGTTTGACACTTTACTCACTGAAATGTTGGCCTCGACGCGCATCTCGCCGCGTTCCATGTTGGCATCGGAAATGCCGAGAGTACGGAGGAGGAGTTGCAGCTCGCGCGCAAAGTCGCCCGCGGTCTTGGCGTCGTGAATGACCGGCTCGGTCACCAGCTCCATGAGCGGAACTCCGGCGCGGTTGAAATCGACGAGACTTCCCTCACCCTTGTCATGCTGACTGCGAGCGGTGTCTTCCTCAAGGTGAACGCGGGTCAGCTCGACTCCCCGGAGTGACCCACCCGAAAGGAACGGGTACGCGTACTGACTGATCTGATACGCCTTCGGAATGTCCGGATAAAAATAATTCTTACGATCGAACTCGGAGTACTTTGCTACCTCCGCTCCGACCGCTTGTCCGAACATGAGCACCATCTCGATCGCCTGCTCGTTGGGGACCGGAAGGCTTCCCGGGTGCGCGAGACAAACCGGACAAATGTAGGTGTTTGGTTCACCTTCGTGTGGGTCATTTTTGCAACCGCAGAACATCTTGCTCTTGGTCTTTAGTTCGGCGTGGACTTCTAGCCCAATGGTCGGGGTGTAGGTCATGATCGTAGGAACAAATTATGTGAAATAAAGGGGTGCTCCATTGTACGTTTCTGCTCGCAGGGTGACAAGCCGGCGCATATGCGCGGTTGTTTTATAGGGAACGAAGATGAGCGACCAGTTCGTCTTGGAGCTTTTTATACGATTCTGGGTCATCTTGACCTATTACAAGCACACGTTTCTCAGTTTTGGCAAGGGCTTCTACTGCAGCGTCAATATGAGCTTGTTCTACAAGGTCTTTTTTGGTCAGGATTATCCATTCATCCTTCTCGGCAAGAGTCTTGTCGTACGCAGATAGCTCTTCGCGAATGGTGTAATACTCTTTTACGGGGTCTTCGTGCTCGAGGGAGACGAGGTGCAGGAGCATCTTCGTGCGTGAGACATGACGTAAAAACTTGTGGCCAAGCCCCTTCCCTGCTGCCGCGCCGCTGATGAGACCAGGGATGTCGGCAATGATGAATCCGTAGAGCTCGCCGAGATGTGGTTCGGTCGTGGTGAAGGGGTACGCACCGATGCGTGAGTGCGCGTTGGTGATGGAGTTGAGGAGGGTCGACTTGCCGGCGTTGGGCTGGCCAATGAGACCGACATCGACCATCAGTGAAACCTCGATCAGGAACTCTCCGTCCTCACCCTTTCTCCCTTTCGTTGATTCTTCTGGGGAACGGTTGGTCGATGATTTGAAGTACTCATTACCAAGACCACCGTTTCCTCCCTTGAGGATACGTTCGGTGTCGCCCACCTTGGTGAGTTCGAAGGTGCGGTGGCGGGCAGTGTCGGTCACCCGTGAGCCGACCGGGATATCGATATAGATGGCTTCCCCATCCTTACCGTCTTTGCTTGAGCCGGTACCGGCGGCGCCGGGTTCGGCGGCAAAGGCGTTGTTGCCGGTGTACTTGGCGAGACGGTTGAGGTCTTTGACCGCGCGCACAAAGACATCGCCGCCTTTGCCGCCGTTTCCACCTGCTGGGCCGGCCATTGGTCGAAACTTCTCATGGCGCCACCGCACCACGCCGTTTCCACCGTCGCCTGCCTTCGCTAGAATTGTGAGTTCATCAACAAACATATACGTTTTTGAACGCTCACAGTACCGCACTAGGGCTAAATATGCAATCAGTCCTTCACTTCTTTGTAGACAACGGTCTGCTGCTTTTCAGCGTTGATCCAGCGGTTGCCGACGGTGCTGATGATACTCATGAGGATCGAGCCAAGGAGCGCGTACCAGAAATTGTCGACCGAAAAGCCATCGATGAATGACGCGGCGAAGAAAAAGAGCGAGGCGTTGATGATGAAGGCAAAGAGACCGAGCGTGAGGATGGTGATTGGCAAGGTAAGGATGAACAGTACCGGACGGATGATGAGGTTGAACAAACCGAGGACTATCGCAGCGATGAGCGCTGGATAGAAACCGTCAACTGAAATACCGTCGATGAATTCGGCGATCAGGATGAGGCCGAGAGCGTTGAAAAGTAATCGAAGAATTATTGTCATGCTTTCATTGTAAACAGAATGTGGGAGATAGGCAACAAAAAGCGCCGGCCCCCGAAGGGGGCCGGCGCTTTTTGTTTGTCTTACTTCACAACGATCTGCCAACCAGAATTCAACAGCTCTTCTGCTCGCTTGTATTTCATTTCTTTCGTGTCTGTTCCGTTGGTGATGGTGACGAGGTCGTTTCGTCCGTAGGTGTGGTCTTTCACGATCGGCGTACGCTTCCCCTCTTTGCTCTCGATGGTCTCGCCGGCCGCCGCCTGGGCGACCTCGGCCTCGTGCTTGCGGACCTCTTCCTCCTTGGCCACTACCTGGGGCTGAATGCGTGGCAGGATGTCAGCGATGCGCACGTAGAGGGCCTCCTGCATCTCGCGGAAGAGTCGGTTGCCTTCCTTGCGGTACTCCACGAGCGGGTCACGCTGGCCGTACGCGCGCAGGCTCACGCTCGAGCGGGTGTAGCTCATGACCTCGAGGTGTTCGACCCAAAGCATGTCGATCATCTGCAGGGTGAGACGACGGAAGATGTCGAGAAATACTGCCTCGCCGAGCTCGGCGCGCTTGGCGGTAATGACCGCGTCGATATCAGGAAATGTAGCGCGCAGCTCATCGAGCACCTCAGTCACCTCTGATTCTTCTCCGGTGAGAAGCTTGCGACGGCGTCCGTACACTGACTGACGTTGCAAGTTGAGCACGTCGTCGTATGCCAACACCTGCTTTCGCGAATCGAAGTGGAACCCTTCGATCTTGGTCTGGGCGCTCTCGAGGGTCTTTGAGATCATTCCCATCTCGATCGGTTGATCCTCGGGGATCTTGAAGGTTCCCATCAGATTCTTTACCCGTTCACCACCAAAGACGCGCATGAGTGAGTCATCCATGGAAACGAAGAATTGGGTCTCGCCTGGGTCACCCTGGCGACCAGAACGACCGCGCAACTGGTTGTCGATACGACGCGCTTCATGACGTTCGGTACCGAGCACAAAGAGCCCACCAAGCTTCCTGATCTCTTCCGTCTGCTCTGGGGTTGCCTCCGGGCCGCCGAGTTTGATGTCGACGCCGCGGCCGGCCATGTTGGTGGCGAGGGTCACCGCGCCCTTGCGGCCGGCCGCGGCGATGATCTCTCCTTCGTGCTCGTGATTCTTGGCGTTGAGCATCTGGTGCGCGATACCAGCCTTGGTAAGGGCCACCGAGAGCCGTTCGTTAGATTCAATCGAAGCCGTACCGATGAGGATCGGCTGGCCTGTCTCGTGGACCGTTTTCACCTTTTCAATGATGGCCTTGAATTTGCCCTGCTCGTTCTGGTAGATGAGGTCGTTGCGGTCGAGACGCTGGACGGGCTTGTTGGTCGGGACCGGGATGACCTCCAGGTTGTACACGGTGAAAAATTCCTCCTGTGAGGTAAGCGCGGTACCGGTCATACCGGAAAGCTTCTCGTACATGCGGAAGTAGTTCTGGTAGGTGATCGATGCGAAGGTCTTGGACTCTTTTTGAATAGTGACGCCTTCTTTTGCTTCTACCGCTTGGTGCAAACCGTCAGACCACCGGCGACCGGGCTGCAAGCGCCCCGTGAACTCATCGACGATGATGACCTCGCCATCACGCACCACATACTCTTTATCGCGTGTGAAGAGCGCCTTGGCGCGCACGGCGGTCTCGAGGTGGTGTACGTACTTGAGTCCCTTCTCAGTATAGATGTTCTCAATGCCAAGGAGCTGCTCGGCCGCTTCCACACCAGCATCGGTGAGAGTCGCGCTCTTGAGCTTCTCGTCAACGATGAAGTGCTCTTCGGGATTGAGCTTGGCAGCGATCGTGGCGAAGGTCGGGTAGAGGTTCTCCGTATCGGCCGCAGGAGCCGAGATGATGAGCGGAGTGCGCGCTTCATCGATGAGAATGGAGTCGATCTCGTCGACGATGGCGTAGCTGTGGTGTGGCTGGCGCAGGCGACTCGCTTCGTACTCGATGTTGTCACGCAGGTAGTCGAACCCGAACTCACTGTTGGTACCGTAGGTGATGTCAGCGGCATACGCTTCTTGTCGCGTACACGGGCGAAGGAATTCATAGAACACTTTATACGAACCTTGCTCATCACGCGCTTCATCTTTTTCTTGGTGTGATGGATCGTACACATATGATGCTTCATGATTGACGATACCGACCGACAAGCCGAGCTTGTTGTACACCTGCCCCATCCATACCGCGTCACGACGCGCGAGGTAGTCGTTCACCGTGATCACGTGCACTCCTTTACCAGCGAGCGCGTTGAGGGTCGCCGGTAGAGTCGCGACGAGCGTCTTACCTTCACCGGTACGCATCTCGGTGATCTTGCCGCGATGCAGAATGACGCCACCGATGAGCTGCACATCGTAGTGACGAATGTTGAGCGTACGCTTGGCGGCTTCACGGACCAACGCAAACACTTCCGGCAAGACGGCGTCGAGAGTTTCACCCTCGGTGACTTTGCTTCGTAGCTCGGCAGTGCGCGCAACGAGTGCATCATCGGCAAGTGCGGTAACAGCAGCTTCGTGCGCGTTTATCTCTGCCACCAAGGGCTGAATAGCTTGTAATTCCTTCTCGTAATTGGGCCCGAAAAATCTATCTAAAAATGACATAGTGGGCGTAGTATATAGGTATTTTAGCGAAACATAAAGCCTTTTACTCGGCAGACAAAAAACATGACCGCCCAGGGGGCGGTCATGCTATAAGGTGTACCTTGAGATGCCTAACGGCGTCTCGCGAGACTACTTTTTTTTCTTTGGAGCGGCCTTCTTTGCGGTCTTCTTTACCGCCTTCTTTGCCACCTTCTTCACTACCTTCTTGGCAACTTTCTTAGCTACCTTCTTCACTACCTTCTTGGCAACTTTCTTAGCTACCTTCTTTTTTGCTGGCATAGCGTGTGTGATGAGAGATTGAGTATGAATAAAGTTTCGACCGCAATACCTTCTCATCTTTTTCAAAGAACATCCCGAGAGAAGATTTTTGCTTACTACTATTATTGCGCGTTACGAAACGTTACACAATTTTTTTTGAAAAAAATTTGTGGATAAGATTGCGCGCAAAAAATTTTTATAAAATATTTTTTTTATAAAAATAATTTTAAAAAATTTTTTGCGCGCGTGTTGTTGAACAAAAAAATATTTTTCGCGTACCACTACGCGATGTGATTCACTTCAGTTTCGATCGTGATGCCAAATGTGTCACGCACCGCAGTGATGATATGAATGACAAATCGTTCGACATCGGTGGCGGTGGCGCCCGCTTCAGTCACCACTGACAGCGAGTGCTTGGGTGAGAGCCCGACCACTTTCTTCCAGCGCTTGGTGCCATAGGTGCGCTTGTTGTAGTCGGTACACTCCATTAAAAACGCAGTTGATATTTTGACCTTTCCATCAGGCAACTCCCAGTACCACGGCGAGAGCTGCTCGTGCTGCAATGAGAAGCGCGCCAAGACAATTTCCTTGAGTCGCGTGAACTCCTCAGCATCTACGATCGTGTTCTTGAAAAATGAACCGGCCGAGCGGAACTGTCCCTGCAGCATACCGATGTTGCTACGCACGTGCAGGATCGCTTCACGCACTTCAGCAACGGTTGGCGACGTGATTCCCTTTTCACTCAGGTAGCGTTCGATACTCTGTGAGGCACTACGGTACGTGAGGTTGGCGCGCTCGCCGGCCGGCGCGAGGGAGAAGGTGACCGCAGTCACCACGTAACTCGCGCCGGCCGGCTGCTTGAACACGCTGTCACGGTACCCAAACTGACACTCGACGTTACGAAGCGTGCGGTAAGCGCTTGTGTTGGTATCAAACACCCGCACCGACTCAATGACATCGGCCACCTGCGCGCCGTACGCGTTGATATTTTGAATGGGCGCGGCACCGACCGTCCCGGGGATACCCGAAAGGTTCTCCAGGCCAGCGAGCCCACGCGCCACCATGGCCGCGACGAACTCGTCCCAGCCTTCACCGGCCGCGGCGGTCACGTGTACCACACCAGCAGACTCCGCTTCCACAGTGATCCCTTTCAGTTCATTCTTGAGCACCAGCCGCTTCAGCTCACCATCCGCGATGAGCACATTGGAACCACCTCCAAGCACCCAAATAGGAACATCGACCTGCTTGGCAAATTTCACCAGGTCAGGAAGCTCAGCTTCCTTCTTGAGGCGGTAGAAATATGCAGCAACACCACCTACATGCAAGGTGGTGTGTGCGGCCAGAGAAACATGTTTCTCTATTCTATGTTCCATAGGCTACTGACAATTCTCTTCCGGAGCGCGACCATTTTCGATGTTACTGATGATACAGCTGGCGGTCGGCGCAAAGCTTGGAACCTGCTCTTTCGCGATGGTGAGTGTGCTGATCGCTTTTTCATTTTGCCCGAGCTCGTAATAGAGGTACGCGAGGGTCGCCCAGTTTTGTGCGTTCTCGGCCCACTTCTGGCTAGCATCCGGCGCGGTGTTCACCCGGTACTCAAAGAGCTCAGCCACAAATTCATACTGTCTGAACTGGTTGGCGGTACTGATGAGGAAGTCGCTCGCGGCAAAGCGGCGGGCAATGTCTTCATCTTTCACCCGTTCATCATCACTCTTCATGAGCGCGATCGCGGCCTCAGGCTGCTCGACATAGAAGAGCGCGGCGGCGTAGTACTCGCGGGCTTCGAGATTGCGCGTATCGAGCTCGTACGCGGTCTTGAGGAGGTCGTACGCTTCTTGCACCTGACCCTGTGAGAGCGCGACGAAGCCTTGCTGGATGATGATGGTCTGCTTGTTCGGTGAGTACTGTCGCGCGAGTGCCATATGTTCGGCCGCTTTTTCTAACTGATTGGTCGCGCGGTAGTAGCTGCCGATGAACACGTGAATACGAGCGTCGCCCGGCTTCTCCTCGACCAGCTTCGCCAACTCTTCCTCGGTGGTCGAAGCATACGCGGCACGCACTGCCTCTGGCACTTCCTGATTGCGGACGATGCTCATGGTCTGCTGCGCGAGCTGCTCAGTTATTTCCTGATGTCCGAATGAATCACGGCCAAGCGCGAGCTTGAAGCCTTCAAGACGCTCGGCCGGGTCTTGCGCACGAAACGCGGTGATGATGTCACCCGCGGCCTGCATACCGGGCACGTGGTAGAAATAGATACCAGCGACCAAGAGCACCGCCACGACCGGTGTGGCAAATTGTTCGATGACCTGTCGATCTACCTTGCACTGTGCCACACGCTTTGGCACCTGACCCACCCGGGCGGTGATGAGCGCGAGGATGATGGCGAAGAAGATGTAGCTCACGATGTTGTCGAAGACCACGAGGTTGTGGGTGAAGTAGCCCGCCAGGATACCGAGCAGCACGCCGCGTTCCATCACGTTGAATGCCTGGTCATTTTTGTTGGTATACGGGCGCACCAGCAAGTACCACACACACCAGCCAAAGATGCTGAGGTACACGAGCAGCCCCAAGAAGCCTCCGGTCACGAGCCAATCCATGAAGATATTGTGCGAACGGTCGAACCACTGCTCCTGCGCGTAGAGGCGCGGGTCGTAGTACTCGTTGAAGACGTAGTTGAAATTGCTCTGTCCGTAGCCAAGGAGCGGACGTTCTTTCACCCCTTCCCACGCCGCGCCCCAGATGATGCTGCGGATCTCGAGGTCTTGGAGCGAGATATTGGCGATACGCGCGAGGTTTGGATTGCTCTGTACGAGCGCGCTGTCCTTTCCCACAATGAACGCTCCGACCGCCAGTACCAAAAAGATGAAGGCTCCAATAGCGTACTTGCGATACTCCCGAAACTGCGTGCCAAAGAGGCCGATGTACCCCGCCATGACAAACACGCCGACCGCGAGACCAATGGCTGTACCACGGGTACCGGTCTCGATGAGCACGAAGGTAAAGAGAACGGCCAGGATGCCGTAGATCACCTTATGGAGCGTATTGCGTGATTCTACAAAGAGCCAGAACGCCACGAAGATGTGGAAGAGCATGTACACCGCCATGTACGCGGCATTACCCAAACGGCTGTCGATACGATTGCTACCATCGACGTAGCCCGCGTACTGCGCAAGGCCGTAGAAAGCCACCACAAAGGCCACAAAGAGCGACGTGTTGAGAAGGCGCTGCCAGTGTTCCTTCGTCTGCAGCACACTGCCGAGGACGAGCATGTACATAAAGGCATGTACCAATGAGACAAAGCCGTCCATGCGCTCGAAATTGCTCCAGAAGCTCGACTGTGGATGGACACCAAAGAGGTTGGCGAAGAACATGACGACCAAGAGTGCGCCAAAGCTCCAGGTGATGCCTGACAGCTTTGGGCGGTATTTCACATCATAGAGCGCGAGGAGCACCCACGCTGCAAAGGTCACATCGACAATAATTCTGAACCAAAAATTCTTACCGGTAATGTAGGGGAAGAAATATTCATTCTCCACGTAGAGCGTCAGGAACGGGACCGTGAAAAGTCCGCCAATGACCACCCATTTCAAAACATCTTTCATATGGCAAAAACTATACCATGCCGAAAAGCCGGGTATTCACTAGACGAGGAGGAAAAGAGGAGGTGTAGGAGGGAAAAAGGCCGGCGCCTCCGGCGCCGGCCCTTTTCAACTCAGCGCTTGGCACCCGACTCCTTCGACAGAAGCAGGTTCAATTGGAAGATCGTATCCGCCTTGAGCTTGGCGCGCATAGAATCTTTCTGCGCATCACTTAACAGATCACCTAAACCATCAAGAATATGTTTGTTGTCCAACTGTTCAAGCTGCTTGATACACCGGATCAGCGTCTCCTGAAAAGACATCCCCGACCGAGCTTCAACGATCTCTCGGTCGATCGGCCAGTCATTTTTTGCGAAAAAGTGCACATCAAATATATCCCGGCTGGTCTTTCCGATCCTCTCGTACATCGCCATCAACTTGTGCGCGAACATATCTTCTTGCTTCATCACTAACATAGAGATCCCCAGCAATGTTTTCATGTCATACCCAGATCCAAACTGTCTACGATTCACCTCAACTTTTATATTTTGTGACTCGGGATCGTAGGAAACGATATTCAGCAAGGTGAATTCTTTTTTGCGCGAGTGTTTTATCTCACCATATTCTCGGACGATCTGCGATACTCGCTCAAACACTTCAACTTCTTTTGTCTCGTCCAACAGATCCAGATCGATGTCCACCGAATACCGGGGCAGATCATAAAACAGCATGGCCGCCGTCCCTCCCTTAAAGCCCAAGTACGGAGAAATGGAGGTATCAGAGTAAATATCCTTCAGTATCTGCAAGAGGATGTGCTTGTGTTTTGCATAATCGAATTTCATGACGAGAGAGTGGCTTTATGCGCAGAAAAATACTTTTCCACGGTTTTTTGTAAACGCTTATTTTTGTATATCGGTACGATCTCAAATACCTTATCCCAATTCAAAGGTGCCAAGGTATCAAAGTGATACTCCTTGCTCACGTACAATCTGTCTAAAAAGGCTCGCTCAGGAGAGGCGATAGTATAATTATGCTTTTGTTCGACGCCCGCGCTATCACTCAACACAGGGTCTTTCAATCTGAGGAACTGAATACGCTGCCCTTGTATCGTGATCTCACGTTTGATGTATGATGCGACAAAAATAGTATCGTAATACTGAAAGTTGACACCCGCTCTGGTCAAGACGGTCTCAAAACTTACGTACGCTGGCGTGTATATTCGAGTGGCTAATTCTAAACGATCATAATTTTCATCCTTTGCGTAAATACCTCGGCGCAATCTAATCAATTTTTGTGACTCGACGTATGACCGCAAGCGCTCGCTTACGACAGTCCGGTCGCTCTCACGCCACAACAAAGCAGCATCTTTGGTAGAAAAGATGGTGTTGGGCGACCGCAACAAGACCTCTAAATATTCTCCTTTGGATGGTTTTTTATCCATATTTTGACTGGAAATGGGTTTAAAACACACTTCCAGTCACAATATTAACATATTTGAGAACTTTTACAATAGGTATTACGCTCGTGATCAAGGCTGACTGCGATGACCTACTTCAATGTAGAACAAGGGCGCGGCTTCGCCGCGCCCTTGTTCTGTCCTTTCCCCCTACTCATACAACTCACTATGTGTCCCGATCTCGTAGAAAGTGATCGTATCCATGGTCCTTAGAAATAGTGCTCGGAAATCAGCTGTAACGTTCATGCTCTCTAGCGGGTAACGTCTGCCAGAGAGGGTATGGATCTTTAGTAATGTCGTGTCACCATCAAGCAGAGATCGTAATCTGCCTCTAAACTGGTTTCTGACTTTCTCGGGTAATTTCTTGAATTGCTTTCGAAACGTCTTTCTAAAGATGACGTGCATACACTACTGGTTGAGCCACGCTATCGCATCATCCGCGTTATCAAAAGCTGGCGAAAGACCGATACCAGCTTCGGTCTCGGCAATTGCCTTTTCGATACGCTTGGCGACTGCTGGCTTGAGGCGAGGTTCGCGAGAGAGGGTGAACTCCCCAGAGCGCACAAATTCCTTGAGGTACGAGTTGACCACCACCGACAGCGGCACTCCCAAATGCTTGGCGAGAGCTTGCGCCTGCTCCTTGACCTCAACATCAGTTTTTACATTAAGTACGGTTTTCATTACTAACTATTGTATATACAACGGTAATACTGTCAAGTTAGTAGAGACACTCTTCTTCGGTTGTTGCATTTTTTGCAACAGTTGCCACAAGTCTAAATTTCCCGCGGGTTTTTTCACAAAAAAAGCGCGGGCTTCGCCCGCGCCTTTTTGCTCATCCTCATTCTCCCCTACTCCATCGCCAATTCCGTCGCTTCTTCGGCAATTGCTATTGTCCCTGCCTCCCCCATCTCCAGGGCCAGCTCCCCTTCCCACCGCTCTAGCAGCATCGACAGTACCGGGCTCTCAACCTTCTTCGCCATCATGAGCGTCTCCAAGGTCTCGAGGTGCTTCTCTGCCTGCAGCCACTTCCCTCCCGCCATCTCACCAAAGATCTTCTCCACCCACAGCTTGAAGAACCGATTCAGCACACCATCCTCAATATCGCGGTCGACACCCCCTAAAACATCCTCAAGTTGCATCGGCAACGCTTCCACTTCACCTGTTTCAACATTGATGCGGTACCGGTCGACCCACCCGACCATCGTCGGCTTCACAAACTCCCAGTCATGCACGCCACCCGCGCTGTCACGGAGCGAAATACCAAGCGTGTATTCACCCGTCCCCGTCCCAACGACAGAGAGAATGTACTCACCCGCCGCCTCCGTGACCATCATGCGCTTTAGGTAGTGCGGCTCGGCTGGCACCGGCGCGGCCGGGTCACCAATGTATTCGGCAGGGTCATACGAAGCTGTCGGTATCTCATACCGGTCACCCGCCGCATCGTACCCCGTCACCTGCTTCGCCTCATTCTCGAGTCGCAGCTCTGCCGGTGAAGCGAGTACGATCTCCAAGAACCCGCTCAAAGCCACCGCCTCACTCTCCGCAAGAATATTCGCCTTATCAAGGTCATTGTTATAGTCAAAGACGTAGGTCTCGTCATTATCGACATCATCGAGCGTCTTCGTCTCGTAGTACCACGGATCACGGACCTGGTACGAGCCGCTCACGTAGTCGCTGACCACAAAGTAGTGCCCGCCAGCCACTCGGTCGGAGAAACCAACCACGTGCTCGGGCCCGCTCGCCGCGGCTTGAATAGCTGCCGAACTGGTCGCGTTGTGCTGCTTGAGCCGCAGCGGCGTGGCGATCTTCCCCGTCTCTTCATTCTTCACGCCAAAATAATCTAACGCCTTCGACCACAAGAGCGTCCCACCCGAGTACCCCTTGTTATCCTTCAGCCAGGCATTCAGCGTACCTGGGTCGACATTCTTTCCATCCACCCCTGTCTCCACCCCACTAGCCCGCCCCGCCATCACGAGCGAGGTAATGGCACAGCCACAGGCCTTGATCTTCCCACAGGGCATCGCCTCCTCCGCCCAGGTCGCCTCAGCCGCCGCCGGTGGCACTGTCGCGACTATCTGGGTGTATAGCGGGTATCTGTTTTCTGGTTCAGGGTCTTCTTCAGACACTTCAAAAGTGATCTCTAAGTAAGGGCGAGTATTGGCATTTGCAGCATCAGCACTCGCAAACACGATTGCGGACTCATCCCAGGTTGCATCATAATAATTCTTAAGGGTCTCTTCATTCTCAATGTCATGCCCTTCCCTAACGCAAAATTTTGAATAGCCTGCCTTATTGACCCAACCTAGACCAATCTCATTCAGAGCTATTTCCTGATATGCGTCTGTTTCTATCGCCGTGATATCAATGTCATTTGAACCTTTTTCCGGATCTTCAATTGAACTACCGCAAAGTGCAATGTCATTCTCAGTGATGGAAGTTGCACTTACCTGCCTTCCTTCTAAAAGGCTAACGTACCCAAATTGGTCATTGTAATCATCACGGGTCCCTAGTATGTGAAGTCCGATCTTGGCCCCTAGTATGTTCGCATTGTCTGGCAATGCAGTAGTATCAAAAACTAGGAACCCCCGAATAATACCCAAGTAATTTGTCGGTGTATGAAACGCACCAGACAGAACGCTTACCGTTTCACTTGTATGGTCTGAATCTCGACCAACGGTATTGTAATACTGGACATTCCACGGTGATACGTATGGTGCGGTAATTACTTGACCATCACCTGTGCCTCCGTATATACGGACTGTCTCGGTGGCTGCCTTGGTCGCTGCCGGATCGGCCAAAAATATTATGAATAAAAGAACAAAAAGAACGCTGCGATATATCATAATGAACAACAATATTTATTTAGAAATAATGTCGAACATGTTAGCAACTAGAGCAGCGCAACTGCGCTATCCACAAGTTGATAAGTGCTGTCCTACATCCCAACTACCCTCCGCACACTCCCCAACGCCCCTTCCCCGCTGCCTTGGCCGCCGCTTGCGCGGCGGCCAGCTCTTCCCGATATTGTCGGTCGGGCGGGATCGGGAGAACCACAGCGTATCCTTCCTCCACCAAACGAAGATTGAGATGCACCTCGGGTACCGCCGGAGCAACGGTCACAAAGACGTGTCGCAGTAGCCGGTCGTACTTGTCGCGATCGGTCGCATCGGCCTCGAGACGAACGGTGCGCCCAGCCAGCAGTTCTCTGGTGTACGCGGAAGCCTCCTCGTAGTAGCACTCGCCTTGCTCGGGAGTGTCGATGCCCAAGAGGCGTACTCGCTCTTCCCCCGCCAGCACGATCGTATCTCCATCGACCACGTAAGCCACAGCGGCACTGGTACTACTGGCAGTTACCGCTTCTACCTCGCCACTCTCTTCTTTTGACTCTAGATCCGGCCATTCCCACTCCGCTGGCTGAAACCAAAGCCAGAAGACCAAAAGCAACACCCCAAACAACAATTTACCCATAGATACCGCAGTATACCGTATACAAGAACGCGTTTGCCCGCCATTTGCCGGGCAAATGGCGGGCAAACGTTCCTAAAGTACTGGCGTGTAGTATGTCGCCCGCCCTACCCCTCGCCGCTCCAGCCTTTTGCTCGCTTGCAGCTCGCGCAGGTAGCGGCTGGCAGTACGATCACTGATACAAAATAGTTCCTCAACCCCATCATTGGTGATCCGACCTTCCTTGGTAGCCACCGCCATGATGCGCTCTAAGCGTTTCTTGGTTCGCTCTGCCACCGCTTCACGCGCTGCTCCGAGCTGTTCATCTTCATCCTCTTCACCAGAGAAAAGGAGGGCGGCTCGCTCCGCTCGCCGCCCTAGCGCATACCCCACACTCCCACCAAACACCAACCCCAAGAGCAAACCCATGAAGATACTCATGGTAAAAGTATAGCAGACGCTACTACTAGGAAAATGATCCTCCGCAGCGCTTTCTCCAACTACCTACTTTTTCTCTCCTCTGCAAAACATGAATCTAATAAGCAAAAATAATGATAGAGTTAACCTGTCTACCTGATTACCTTCATATGATAAGCAAATTCATCAAAAAACTAATTCCAAAGCAGTTTCACTTTCGTCTACTGAGCTACGGTCAGCCCTTTTCCAAGTTCCGTCAAATCCACTACGCTCAAAACTGCGAAGACATCATGGTGCAGTCACTCTTCCCAAAGACACACAAAGGTTTTTACGTTGACGTCGGAGCTCATCATCCATACCGCATTTCTAATACCTATTTACTACACAAGCAAGGCTGGCGGGGTATAAACATTGACGCAAACCCCGACACAATAAACCTATTTAAAAAGGCTCGACCCACCGACATAAATCTGCTCTTGGGTGTCAGCGGGAAAGCTGAAACGCTCACCTATCACACATTTCAAGACCCTGCTTGCAACACGTTCTCAGACACAGAGGCAGAACGATGGAAACAAAAAACTTGGAATAAATATCTCGGAGCTACCGAAGTGGCAACTCAAACCTTAAAAGATATTTTCATAACAAACCTTCCAGTCGGACAAACAATTGATCTATTGAATGTAGACGTTGAGGGACTAGACTTGGAAGTACTTCAGTCGAACAATTGGCTTCAATTCAGACCAAAAGTCATCATTGTGGAAGCGCACGGTTTTGATGTTGAAAACATGGAATCCTCTCCGATCTATCTGTATCTGAAACAGCAGGGATATTATTTGCGCTTTGTACTCAAATTCTCTCTGATTTTCAGCCTTCCAGATATGCAATCAACTTAAGACTCAGCGATTAAGTTCTATTTTTTTTCTCACTTCTTCCTCATATACTGGGTCATCTTCAGATACTCGCTCGATATCCTCTTCTTCTGAAACTCCGATTTGCACCTCCAGTATGACCAGCTCCTTATTTGCCGGTGCTTGTGGTGCGTGCCACACACCCGGCAAGTTCACTCGTACCTCACCACTTGGCATGAAAAAGAACTCGCTTCGCTTCTCGTGTCTTTGGAGTGAGAGTTTCATCCCGGGTGCGATATGAAGCATCTTCACTTTAAGTTGTGGCATATCGATGAGCACCTCATACCAACCCCATCTAGTTTCTACTCGCTTACGTGCATTAACTTCTGAACTTGAGTTATACTTTGCTCCCCCTAATTCAAAGATCGTCTCAATCCCTTGTTCCTTACAAAATTCGATTTCAGGCGTGTTATTACTTTTCCTATCACCACCATTACCAAAATAGTCAGGCTTCACACGGAGTAATGCCTCACAAACAGTACCGTCACTATCATCAACAGTATGTACGTGCGGAGTATACGCCTCAAGAATCTTCTTACGATCAATCCACGGCTGAAAAAAGAATCCCTTCTTTCGGATAAGCCAATCATCGCTGTTCAACAAAATATGTACCTCTCCGTATTCTGCAGCAGATTCAATCAGCGCAATGTGTCCTGGGTGAATCGGATCAAATCCGCCTGAGATGGCAATCTTCTTATTTTTCATACTATTTTAGTAACTATTGATGATAATATAAAGTTTCAATTAGCAACTGTCTATGAAAAAGTATGCACTGAAATTACTCAAACAAGTGGAAAGGGTTACCAAAACTGACATGATCTATTTGACCAAGGGTGGTTTTTGGCTTGGTATTGGACAAATGGTCAACCTCAGTTCAATTTTTGCCTTATCAATAGCCTTTGCAAACCTTGTATCACCAGAGATTTATGGAACGTATAAGTATCTACTTGCTTTTGCAGCCATTCTGTCAATCTTTAGCCTACCTGGACTCAGTACGGCTGTATCGCGGGCTGTAGCGCGTGGTGATGAAGCGACGATGGCTGTAGCTTTAAAAACCAGTATTAGGTGGTCACTCACCGGCTCCGCAATAGCGCTCGCGGTTTCAGCATACTACTTGATTCAAGAAAACTATCAACTCGCAGCCGGTATGGGCATAATCTCATTAGCGCTTCCTTTTTACGATACTCTTAATATATATGCCAGCTACTTAACTGGAAAAAGAAACTTCAAACAGCTTACCTTTTACCAAGTGATTTCACAAAGTGTCAGTGTTATCACTTTGTTGCTAACGCTTTTCCTGACCAATAATATTATTTTTATAATTTTGGCATACTTTATCCCCTTGATAGTTACGAGGGCTCTTATATACCGCATCGTTGCACCAAAAAAGATACAGTCAGCACCCGATAAAGAGACTTTAAAATATGGCAAACACTTAAGCCTCATCAACGTACTTGGAGTAATAGCATCGCATACTGACACTCTATTACTTTGGCAATTACTCGGCCCACAAAAGGTTGCTGTATATGCCTTTGCTCTAGCGATACCTGAACAAATAAAAGGACCCCTACGAAGTGTAAGTGAGTTAGCTTTTCCAAAGTTTGCTGCACTTGAAGGATCTGCGATAAAAAACACTATCGAGCAACTTTACTGGAAACTTTTTTTGTACGCCTGCGCACTTTTTGCCTTATCAGGTGCATATTATTTTGCCGCACCTTTAATATTTGGGACCCTCTTCCCACAGTACCTCGAGAGCGTCACGTATTCACAGGTTTTTATGTTTGCTTCAATCGGTCTCGTGGGCACTATTCCAATCTCATTACTTAGTGCACAGAAAAAACTTAAAGAACAATATACATTTTCAATAATTCAACCCCTTTTACAAATGGCAGCTTTCGTTATCCTCATCCCTCTCTATGGTCTCTGGGGAGCTATAATTGCACGTGTAATCATGCGGGGTTTCTACGCTGGCTTCACACTATATCTTATGCATCGAGCCTTTCGCTAAAAAGCATCTTCCATCCAAGGTTCTTTACCTTTTTTTCTCATCTCCTCAATAATCCTGGTCGCAAGTTGTAATTCAAGGGGAGAATCGATATCAATATCACGACGTGGATCGAACGGAAACGGGAGTATTTGATTACCACTCATCGAGTGATCGTTCGACACGACCCTAGCACGCACGACGTCAATATAACCTGAATGTCGCCATACCTTTGGTAACAGTTGTCGCGGCATATTGTATGCCTCTGGATATTTCTCAAATACTTCTGGATAATCTTTGGCCAAGATTGGTGTTAAAAATTCACCGTCAGTTCTATACATCTTGAATGGCGTGTGTAGAGGTTCACACACAGAACGAACAGACGTGGCCTCTGGATGCTGTTTAAGCATTGCAATAGCAGTGTCAATATCAGCCGTGGCTTTGAGTGGCGTGGTTGGTCGTAAGTGCACGATAATATCTGGCCGGTAGGATTCTTGAATCTCTAATTCAGAGAGTGCATGCTCAAATACCTGAATATCAGTTGCTTCATCAGTTGCAAACTCAGCTGGTCGCATAAAGGGCACCTCCACACCATATGCTCTACCCAAATCTGCGAACTTCTTATCATCCGTACTCAATATCAGTCTGTTAATTTCAGTTGCTTGCTTAGCAGCCTCTATCGTATAAAACATTAGAGGATGACCAGCACAATCAGCGATGCTCTTATTCAAGATAGACTTTGATCCTCCCCTGGCAGTGATGACTCCAAGTACTTCCATATGCTAGGCAACAAGCAGATCTACCTCATTTATACCGCGCGCATCCAAAACCATCTCGGCAAACTCTCTAATTGCGCCATCACCCCCATTCCTGGAAAGTTGAATATCCGCCAACTTTTTGAGACATCTAGTTGCATTTGCGGGCACCACCTTCAATGAGGCCAGCTGTATAGCTCTATAGTCAGTTATATCATCACCAATATAGACCGCATCATCCCAGCCCAAATCATTAGCCGCGAGCCACTCTGTGATTGCTGGTACCTTACCCTCACCACCTTTTAGACTTTCTAGATATTCGATTGCGGTTATTTTTTGAGCTGCTGGTAGTTGATTTAGTTTGGCCACCACACTTCCGAGCGGTTCTGACTCTCCAGAAGCAACCAACACTCTAATACCAATCGCTCGTAAAAATGTAAGACCTTGTCCGTCAATCAACGAACGAGTTTTTATCACAACTGATCCCTCTCCAGTGGCGAAACGCTTCTCATGCCCAGAAAAAAGTACCCCATCTGCGTCGATGATCAGGAGAGAGAAAGTTTTCAAGATTTCTGCGTATGGTGTCATGCTTCGGCTGTTGCTATGAGCGTATCAGTCTTATCAGCTTCCTTCAACCACTGGGTATACTTTGCTTGAACTTCATCAAATTCTGAGTGACTCGCTTGGCCACCCGGCTTTCCCTCCACCAACCACCCAAGGTGGTTACTTAACGGATAACGTTGATACCCTTCTACTACGATATCCTTAAAGCCTGCTTCAGTTAAGAACGCTGTTAAACTCGACTTCGTGTGAAGAATGAGGTGTTCACTCCAAAAAGTAAATTTTTGAAAATCGGGTAAGGCCAGTAATGCATCTCTAGCGTGCGGCACTTCAACAATTATTTTTCCTCCCGGGACCAGACTACGCTTGAGTTCTTTTAGCGTCTCAATTGGCTCCACCAGGTGCTCGAGTGTATGAAAGAGCGTAACTACTTCAAAATTTTGTTCTGGTAAAACACTTGGGATCTCATACATTTCATAGCCAAGGGAATCTAATTCTGCGCGGATAGCGCTCTGTGGCTCTACTCCGGCAACAGACTGTGCGACCAAAGAAACCCTATCTAGAAACCCTCCGGTCCCGCAACCTACGTCTACCAACCGCTTACCAATGCAATATTCTTTAAATTGTTCGAACCGCCTCCCATCATCAAGCGCGTACTTTTTCAGTGCCTCATCTCTACTGTCTACATTCCAGTAGACACCAGTGCCAATAGACTCATAGTGGCTTATATCCACATGGTCAGACCGATCGAGAAATATAATGCCAGATTCTGAATCCTTCAGTACGCCAACATCATCCCTATCTCGCACCTGTTCAGCTACACGCACCAGTCGATCACTATCAACCAGTCCGAGTTCAGTGAGTATTTCTTGGCTACGGTTTATAGACATTAGGTTCGTTTTAGTTTTTCCCGCTGCACCGCTTCAACCGGCAAGATCTCTTCACGTTTATACGTAAGTGCTTCATAAGTAGCATTCAGATCCCGAACCAAACGTCGCATACCATCCGGCTCGAGCGATGCGGCATGATCAGTACCCTTCCACGTGCGATTCATAGTGAAATGGCGCTCGACATACTCTGCCCCAAGCGCAACAGCTGCATTGTCAATTGCGATACCATTGTGGTGGCCAGAGAAACCAATTGCTTTTACCTTATCACCAAATTTTTCTCGTAGACGAGTAATTTCTAGCAAACAAACGTCTTTAAAATCTACTGGGTAACCAGAGGTACAACTGTATATCACGAGATCTTTTGCTCGCCCTTTCTCTTCGAATAAAGCAACAACCTTATCCTCTTCTTCATGAGTAGTCATACCAACTGAAATGTGGATTTCACCCTTATAATTGTCAGCCAAATATTCGAGCATTGCAAAATTCAAATTGCATGCAGACGGAATTTTTATTAACTGTGGATTCAAAGCAGCAATCTCTTTGGCAGAGGTTACATCCCAAACTGAGGTTGAGTAGACAATACCCAACTCTTCACAATACTCCTTCAACTCTCTATGCTGGTCAGCGGTAAATTCTAAAAATTCTCTATGTGCTCCATAAGTATCACCGTAGCTATTATCGGGGTTTGGGTGGGGTGCATTGTATTGTTCAGGTGGCAGTAGTTCCTTATTATTACGTTTTTGAAATTTAACTACATCAACCTTACAAAACTCTTTTGCCATAGCCACAAGTTCTTTGGCAATCTCAAAATCACCTTTGTGGTTACATCCTATTTCTGCAATTACTACAGGTTTTTTATTTTTCATAACTTGTTTCATCGTTTACGTGATGGTATTAAATAAACTTTGTAACTTACTTATATTACTTTCTAGTGCAAAGTTTGAAGCTCTATTTTTGGCCTTATTAGACTTACTTAGATTGCCGCTTAGGACATCTTCAAGTGCCTCTCTTAAAACTGAAATCAAGCTATTAAGGTTACCATTACTGAATTGGTATCCTGCTTCACCAGCAATCCAGGATGAACCACCTTCCTTAGGCACAATTACGGGCAGTCCATTATAAAGAGCCTCTACTACCGTACGTCCAAAAGGTTCCGGCCATCGGGCGGGATGCACGAACACATCTGCCTCATGATACATATCCCTGAGTCTTTCTTGGGAAACCCACGGGACAAAATTTACTCTAGAACTCAAGCCCAACGCTGTTACTTGGGTTTGGACTGCACTTTTCGATTCTCCATCCCCCACTATAGTGAGATCCCAATCAATGTCTTCAATCTTTGAGAGCGATTCTATTAATAGATCAATACCTTTGTCCTTAGTTATTCTACCAGCATACAGTAATTGTGGCACGTTGTTTTTACAATTTCTTTTGTGATTAGGCAAAACATCTGACTTAAGGTCAAGATAATTCGGCAATAACTTAAACTTTGAATGAGGTAGACCAAAGGCTTCATATCTCATTTGAAGCCATGGTGATACAGAAAAAAAGATATCTACTTTCCTTGCTAATCTCAACCCAATCAGATGATCCCACAAAAATCTTTTTATCCTATGCACCAACTGGTGCTCTGAAAGAATAAACATCGAGGGTAGATACGTATCAAGATATACACAAACCTTATTAACGCCCCCTTCTTTCTTGTAACGACCAGCGCCCCACATGAAATCCACTCCATACAGGAAAAATAAATCACATTCTTCCTCAAACTCCTTCATCAACTCACATAAGGATAGCTGTTCAGAAATAAAGCCGTCTTTCAAATCATGCTGTATTACCTCTAACTCTTTAGGATAATTATTATTATTAGTGAAAGTATGTACCGAGACACTATAACCAATTCTTTTTAAAGCAGTAATTTGTTCAATTGCATTAAAATGGGAACCGCCGCCTGATTTGACATTTAGAGAACGGACCAGAAAAAAAATCTTTTTCATTTACGAGAAATTAGGCAAACATTCGCATACTGCACTTTCCCCTTTCTAAAACGGATCTGTTCTAAAGACTTCAAATTACCAAATAACGAAATAGAGTGCAGAATGAATTTTTGAGAAAGCTCGCTCAACAGAGCCTTGCTTACTGTTGGCTGATACTCAAAGATAACATACACGCTTTTTTTCTTGAGTATATTATCCATACCTCTAAAGACCTGATTTTCAGCACCCTCAACATCTATCTTAATCATGTCGGGTAATCTTTTATCATCAAAAAATTGATCTAAGGTTACGGAGGAAACCTTCTTAACTGTTGAACCAGTAGCAGGAAGTAGGCTATGAGTTCCGGTTGCGCCGACAACATGAAAAAAATCAATATTGCCATTAATATCTGAAACAGCGGAATTTATCAGATGCACATTGTCTAAATGACTTGTATTAATTTTCAATAAATCAAAATTTTTCTCATCTGGCTCAAAGGCATATACTTTACCCTCAGGCCCAACAAGAAGAGAAAAGAGTCTTGTAAAATAGCCAATATTTGCCCCAATGTCTACAACAGTCATCCCCTTTTTAATACTCCTACGAAAAAATAATGTCGTCTCAAGTTCATACACACCCATCAACTGAGATAGTTTCCAATTCCAAAGAAAAGTGGCTGGGAAATGATATTTTTTTTTCTTAGCAAACTCATCTACAAAGTAGATTATTATTTTTTTAATGATTTTTCTCATATACAATTTTCTGACCTAATTTATAAGCACTCCTATCATCAAAGCAAAAGTTCTGATTTGCAAATTTTTTTAATACGTTAAGATGCGAAGAAGAAATAGTTTGATCTCTCAGTTTATTACACACTTGTAATATCTTATCAAATTGATTATCTGCGATAGACACACTACCTGCCGCTAACAGCTCGTGGTGATACTTTATTACTGACAAATGAAATTCTGCACCAACTAAATAAACCACGGGCCTTCTCGCTGCAAACGATTCGACCAAGATAGTAGAAAAAACTGACACGACCAAATGCGATTGAGCCATTAGTGTATGTAATGGCACATCTCGCGCCACTTCAACGTTATCCAGTGAGTCCAGTTCTCTCCTGGCAGTAGCATACCCAAACTCGGCCCAGGGAGCACCAGCTCGTGCTTTCAATATGATATGGATATCTTTATCCGCTTTGGCAAGAGATTTGACCGTTTCTATCAGGTCAACTATGTCATAAGAATCAAACCACGCACCAGTCGTATCGTCTGGTAACACAAACAAAATAGTGAAAGGTTTTTTTGTTATATCTGGATCGGGCAAGTGTGCATAGACATCAAA
This sequence comes from uncultured Candidatus Saccharibacteria bacterium, assembly GCA_964521645.1. GTDB lineage: Bacteria > Patescibacteriota > Minisyncoccia > Phycocordibacterales > UBA918 > OLB19. The sequence goes on along the minus strand of CAZFSB010000008.1, from coordinate 8,407 downwards.
ACGTGGTGACCCAATGTCTATGGTAGTACCTTTGTAGCCCGCAGATTTTAATTCAGCACTTGCAAGGGGTCCATAGGTTGCCAGGTACTCTGCAGTTGAATGTTTAGGCACACTACCTGGACCTAAATAAAACAATCCATGTTGCGGTTCAATAGAAGGGATACCGAGCCGTTTGGCAATTTGACACAAGAGTGAAAAATGGATCTGTTGCGAAGCGCTTGCTCTCACGACCACCACATTTGGCTTCCACTTATTCAGCAGGCGTTCGATGGAGTCTATCCTTTCACAGTCTTGTTCGAACTGGAAAACGGCAGTCTCCACAAGATGAGCTAGGGCAGAGGCTAATGCAATATTGATAAAGGTTTCATGTTTTATAAATTCATGCGTCACAGCATCAACTTGAAACTTTTCTCTAATCAAAGCCGATGTATTTTTGATACTATTCACGCTTTTTCTTGATGAGTAACCAAAAACTGGCACAAAGCGCATTCTGTGCTTGAAAATTTCTTGCCAAGGAATTTTAAAAAACTCCAAACGTTCCAGCATAATAAGCTCAGTGTCATCGAGATATTTCACATACGGCTCGGTGTGACGCCAAAAATCTGCCATGAGTATTCTTCTCTTCTTCCTCCTAATAAAGAGAGTCACTACTGCGTTGACGCAAGAAATGAAAGCTGAGAACAAGTGACGTTTTACAAAAAAGAGTTGTTGTGTCAGCGTCTGCTTTTCAGCAGACACTGCTTCATGTACCTGCAGAGGTATTTTTTTTTGTTCTGCCACAAGACGAGCAGCCGTCTCCGGCAACAAAGAAAACTCATTTAGTATATTTGGTGAATGAGAACGCACTCCATCGTTCCAGATGTGTAGCTCACTTACAGAATGTTTCTCAAGCAAGTGAACAAAAACATCTATCCAATAGAAAAGTTTAGCGAGATAATCTTGCAATGTAATGCGATGCAATTCTGAAAGAGAGATCCCTTTGTATTCCCAGTAGTCCATTCGTCTCACTAGTTCATCTACCGTTTCCTCTGCTTGCTGCAATCTATCAACTGGATTCACAGTACGTAATTCTCTGCCAGATTCGTAGGGAAGACCCTCTGCCTGTAGGGCAGATTCTACATCAGCCCGTAAAGCAACTATTTTAAACTTCTCGCTCTGACGATCACGCAAAAAAATCTTTAACTTTGATACTTGTTCGGGTTTGTACAGCGCTACTATTTTCATGAGTTTGTAAGTCTGAGTAAAGTAGAAACCAATTGGCTTCTGTTCCAGCTATACTGCAAAGCATCGTTCTTCGCAGTGTTGGCTTTTTGTTCAGCTTCTTTTGGTTTTTGTAATACCGATTGGATGGTTTTTGCTAACTCCACTGCATCACCAGGCTGAAAGAAAAAAGCGTTTTTATCATTCAGCACCTCTCTAATAGAGGGCAGATCACTGGCAACGATTGGCTTCCCTGCCGCCAGGTATTCAAAAAGCTTCATCGGTGAGGTAAAGCGTTCTGATTCACCGATCTTATTGTTTGGCAGTACAAGGACATCTGCAGCGCACAAAAACAACGGCATTTCATTGTTTGGCCGATGGCCTAAAATCATTACTTTATCATGAGCAAATCTGGCTTTGAAACTTTTCACGTCCTCCCCCGTGCCACCTACAAATACAACTAACGTATCGTCTGCTAAGTGACGAGCTGCTTTCGCGAGGGTATCCGCCCCTTTCCAATCAAAGAGGTGTCCCGTGTATAAAATGAGTTTCTTGTCTATTGGTAACGACAGTTTTCTTCTGGCTTCCATCTTTGATTCTGGAATTCTAAATCGCCCAACATCGACTCCATTTGGGAAGACCATTATTTTTTCTGCAGGGATACCTTCAGTAATATAAAATGACTTTGTCCCTTGTGAATTGGCAACTAACAGCGCAGATCGTGTGGTTACGTAATGGGCAGCAAGATTACTTCGGCCATTGTGTACCTCGTAGACGCAAGTGCGTCCACGAAGAAGATGCCACAATAACACCCACTCATCCTGTGAGATGACAACATTAACAGAGCGACTGAGAGACAACGTCCTCAAGCCAAATAACACTTGCGATAGGACAAATGCGATCCTTCCCGCCCGAATGTAAAATGGTACTCTTTTTTCCACGATACTAAAGATCTCCCTAATACCGTAGTACTCAAACACGTTCTCTTTTATATCCGTCTTTCTTCCTGGAATAACCAAGGTAAGGTCGGCTCCCGCAGCTGACATCGCTTCACATACCTTGGCAATCTGTATGCCATTGGCTTTTTCAGACGGGAAACGAACAGCCGCAAGATATAGTATTTTCATGGCTCTATTTCTTACACAAAGCGTGAAATCCACTGGATTGATTACTCGTGTCTTTACCGATCCACCTATCAAGCAAGTGAAATGGTTTCACTCTCCTGGAAAAGAGCGGGAAAAGATTCATGACTGTCGCTAGTGCGCCATATGCATTATGGACTGTGACTTCATTAAAATCCCGGGCCATGTACTTAAGTCCGTCTGGAGTGAAACGATAGAAATCTTTGTAGTAACCTTCCATGGGGTGGTAGTAAAAAAGAAATGGTACATAAATAAAACAATAGCCCCCAGGTTTTATGACTCGATACATTTCTTTTACCGCAGTCTGTGGTTCCTCGACATGCTCCAAAACTGATAGACACGTGATGGCATCTACACTGTTGTCAGGTAGCGGCAGATCGTGAATATCACCTACAATATCAGGATTATAATCAGCGACTTTGTCTAACACTTTATAATTCACTTCTTTCACATAAGGCAACAGCCACTCATTTTCAAGTTTTCGATTATTTCGTGATGGGTCAATGCGGAGACCGCCACCAATATCAATCACGGTTTTCCCAGGTTGAAAAATTTGTGTCAAAGCCTCGCGCGCAAACGTATCCCCCGGTGCAGTGAATTTCATGGTAGTTAATTATAATCGTTCAAATAGTAATTTATAAAACTGGTCGGCTCTTAGCTTGGTTGCAAATACTTCACGGGCTAGTTCTTGCATATGTCTAAATTCGTCATCAGATGTTCGGTGCCAAAATTCTGAGATGATTTCAGGCAGTTTGTGAATATTAGTATGGTTTACCCGTAACATAAATTTATCGTACGGTATCTCGTTCTCTAATGGCAACGGCGTGTCAGTATCAATGAACAATGGCACACGACCGAGCGACAACACTTCGAAGAAGCGAAGTGAATAATTACCATGACCCCGCACTACTAGTGGCAAGTGTGATCTTTTGATGTTATCGATAAATTCTTTTCTAATAGTTTCAGGGTTACCTTCGATGGTCTTTTCGGCCGCTGAATATGACTTTCTCTGGTTCGTGTCGAGCTGACAAACAGCTGTGGCGCTGAGCACGTCAATTGCTTGCTTCCGAAAATACAAACCCTGTCGTTCACTCACATCTCGGATACCCAACGTTTCTAGCACAGTTGCACCAGTCAACTTGATTATAAATTTTGCTTGAGTAAACCTGGTGGGCATACGAGTCATGCCGGAAAAACCAACAACTGGAGTTGCTGTTTTCTGTATTGATTCGTACCCATATTGCGCACCCAAATCTTCAACAAACGGAGGAACTATTATTTCATTCTTCTCGTGTAGTGTGCGACGATACTTTGTTGTTCGTAGTATAATTGCATTTTTCAATGCGATATCGCCGTGACGATCACCGTAAGCGAAGAGTATAGCCGGGGTATCGTGCTCGAGACTAAATTGTTCAATCTCCTTAAGATAGCCTTGATGTTTACTTTCAAGTGTACTATGGGTATGCGGCACGAAAATATAATCAGCCTCAGTAACATTCTCAACAAAACTCACTAGTTTCTTAAATGGTGCAGAAGGTATATTTTGAAATAATGGCCCATAAGTTTCTTGGCTGGTCAGCATCAGACTAAGCAAAAAACAATCAGGCAAGGCATCTTTCCTAGGGTATACGTAAAGTTTCATATCTTTAGAAAGTAATTTTATAGCGTCTGGCCCAGACCTGTAAGGAAAGGATGCTCCATAACACATGCAGATGATACCCTTTTCCGTTAGCATGTGCATCATGCATCGCTTGTACAGCGGGCCAGTCAATTAGCTGTGACAGTCCGTCATAATATTGTTGAGACAGTACCTCTTTGATCTTATGGCCCAACACCGGATCACTTAACCACATCGCACCCGGAGCCATCCAACCCCGCTTTGGTTCAGTATATAGATGCCTTGGTAAAGAATCTTTATAGGCTGCTTTCAATAATGCTTTTCCTGAGAAAGGATTAAATTTACTCTCACTATACATGCTATCAGCTAAAGTTATTATGGGTAACCCGAGCATTGGTACACGTGCTTCCACCCCAACCGCCATTGAAGCTCGGTCGATGCGATGAAGTGCATCATTGGCTAGCCAGAGTGCTCTATCGATGCGCATAAAAGCATCAATTGGACTAAGCCCTTGGTATTCGGGTAATTGATAATATTCATGCAACAAGTTTACACTTAAATGATTATCTATTGGTTGGCGAAGTACTTTTTTGAACTTTTTTTCCCTAACCATCGTCAGCTTTTTATGCAAAGGTACGCCGACTGGTACTCGCAACTTATCAAGTCGTGAATGTATGGCAGCGCCAAGACGCTGAACTACAAGAGGCAACGATTGATAATACTGAGCTGCTAAAACAGCCCTATGTCTATCGTATCCTCCCCAAAGTTCGTCACCTCCATCACCACCAAGAGCAACAACGATTCCTTTTTCTCTTACTACCCTACAAAGTAACATCTGAAAGGCTGTCACTGGATTTGGTACTGGCTCATCGAGCTTCTCAAGTGAACTCAGTAGATTGCTGCGCACTTCCCTAAGACTAATATGAACCTCTGTATGCTCGGCTCCATAAAACTTTGCTGTTTTCGCTGCCAGGATAGCGTCAGCGTTAAACCTCTTAAAAAAAATTTCCTGTCCTGGTACCATTTCAAAACTGGTAGTAAAGGTGGAAGCCTTTTGTCGCTCTGAGACATGATGTAACACGATGCTGGAATCAAAGCCACCAGACAAAAGCACACCGACAGGCCTGTCAGACACCAACTGCTGTGTAATAGTATCACCAACGGTTGTTCGGATTTCAGAATGAGATAGATGGCTTCGAATTGGTTTAATTGGCGTATAGTATTTCTGGAACGCTAGGTCTGTACCATTGAAAGTCAACAAGTGTCCTGGGGGGACTTTCTTCACATCACCAACCAGAGACTGCGGCGAAGGCACGAAGTTAAAACTAAAATAGTGGTTTAGAGCTTCATGGTCTAACTGGTGAACTTTATTACTGGCTAATATGCCTGAAAGCTCTGATGAAAATAACAAACTACTATTTGTCCGACAGTAATAAAGTGGCTTGACTCCCATCTGATCCCGCACAAGGGTTAGGAAACCTGAGACATTGTCATACCATGCAAAAACAAAAATACCATGTATCTGATTCAGTATCTCAGTTCCTTTCGTAGCAAGTAGTGCCAATAGTACTTCTGTATCACCAGTAGTTTTGAAGTTCCATCCTGGTACCAATGATCTCAATTCCTTAAAGTTATAGATTTCACCATTAAAAACAAGATGATGTCTTCCGTCTGGCGAACTCATCGGCTGATTTGAACGAACATCTGTATCAATAATTGCCAGACGATTATGTCCAAGCTGTACAGGACCGATCGATTTGAAGCCAGTTGCATCCGGACCCCGGTGTGCAGTGGCTGTCACCATGCTTTCAAGAATAGGTCGGTCAATGTTATAGCCACCGTTAATCCCACACATAATTTGTTACTTATTCACTCTAAAAAGATATCCGAGTGCATATGCGCGGGTGTCTTGCTTCTTTAAGAAGCGATAAACAACATCGAACGACCAATGCACCAAAAAGAGCGGTACTCGCAGTACTCGCGGAAAACTCTGAAGCACCATGTGCGAAGCAGCGATGAATGGACCGGCCCCTACAATTTCGATAGTACAGTCTTTAGCGCCAGCAGTAGTGAGTATTTTCTCAAGGGCTTCGTGGGTGTAGCGGAAGAAATCTCGATGATCAGCGTGGTACCACATGAGAAAGGGCACAAAGCCAATGAGTTGACCACCGGGCTTAACAATACGCAACACTTCATTTGCAATGTGTTGGTGGTGATAAATGTGTTCCATCACATTAAGGAATAAGACAGTGTCATAAGTGCCATCGGCAGCCGGAAGCCGGTCTTTCTCAAAGTCGACCATCGCCCCACTTTTGATATCGAACGTGACCAACTTACAATCATCGCTCTTCTTCATGAACGAAATGTAATCGGCATTTTTTCCACCACCAATGTCGATAGTCTGTCCGTGCAAAATTTCTTGTCGTAGGCGATAGTTTAAAAAAGCTCGAGTAACACTTTTGCCTTTCCAGATTTCTTTACTTGTGAAGATAAACCTATTCATGCTCTATATTTTTGTAATAAAGAATCGGTGGTATTGGTTTTCAAATGGAACATATTCATCGAGGATCGTAAAATGTTTCTGAAGAGAAGCTCTGATCTTCCTTGGTGAATACCCTTTCTTACCTATCTCCCAGTAGTGCTGTCCTCCAAATGTATGTTTCTGTGGAAATGGAATTTTTGTAGCAAACTGCATACGGGGTAAAAAGGGGACCTTCAACTGTAGTTCGAGCGAAGGACCAAAGTGTGGCAAGCTGACGAATACATATTTTTTTGAGACACGTTTCATTTCCTGGAGAGCAATCTCGAAATCTTTGAATTCGATATGTTCGAGTACCTGAAAAGCACAAACTACATCATATGAATTCTCTACTACGGGGATCCTTGTGACCCCACCAACAATGTCGGGGTTTACATCAGCAGCAATATCGAGCGAGTGGTAACTAATGTCCGGTCGATGAATTGCGATGACCGATCTAAGGAAATCAGTACCAGGACCGATGTCAAGCACAGACTTTATTTCTGGTTTCGATAGAATTTCTTTTGCTTGATACCAGTAACTCATCCATCGCCCTTTATAAAAATAGCGCTCAAATGAGTAGTGTGATTTATCGACCTGCTTTTCGTAGTTCATGAAATCGAGTGAATGATACGAGGAACAAGAGATTGTAAACTATGGTTTGATTGCACAAATTGTGCATATTCCTCTTTCGTAAACACACCTGATTCTAGCACTTTTTTGAGCTGTTGTACGAACTCAGTTGAACTCGATACTTGAGCGGCGCCGAGCGGAAGCGAGGCGCTGCCGGGGGCCATGGAAATGATTGGTAGGCCACAGGCCATGGGCTCGAGCATTGCTTTGTCCAAGCTGCCATTTTGGGCCATTGTCACAAAGACTTTCGCGCGATTGAGGATAGCAGGGAGATCAGTCTGTGAGACTTGGCCGATAAAGTGAATATGCTCGATAAGGCCAAGGGTGGTGATGTGCGCACGAAGCGAAGCTTCGTGCGCCTTTTCTGATGCGGTCACCGCTGCGCCCACGATGGTAAGTGACACATCGTGCCGCTTTCGTACTTCTGCCAACGCGTCTGTTAGCGCCATCAGATTTTTTGACTCCGTGATGCGACCGACTGTGATGAGATCGATATCTTTCGCTATATTCGCTATAGGCTTAAAGTGATCAGTGTCGATCCCATGCCCTGTCACTTCAAGCTTTTTGCTTTTTAAGCGAAAGCTTTCGACTGAGCAAGTGAAAATCTTGTCAGCCAGTTTTTCAGCGATCTTGAGCGTCGCAGGAGTACTGCCGTGGGCGTACCACAACCCCACTCTTTTTCCGGCGGCGCGCCCGAATGGCGCGCCGAGGATGACGGAGATCTGATTCATATGGACGAACACGTGGTCGTACTCGTGACGGAGGCTCCAGATGAGCTGGTAGAAGCGGAGGGTGTATCTGATCTTCAATATCTGCTCCTCAAGGAACGACCTTTCCCCGTCGCTACACTCCTCCCTAAGGTCGCACCTTTTCCGCAGATATTGTTCTTTGCCGAGGGAGTGGACGGTCACGTTGGCCGGCAAGCTATGCTTGCCGGCCTGAAGGCAGATGACATGCACGTGCTCGCAATGCTTGGCAAACTCCTCTACCCACCGATGGAAAAAGCCCAAGATCGGATGTTCGGTGTCGATGACCTGTGTGACGATGAGGAGCTTCATGTCTGTATGTAACTTAATCGATGAAAGGAAGGTTTTGGCAACAATGGCACCTGCTCGATCTTCGTCTCCCTATCGCTTGGCAACCACATCAAAATGCACGGCGCAGTAGTATTTGAGGAAGGTGGGGGTGATGAATTCGAGGGCGCGGTTGAGCGGGTTGGCAAGGAGCGTGCGCCAGGCCTTATCAACTGGCTTCGGTAGAAAAATGAGCGATTTGGGCAGCACCGCGTACCCCACT
>CAZFSB010000007.1:0-32142 GCA_964521645.1 uncultured Candidatus Saccharibacteria bacterium | reverse complement strand
GATCACTAGCAATCCCACCCACGGTGAGCGGACTGATCCCTTTCTCGTTTCGGCTCATGTCTAAACTGGTAATCTGCACCTTATCTTCTTGTAAACGCTCCAGCAGTCTGACGTACTGGGAGAAGCGCGACAGCCGCTCTTCATCGACCACCACCTTGGCTGCCTGACTAGCCCTGATCAAAGATACTGACACGTTTTCGTAGCTCGCCACCTTTTGCGAAGCTTCGGCGGCCGAGGCTTGGTAGGTGGTGACTTGGGAACTGACGAGCACGTACGCCGGCAATAGGATACTCGCTGCCGCAAACAGTGCCAGTGACCACAGCATCATCCATACCGAAACAACACGCACCCAGTACTCTGTGCGGACCTTCTTTTTTGCAGCTGTCGGTATCAGGTTGATCATATGTTATGCGGAATCCCTTAGGGCTAACCCGATCGCGGTGGCGTAGCCAAATGAGTGTAGGCGGTCGATCGGTGGAATAGTATCATCCAGTGAGAAGGTGTTCTCCCACACGTTACCGCGCACAACCGGCACCCCGACCGTTTCGGTGAGGTACGCGGGGAGACCTTTGAGGTTGGCACTGCCACCACAGAGCATGATCGAATTGATGCGTCGTTCTTCACTATTCCCATTTCGGAGATGCCAGTACTGCATGCGGGTCGCGATCTCGTCTTTGATGACCGAAACCGTACTGAGCAGTGCTTCATAAACGGCAGGTGTGTTGATACCTCTGATCAGTCCTTGCGTATTCTTTATCATCGTCAATTCATTCTCCGCCACCTCTTCCCCCAAGACCTTTCGGAGCGACTGCGACAGAAGATCTCCTCCGACATCGATCGTAGAAGTATAGAGCAACACACCCTTGTACGATATCCCAAACCCCGTTCTGGTCTTTCCAAAATCAACCAGCATGACCGCTCCTCCGAGGTCTTGCGGTACCACTGCCCGGATCATCGCTTGGGCCTCGATCTCAAAAGAGACGGGCCGGAGATCCGCGGCGATACACGCATCGTAGTATTGCTGAATGGTCTCTTTGGCATACGCAGCGACCACCACCTGTGCCGAACGTTTGTCGGAAAGATCGGTCGGGAGGATCACATGATCGAAGTACACCTCTTTTGATGGTATCGGCACATTCTCCTCGAGCCTGAATTCAAGTAGCCCGCGCACTTCCTTGAGCGGGGTACTTCGTTTGATCTCGGTCTCGAAAAGGTACGCGCGTTCCTCTGGCAGCGACAGCCTGACAAATTCCGCACCGGTCTCTTCCTTGAATTCTTTGAGAACTGCCACTAGTTGATTTGGTTCGTTGACCTGCCCTCGTTCAACGACGCCACTGGGAATAGCGATATCGCCCCACTGTTTGATCTTCCGTTCCTTGCTTCCCCGAACTGCCGGATGGAACGAAATGTACTTAAGTGAAGTATCAGATATATCAACTCCCACACACGGCATGGTGAGGTAGGTTGGAACCGGGAATACGCGCGAAAGAACCGACATAGGTACTACCAGTATACGCTGTTGCTGCCTTCCTTTCGAGGTGCGCAACTCACATGTTGAATAAAAAGTAGGCCACAGCGATCAGGATCAGGAATATCGAGATGATCCCAATGTACTGCTTGGCGTACTTGAGCGCGAGGGCACCGAAATAGTACGTGCTATACCCCACGATCACGTAGCGGAAACTTCGTCCGATCAGCGAACCCACCAAGAACACGAGCAGACTCCCGTTCAGTACCCCCACCACCCAGGCCGTCGTTGTGTACGGTATCGGGGTGATCGCTCCCAAAAGGGTGACGATCAGCGTACTGGCTTCGTTTTCAGCGAGGAGCGTATAGAATTCTTCCACGGCTACCTGCGGCAAATAGTTGATGAGGAGGTCGAAAAAGAATACTGCCATAAAGTATGCCACGACACCTCCAGCCACCGACGAGAGCGTCGACACCACAATGATCTTGGCGGTGCGCGTTCGGTCGACCAGTATCGCGGCAATGATGAACGGGTCGGTCACGATCGGGACCGGCAAGGCCGATTCTAAAAAAGACAGCACCCCTAAGGTCGTGAGACCAAACCGTGACTTAATGACCGCGGTTGCCTTGGTGACCGTATCAGCCTCCAGCACCTCCTCGATCTTGTGCTCGATATCTTTTTCTAATGACATATTGCTAGTGGATGGCTGTCCCAGGCGGGACAGTTGCAGCCGGATGAAGCAGCGTGAAAGTGTCTCCTTCCCCACCAGCCAATATCATCCCCTGGCTTTCCAGCCCGCGAATGGTGCGCGGCTCAAGATTTATCAAAAATGGACACTGCTTACCCACCAACTCCTGTGGTTCAGCAAAGAATTCTCGAATGCCAGAAATGATCTGTCGTGGCTGCTCTTCACCGATATCGACCGAGAGTTTCAAAAGACGATCGGCGCCCTCGACCAGCTCAACTGACGCAATAGTGCCAATGCGAATATCTAGCTTTGCAAAATCTTCGTAAGAAATGGACATGGTTTAGGTATTTTTTAGTTTAGTAAGGTAACTATCGAGAATGAGGGCGGCGGCGGAGGCATCGAGCTTATCATTTCTTCCCTGGGTTTGCGCAGCGTGCTTGCTTGAATACTGCTCCGGCTCTAGATGAACGGGGACCCCGATCTGGAGCGTGATGTCGAGCATGAGCGCCTCCACTGCTTCATGTATCTTGTTGGGCTCGCCCTGGTTGTTGAGCGAGTGACCGATAATGATCTCTCCGACCCCTCGCTCGCTCACCAGCGACTCTAAGTACGAAAAGAACTTCTGGTCATTGGGCACTACCGCATGGGGAAACGCCATTGTGCCCCCATCATCAGTGAGCGCAATGCCGATCTTCTTTGAGCCAAAATCTATTCCCATGCGTTTCATGGTTTCTAGCATAGCACAACTGTACCCTCCCCTGCCTGCACCTCGATCTGCGAAGGAAAGAAAACGGTCCTCCCAATTGTATAAGGGATGAGAGATGAATCTCTCCTTACACATCACTAAATCACGACTATGACACAAACTACAAAACATATGACACTTGGACTTGGCACTTTAGCACTTACCCTTGGCGTCCTGGCCCTCGGTGCCGGTAGCGCGGAAGCTTACCGCGGTGACGCAACCGTACTCGGACCAAGTCACTCTGCCGAGCGCCACCAAGCAATGGAGAACGCTTTTGCACAAAACAACTACGCGGCCTGGAAGGAACTGATGGGAGACCGCGGTCGCGTCACAGAATTGGTGACAGCTGCTAATTTCCAGCAATTTGCCAAAGCACACGACCTAGCTCAGGCCGGTAAGGTACAGGAGGCTCAGCAAATTCGCCAATCGCTCGGTCTTGGCGGTGGACAGCGTCACGGAGCTGGTGACGGAACCGGTAACCAGTCACGACAAGCCAATCAGCATGCCTACCAGCGCGCTGCCAATTAACCCTCTGCCAACCACCCGGCACAACATGCCCCCCGATCAACTTCGGGGGGCATGTTGCGCGTTGTGGATTTGAGTATACTCTCTTGTAACATGAGCATGACTGACGCACGTACTGACGAGGAGCTGGTCACCTTGGTTCGCACCACGGACCAGGAGCTGTACGCCCTCCTCGTTGATCGCTACCAACACCGACTCCTTCGCTACGCGCGAAGCCTACTACGAGATGAACAGAAGGCGGAGGACGTGGTGCAGGAAGCTTTCATCAAGGCCTTCATCAACCTTCATGGTTTTGATACCCGAAAAAAATTTTCCAGCTGGCTCTATCGCATCGTGCATAATGAGGCGATGAATAGCGTAAAGAAGTATCGTCTGGAGGTCCCCCTCCTTGAGTCAGTCGACATCGCAAGTAGCGAGGATATTGAAGACGCCTTCATCAAAAAAGAACTGGTTGCCGACGTTGTTTCGTGTCTCGATCAATTACCGGCGATCTACTCTGCCCCGCTCACGCTCTACTTCATTGAAGAACGATCGTACGAGGAGATCAGTGATATTCTGCAAATACCGCTCGGCACCGTTGGGACACGCGTCAGCCGAGCAAAGCGTCTAATGAAACAGCTATGTCAAAAGAAATGAACGATATTACGAGCAAGGTCATGGATCGGATCCATACCGAACATATTCAAATGAAACCCCGGGCGTTCTTTGTGCTCGGTTCTCTAGCGGCTTTTAGTGGGCTCGTCCTCGCGGTCGTCACCTCTGCATTTCTTATCAGCATTCTTTACTTTTCTCTCCGTACCGGCGGCAGAATGGTGGAATACAAACTAGAGACGCTCTATTCACTTTTTCACTGGTGGATACCCCTCGTAGCTATTTTAGGATTAGTGAGTGGAGTCTTGCTTCTCCGTCGCTACGAATTTTCGTATAAAAAGAATTTTATGGCGATCATCATCGGGTTCGTTCTTGCCGTCATGGCTGCGGGCTATTTACTTGATCAAATAGGCCTCCCCGAAACACTCTCTCAGAAAGGACCGTTTCGTGAACTCCTACAGCCACGTCCTCAAGACGGCAGCGGGTATCGGGGTGGAGATCAGTCTGGCCCCGGTTGGCGGGAAGAACGACCAGAAACCCTCTCTGAATGAAAGACCTCTCCGCTGTCCCCACTACTCTGTCGCCCGGTCTTTCAAAAAACGAACCAGTGGTTTTTTCACTATTTCGGTCACCAGCAAATAGACCAGCGCGAGCGACACGATAAGTCCAAGGTCGGACCAGCTCGGTGTGGTGAATTCAAAGTAGTGGGCGGTGAACGGAATGATTGGAATGAGAATAGTGCTCATAATTGCCAAGCCAGACAACCAAATAATAATTGGGGCGGGCCAGCCAGACTGCTGGACCGGAAGCATGGATCGGAGCGAAAACAGAATGAGAATTTCAGTCAACACACTACCAATGAACCAATTGGTTTGCAGTATCGCCTGCCCTTCTTGATAAAAGAGCGCAAACCACATGAAGTCGAAAACCGTACTCACGAGACCAAGCGTGATGAAGATAATGTACAGAGAGCGGAAATCATACTTCTGCGGGCGGGCAACTTCTGTTTTGCTCACGCGGTCAAAGGCGATCGCCATCATGGGAAAATCGGAGAGTAAATTGAGGAGAAGCAGCTGCTTCGGCAGCATCGGCAAGAAGGTGATAAAAAGTGAGGCGATAGCGACTGAGTAAAAATTTCCAAAATTTGAAATGAGCGTAGATCGAATGTACTTGAGGGTGTTGGCGTGTGTTTCGCGTCCGAGACGGATCCCCTCCACGATCACGCGCAGATCTGACTTGAGCAATATGATATCGGCCGTCTCGCGCGCCACGTCAGAGGCAGACTGCACGACCAGAGAAACATTGGCTGCCTTGAGCGCCGCCGCGTCATTGATCCCCTCTCCCAGAAACCCAACTGTGTACCGCTTCTTGAGAAGCTGTACCAACTGGAGCTTTTGCTCCGGAGTGGTACGAGCAAACACCCGGATGTTGCCGATCAGCTCGTCTTGTTCTCGCTCGGGAAGATCAAAGAACGCATCAGCTTCCATCACCTCTTCTGTTCGTGAGACGAGTTCCACTTGTCGGCCGATCGCTTCCGCTACCCGCAGGGAGTCACCGGTAATGATGGTCACCGCCACATTGAGATCTCGCGCTTGTCCGAGAGTCTTGGCAGTCGTACTCTTGAGGACATCGGCAAATGAAACGAAGCCACCGAAGCGCATTCCTTCTCCCGTGTCATAGCCCACCCCCAACACGCGTCGGCCCTGCGACTCTTCGTCCGCGAGCCACTCCCCCACCTCGTCTCGTGAGACCAAACCTTGTTCAATGAAATACTCTGGGCTACCGCGGCGAACATGCAGCTCCGCGCCACTCTCGTGCCGTAAGCGCGCGCCGTTGCTACGCAAAGCTGGGTCGAATGGTTCTTCCTCGACGAGTTCGTAAGCTGCTACCACCGCACACTGCTCCGCACCCAAAGCTTCGTTGGTCGCGCGGTCAAAAGGCTCTGGATGCTTTTCATTGAGATCATGGGCGGTGAGGCGCGAGAGGATGAGCGGGTGCCAGGGTGAACCGGGTATCAAATAGTCATTTTGATACACCAACTTGTTCTCGGTAATCGTGCCGGTTTTGTCAGTACACAGTATCTCGATCGAGCCAAGGTCTTGTACCGATGACAGACGCTTCACGATGACGCTACGCTTGGCAAGTCGGAGCGCGCCGTGCGAAAGCGAGAAGGTCATCACGAGTGGCAGCGCCTCTGGAATGACCGAGACCGCCAGCGCGATAGCAAAGATGAGCAGGTGCGGAATATCTGCCTCCGCCCCCTCAATGAGCACGTTGGCCAAAACCACAAACAGAAGCGTGATGAGCGTGACCCGGAGAATGAAGGTGCTGATCCGGTCGACCCCTTTCGTGACCTCACTCACACTCTCGATCCCTGCCGTTACCTGGGCGATCTTAGCGAGACAAGTTTCCCCACCAGTAGCGGTCACTTCCGCATATGCCAGGCCGCGCACTACCACTGTCCCCTGGAGCAGACGTGAATCATTAGAAAATTTTCCATCTTCGTGAGCGATCTTGGTGAGCGGGATACTTTCACCCGTAAAGGTGGTTTCATCGACTTGGAAGCCGCTCGCAAAGCGGATCACCGCATCAGCGGGGACGATCTCCCCTGATTCTAGTTTCAAAATATCTCCTGGGACGATCTCGGCGGTTGGTACTTCGACATCAACATTATCGCGTCGCACAGTGATGGTTCGGACCAGGTAGGACTGGAGCGTATCAGCGGTCGCATTTGATTTGTATTCCTGAAAAAGGCTGAGGGCCACTCCAATGAATACGAAGAATAAGATAAAGGCGGCGTCAAATGGTTCTCCGAGCAGGAAGGTAACGACTGCTGCCAGCAGCAAGAGCGCGATGAAGATACTTTTGAACTGCCGCGCTAACAGGCGCAGAAAGCGAAACCGCGGCTGCGGTAGTTCGTTCCTCCCATACTGCGATTGTCGCCTCGTCACCTCAGCTGTCGAAAGACCTTGGAACATATCTGTATTGTACCGTGAAGCACTTGCCGAAGGATGGTGCTATACCCGGCACGACCACGGGTTCTTCTGTTATAATCAGTGCATGAAAATGAGCAGTACGGCGGCTGACGTGTGGGTAGTAGCCGGACCACCCGGTTCGGGGAAAACAACCATATCGTCATTATTACTACAGGAATTAAATCCTCACCCTGCCCTACTTGATAAAGATACGATGTACAGTTCGTTTGTGAGTTCTATTCTAAAAGAAGCTGGTAAGCCAACCAGTGAAAGAGAGGGTGACTGGTACGATGAACACATTAAAATTCACGAGTACTCAGGAATGACAGCAACGGCACGGGAAATTCGTTCGTATGGCTGTCCGGTACTCCTATCTGCCCCCTTCACTAAACAGATCCATCATGTCGATAGGTGGCGAGAGTGGGTTAAAGAACTTGGTGGTGGAAGAGTTCATCTTGTCTGGGTGCAAACTGATAAAGAAACGTTAAAAAATAGATTGGAAACGAGAGGTTCAGAAAAGGATACTCAGAAGTTATTACACTTTGATGATTTTGTTCGCTACATGCAAGTAGACTCTCCTCCTCCGGTAGAACATATTGTGATTGATAATCGAAACACTGCTACCGATACGCTAAAAAGCCAGATCGAGAAAATAATTCAGAACTATTCCTAAGTAAATAAGACAGTACGGTGGCTACTCAAATGCCGGATGAATTGTTTACTTGGATACATCAATGAACTTAAAAGTAACTCCTAGTGCCATCATTCTTTTAACAGGATCTTCAACCCTCTCCATATGTACTGGTGTCGTGGGCGAAGTGGCAATCACCTCCTGGCTCCCAAGTCCTTCTTTATAAACAAAGTCACCATTATCAAAGTGATACAGGTAACCACCTCGTCCATACAGATGAACTAGACTTTCTTCTAGTGAACCGACACCAAAGATGACTACTACTTTCTCATCTGAATAAAGATTGACTCCCATACTATAAAAAGCGTCTTCTCCCATCAGCCCCTCAATTGGTTTAGGTGTATAGGTGTAAGCTAAAGCAATCCACTCATGTGGTGTCGCATGGAAAGATTCTTCACTAAAAATGACTTCTCCGTTTTCATTTATTCTTTCATTCAATCTTGGGTTTGCCGTTTTCGCATCGAAAACTCTAGGAGAACCATGAAATACTTTTTCTGACATACCAAAATTATATCAGATAGAAAATACAGAGGTTCTGAAACGCCCTGAAAGATCGGTTGTAAAAGTGTTACCAAGTAACGCTATATTTTCTTGTGGTCACGAGGTACTAAGTATGATCTTTCACTTCGATCGGGTTCCGCTTCTTATCGAAGACACCTTGAAATGTTTGCGAACCATTAATAACTCACAACAAACCCCTCTTTGTGAAAGGTCTCCGCCTTTCTGGAGACTAATAACCAAGCGTATACTTAGGATGAAGAGTAAACTCCACGGAATAACCTATCCCACTCATCGCCTTAGAAAAATCTTTTGCAACCTCAATTTTTTTCTCTAACTCTGAAGCAAGTAACTCTTTACTGCCATTTTTGTAATCAACAATTGCTTGTTCCGAAAAATTCTTTTCTCCCACCACTTGAAGAGCGTGGGCAGATTCTGCCACCGCTAGATAACCTTTTTCTAGGGATTCTAAGGAGCTTTTTCTTTCCTCCCAATCATCACTGTGTAAAGTTTTATAATTAAAAAGGCTTCCCAGCTTTCTTGCTTCATCTTCCTTTTCTAGAGCTTCCTTGGTATTCCTAATTCCATATCTCCATATACCAAGAGGTGTAACGACCCTTTCTTCGGTAATATTGTCCTCACTCCCATCACTCGCTTCCATTTTTAGAGCCTCTTTTCTTGTCATTACCATATAATCATCAGAACTTGGCCCGGAAAGAGCAGCTGGAGGGACGATTCCATGCTGAACCTCTCCTACACGCTCCTCAGTGTGAGGTTCTCCTCCCTGGGTATATTTTGAATATGGGTGGGTGTGATAGAAAATAGTGCGCGTTATGTCCTTTTCTTTTTTTAGCTCCTCAAGTGCTTGAGGGGTTATGGAAACTCCAGCCCCATTCCCAGAAGCCAATGGAACTATCCTACACTCACCGTTTTCGTTGTATACAGCAGCAAAAGCCACTTCATTTTTTGAGACAAGCGTCATTTGTCTCAATTCCTCGCTGAAGACCTGCTCACAATCTCCTTTCACTTTTCCAACCTCTACCATTTTTGCAAGCATGGGATTTTCTAACTCCGCACCCGTTTCGCTATACTCAATATCTTGAGTCAATGAAAAACTACTTAACACCGCTAGAAGCGCTGCATGCCGACGTAACTTTTCGTTTCTTCCTTGTTCAACAAAATTATTATTTGTGAATCGTTCCATTTCTGTGCTCCCGCCAGGAATCGAACCTGGAGCGCTGGTACCGCAAACCAGCATTTTATCCATTAAACTACGGGAGCAAGTGAGAAACCAAGTGGAAATTCATTTACACTTGTGTTTCGAGCGAAGCTTCCGAAAGAAATTTTTTCGCAGTGAAGTAAAGAAAAAAGTTTCTTACGGGAGCAAGTGAGGAATTAAATGAAAGCTCGTTTTCATTTACGTTCCGAACGCCGCTCCCATCATGCGAAGGCGTTAGCCGTAGCATACCGGGAGCAAGCATACTTGCTCAAAAAATGGCGCACATTCCTTTGAGAATGTGCGCCACATAATACATCAAAACCCAAATAATTCCAGTATCTTCACGAAAAGCGATTCTTCGATGTTTTCTTCTGGCAATCGCTCCTTCAAGATGTCATCGATATCATCGATGTGATCTGCCGGAATAGGAATGACCAAGAGCGGCATGAACTTACGCTTCGCCTTCAGAAGCAACTGCGGACCGCGCGGGTCTTCCTCATCGATCCGGTAGCTATCGAGCGCTGAAAATGGGTAGACCTCATCCTCGATCTTCACTCCCCGAACGCTCACGCCATAGGGAACGATCGACGGTCGCTTGGCCGCGGAGACAGCCAGGGCGCCGCCGGCTAAGCCGATAAGTAACGCAAAGAGAACATTATTGAATAAGATCGCCACGACGACAAACGAAACGATGATGATCGCCAGGGCGAAAAACCAATCATTCCCCTTCTCGACATGATGGTGCTCGGGAGCTTCCCAAGAGATGCTACGTGGTGCTGGTTCCATTGCAAAGATTGTACCATACCCAACCTTGGCCGCCGGTGTACAATTCACGCCTCATCTGTTATTATCGTTCGCACTTGGTGGCTACCACCATACATATATTGGAGGGATGGCTGAGTGGTTGAAGGCGGCAGTCTTGAAAACTGTTAAGGGTGAAAGCTCTTCGAGGGTTCGAATCCCTCTCCCTCCGCAATGGCCGGCACCAACACGAATGTGTTGGTGCCGTTTGTCGTTGCGAGAGAGTGAGGGATTCGAACGGCGGAGATTGCGAAGCCGACTGACTGTAAGGAGGTCGTAGTCGAGCCGTGTCCCGCGGCACTTATGAGCGTAGCGAATTAGTGACCGTCAGGACGAATACCTCACTCTCCGCCTTAAGGGATGAGTAGATCCAAAATCATAAAACGACAGTTATTTTTAGTCGTGGTTTTAGGTTCGAGCCAAGAAATGTGGCTAAATGTAATTTTTGAGTAATATGTTTTAAATCAAGGATAAAACTAGGTTCGAACTTTCTATATACTTAGTACACTATGATACTATTTTGTTATGAATCAACCGTCACCGATTCCTCCTGCGCGAGGTAACAAAAAACTATTATCTGCTCGAAATGTATTATTAGCTATCGTAATTTTCCTTGGGATAAGCGTTCTACTAACAGCATTTAATAGCGCTACTAATAAGTATAGTGAACTACATGCTCTCTATAATGAATACTACTATCATGATGGTTCTGGAGCTCCTGTTGGACACTATCGGGTAAAAACTAACTCAGTTTATTATTATAAAAATTGTTCTGACCCATTTAATACATGGTGCAAACTCAAACTTGAGGGTGTGAAGCCGGGCGAGTTTGAGCCTATTAGTAAAAACTTTGCCAGGGTCAGTAAAAACGATAATATCTTTATCTATAATAACGAAAAAGATGTCACGGATAAGATTGCTAATCCGAGAGAATTCAGAGCCCTTGAGAAAATTGAAGCTGATCCCGAGTATTTTTTTGATGGCTCTTACGTATATTTTTTAGGTGAATACAATACTGGTAATACTCCTGAGACTTTTACTCGAGGTAATCGAGGCAACGTAATTTTTCCGATTAAACTCAACGAGTCGGATAATGTGAATGTGCCAGATAGTTTTCAAGAAGACTATTTTCACTATCGCCAACTTGTTAAAAAAATTCTATTTATAAACGACGATGTCTACCTAAACGGAAATCTAATTCAATCTGCTGAAGCAAGTAGTTTTGTTAGATTGGAGGATAATTGCATTAATAACAAAGTAGGCCCTTGGTTCAAGGATAAAACAAATGTCTACTACAATGGACATATGTTATCCGATGCCGATCCTAATACTTTTAAGGTGTATGAATATAGCAATTTTGGAGATGAGAAAAGAGATTTAGATACTTGTCATTCTGGTATTGGGTCAGATAAAAATAATGTTTATTATCCTACTATCTCTTTTTCTGCAAAATGTGACGGCGGGAGTGCGTTCTGTACAATCTACAGTGTCGTTCCAGGTGTTTCTCCTAACAATGTGACAGTTCAGACAAACCAGGTTGTTTTGAACAACAGAATTATTGAAGGCGAGCGTTTTTCTTCGACAATAATGAATAACGACGGAGCCTTTTACTTAGACGGGTCAAGAAAAACTGACAATATGGTTGCTAGAGTTTATATAGAAAAAGACTGGGGTAAAGAGCATAGAGAAATCAATGCCCGTAAAGGACAATACTCGATCTACTACTGGATCTATAGTCCAGAATGTGTTGATGACAATCAGCTTCTATTCACAAAAACAATGGAGACATACAGTTTAAAAGTGAACAGCCGCCACGTAGACCAACTTAACCGATGTCACGGAGTTACCAGAGCATCTCTTCGTCCAGGAATTAATTCAATTGAACTAGTGTCTGACGATGGTGAGATTTTGTACCGAAGAGACTACATAGATGTTAATTGGTAAATCTCAATCTAGAAATCAGGCAGTATCACTTTGATATCATTTTCTGCATACCAAGTTCGAACAGCCTCAAAAGTACACCGCTCGTTGAAAATGACACCTTTGGGTGTCTATTTTCTTGAGCAGAGAAAGCATAACGCCTTCGCATCTACACACTTTCCTTGCTGAATCCTTTTGACAAAATTATTTTTGGGGGTAAGAATGCGAGGAGCTTGCGCGTAGTTCCTCACATCAACCACCAAGGAGACGTTCATGAGAAAGAGTACCAAGCGTGATCTTGTTCTTCCGTTGGACGCGACACTTCACTACCTGCCGGACGAGGAGACCTTCAGCATTGAAGGACATCCTGACCTCTGCCTGATCGAAACCGATGGATTAGAGATACTTTCTATCCACGGCGGTCAACTGGACCAACACGCGTTCCTTTCAATAATACAGAGACGAAGTATCCAGATACTAAAAAGCCGGCAGTCGTCAGCGCAGCAACGTGCAAAAATACTGCCAGTAGCCGTCCCGATCCGGATCCTCGGCCTTTCGCTGGAAAACTCAGTCACCAGCTTCCAACTCCTCGGGCATGCTCATCCAGAATGAAGACGATCGTAAAAGCCACTGCAACCGCAGTGGCTTTCTTTTATGCAATGCACGGGCTGACCCAGGAAACTATTCCTTATCGCCCTGAAATTTTTGCAAGAAATACACCATCGGACAGAAGCCCGAGAGGCTGGCGACCATCAGCCCGCCCGCTACCAGTAGTGGCAACCAATCAAAAGCCGGGTGTACAAAGTATTCGAGGAGATAACTGGCGACGATGATGCCGGAAGCGACCACAAACGCCTGACGAACAGTCGGGAGATTCTTCAGTGTCACCGGCTCGGTGAGCCCTTTGGTTTTAAGAGTGAACATATTATATCTAGTGATTATTATTCTTCTCGTGCAGCAAAACGAACGAGGAGCGTTGGGTAAATTATAAGGGTCAGGACAGTAGAAAGCGAGAGTCCAAAGACGATCGCCCAGGCCAGACCAGACCACACTGGGTCACTCGCGATCGTGAGCGAGCCAAGCACGGTCGTGAGTGAGGTGAGGAGGATTGGCCGCAGGCGCGCCTCTCCGGCCTCGATGAGCGACTCGCGGTAACTCGCGCCTGCGGCCTCTGCCTGCTCGACATACTCCAAGTAGATGATCGCGTTATTGACCACGATACCAATGAGCGCAATGAAGCCGATGAGCGCCGTTGCAGTGAGGTAAATGTTGAAGCCAACATCAAGCAGAAAGAATCCCCACAGGATACCGACCAAACCTAGCGGCACGGTGACCAGAATGTACGCCGGGGTACTGAAGCGATTGTACTGCGCTACCAAAAGCGCGTACACCATAAGGAGCGCGACTCCCATCGCAATGCCGAGGTCACGGAAGTTCTCCAGCGTCATCTCCCACTCGCCGCCCCAGGTGAGTTTGATACTCTCCCCAGCCTCATTCACCAACTCCATACCCCAAAGATTCCAATCTGTTACCGTATAGCCGGAAAGGTTCCCTGTAATGAGTTGTCGCATGATCTCAATGACCACATAGACGATCGATCGATCTTCAACCTCTGCTGTTACGTAGGAAAGTTTCTCACCATCTTCTAGATACACGGCTGCCGGTCGCATCACGTGCTTAACAGACAGGACTGACCGCAGTGGTACTACTTCACCCTGCTCACTACGAACGGTCACACTGTCGATAAAATTTGGGTTGGTCTTAAACTCACTCGGGAGCGTCAGCGCGATCGGCGTGTATTCTTTATTTTCACTACCGAGGAGTTCGGTCACCTCGTTCTTCCCGGTCAACATACCGAGCACAGCAGACACTTCACGTGGTGACACACCAAGCGCTGCCGCGGCGTCATGGTCAAACACGTACTCCACTCGCCCGACCGCTGCTTCATCACTCGCATACGTATCAACGACTCCGTCTATCTCCGCAAAAAAAGTAGTGAGCGTTGTAGCTGCTTCGCGTTGCGATGCGGCCTCAGTAGCGCTTACCTTAGCCACCAAGGTCGCGCGCACTGGTGGTCCGGGTGGTTCTTCCATAAAGCGCACCGCTGGAGCGATCTCTGGAAAGGCCTGTGCCACTGCCGCCCGGGCAGCTGAAGCAATAGCCGTAGAGCTCTCGCCTCTGTCGGCTGTTGGCGTGAGATTCACCCGCACCGTAGCTTGGTGCGCTCCATCACGCAGCTGCGCCCCTTTGAACATCCCATTGAAATCAAGGATCGGTGGTGTGGCGACAAATTGCTGGGTGCTAATCACCTGGTCATGTTCAAGGAGCACCGCAGACACCGCCTCCGCTACTTCCCTAGTCGCTTCCCGGTCGGTCCCTGCTGGTAGGTCTACATACACATAGAACTGGTCGCGATCGGCGCGCGGCAACATTTGGAAATGTACCAACCCTGTCAGCGGCAATATGAGTGACACGAGAAATACCAAGAGCGCAGCGCGTAAGATACGTCGCTGCAGAGCTGGCGTGTACAGTATTTTTCTAAGTAGTTTTGCATACGACACGGTCAGCTTCTGCATGACGCGTGAAAATGCTTCGGTCACCCTGTTGGTTTTGTCTCCCACATGAAGCACGTGGCTAGCAACAAACGGCGTGACCACGATCGACACCAAAAAAGAAATGACGAGCGCGGCCGGCACGAAGAACGCGATCGGTCCCATGTACGGCCCCATCATACCGGTGATGAAATTGAGCGGGAGAAAAACGATGACCGAAGTGAGGGTAGAGAGAAGCAAGCCAACTCCGACTTCATCGATCGCGGTGGCAATGACACGCTCCTTCGTTTTTTCATTTGGCTCATGATGCCAGCGTTTGAGGTGTGAGTAGATGTTCTCCGTGGCAACGATGGCAGAATCCACCAACAGTCCGAGTGAGAGAATAAGCGCAAACAGTGTGATGCGGTTGATGGTCTGGTCAAACAGCAGCCCCAAACCAAACACCACCAGGAAAGTGACCGGGATCGCTACCAACACGACGAGTGCCGCTCGCGTAGAAAGAAAGAGGACCAGCACCAGGGCCACAATAGCGATCGAGGTGAGGAGATTTTTAGTCAGACCAAAGATCTCCGCTTCGGCAGTCACGCCATCATTCCCCACCACTTCATAACTCAGTCCAGCAAAAGCTGGCTCAGTCAGTCGAACATCAAGCGCCGCCAGAAATGCTTCGGTCACATTCGGCGCACTTGAACCTTCCACCTTCGCCACCGAAAGCATGACCACTTCCCCCCGCTGCTCTGTATCTTCATAGAACACATACGAGCGTTCGCCACTGACTCCTTCGTACACCCGAGCCACATCACGCACTCGCACATCATGAGTAATCACCAGGTTACCGATCTCTTCCGGTGTGGTCGCTAAGCCATCAAATACTATGTCTATGGTGTACGGCTCGCTGCGCACCCCTTCCGTTACCAACCGCGCTTGACTCGCGACCAACGTATCCGTGAGCGTCTGCAGTGGGAGCTGGCTAGCGGCCAACAGACTTGGGTCGACCTCCACCACCAGGGCTGTCTCGTGGCCTCCATGCACGTGTATCTCGCTCACTTCCGGCACTGAACCCAGCACCTGAGAAAGCGCGACAACCTGTTCGCGCAGGTCAGCAATTGAAAGTGTGTCTGAACCAAAGGCGATCTGCAGTACCGGCACCGTCTCTGGGTTTACCTCAATGATATGCGGGGGTTTGATGTTTCCACGCGCGAGGTAGCTGTGCTGTTCGAGCTGTGTAAGCAGATCGAGCTTTGCCTTGGTCGCATCATAGCCAACTTCAAAGATGACGGTCGTATTGATACTCGCACCATCTCGCACTTCGGTATATACATCGTCCACACCGGGCACTGTGTTTACCTTTTCGATCAGCTCATAGACAACACGATCGATCGCTGCCTCGGTGGTCGCACCTTCATACTGCACCGATACGGCAAACGCCGGCCTAGTGATCTCTGGATTGTACTGTTTGGGCGTTAGGAAAAATGACACCAGTCCAAATACCAATGACACCAAGAGCAAGAGAATCGATAGCGGTCGATTAATTGCAAAGAAGTGACTGATCCGTCCGGCAACATTTACCTCTGCGAGTGACATATTTATAGAGCGATACTAGTAGCGGCCTGAAGTGGAATGTGTTTTATGCGTGGCACCGTCAGATACAGCACTGCGCCGGTGTCATAGACCACAGCGACACGAGACGTTTCTCCGTCTTCATACTTAATATATGGTCCATCTGTATCGAAAAATACGTGAGAGCGTGGCACCGCAAATACCGAATCAAGCGGGGTCATCAGATCCCCAGAAAGGCTGGCGCCGATCAGGGGCAACGTTTCACCAGTAAGGGTAATGATTGCTTTGCCACTCCCCCCTTCTGACACTTCACTTACCCGCGCAACAAAACCAACGACCTGGTCGGCCACGCGAAATTCTTGACCAGTCTGTACCGCTGGAAGTACCGACACCGGGATCGACACTTCAAGCTCACGTGCACCAGTACCAACCAAGCGCAAGAGCGGTGTCCCCGGAAGCACATACTCACCGACATCAGCGAGCACTTTTGCTACCGTTCCGGCAAACGGTGCCCGCGCATACCCCAGTGACTGCTCAGCAACCGCCACTCCTTCTCCTGCCCGCGCCACCTGTTCCGATTGCGCAGCGATAAGTCCAGCGTAGCGCGCCTGCAGCGCAGCGAGTTCGCCGTCTATCGCAGTCACGGAAACATTCGTTTGCTGACCGACTGTGTCCTCGAGCACTTCGTCTGTCACCTGCTGGAACTGCGCGAGTACACCAAGGAGCGACTGCTCAGCCGCCAGGACCGCGCGTCGCTGTGTGAGATATTCCGCCTGCTCACTGTCGGTGACCGACGTCGACCTGCGGTCAAACACATCCGACTCTCCGGTAGTAAATAGCTGGTGCAGTGTACTGAGCTGCGCCGCAGCAAGCGTACCAAGCAACACGAGCTTATCAGCGTCAGACACGGAAGCGTTTCTCGTCTCTTCGATCAAGAGCTGCATATTCTCACTAGTTGATTTTGCCCTGAGGACAGGACCAAGAAAGTAGTTAGGGATCCGTCCGTAAAGATCGGTGACGACCTCGTCATACAGATCCAGCCCGTCCGCACTAAAGAGCGGGCGATTTTCGTTCACATATTGCACGGCTTCGATAGCACTTAAAAATCCTTGCTCCACCGCAGTCAAAAGGCTGCTGGAAACTTCAGCCGTTCGATTGCTATTTCCAGCTGTTCGCAAGGCAGCGATCTCTGCGGCGGAGTAGCTGCGGACCTCTGCCTGTGAGGCTTGCCCGGCTGTCACCTCGATACTTTGTGATTGCTGTGTCACCGCGAGCTCACGTTCAGCGGCGGCGAGCGCAACGTGTGCATCAGCGACCGGAGTCGCTTGCCTGGCCAATAATTGACCGGGCGTGACCCTTGTCCCCTCTTGAGCTGGCAATTCGGTAATCACGCCGGCAGTTTGTGCGTAGATGATCGCGCTATCGGCTGCAGACACTACCCCCGACACCCGCATTGGTACCGTACTGGTACTGAGGTAGACGCTAGACTTTGTGCCAGCCGTTGCAGCAACGCTTTCCTGTACTGGTTCACTGGCTACTAAAAAGTGGCTGCCGCCGAGCACGACAGCAATGCCGGTCACGAGAGCAGCCGTCATCCTCCCCTGTGTACTTGTATAAAATCTCATGCGTGGTAATATACCCTAGGGGGTATATGCATGTCAACCTTTCCCACTCCCATTATCACAATCATTATGGAATCAGCAAAAGAAACCAAGGCACTCATCGATCGACTCAGTCGGGCGGAAGGACAGGTGCGGGCACTCCGGCACACGCTTGAAGCGGGTGACGTATGTGATTGCAAAGCCTTCATTTCACAGATCAAAGCGGCTCGCTCAGCGCTCAAGCGCACCAGCGAGCAGTTTGTCCTGCACCACATTCACCTATGCCAAGCTCTCCCAAAAGCAGAGCGTGAAGCGCAGATCGAGGAAGCCTTAAAAGCGCTGGCCAGCGATTAATATAAGTAACTTAAAGTGAACCTATGAATATAACTGCGATCATTGCCGCTCTCGTGGCACTCCTTGGTGGATTTGCTGCCGGTAGCGCCATCTCCACCAACGACACGCCGGACACGAACCAAATCACTAACCAAGCTCAAGAACGCTTTATGAATGAAAATCCGCGAGCCGAAGATTTTGTTTCCTTGCGACCGGGCATCTCTGCCCTACCGTCAGAGACATTGTCGGCCGAAGAACGCGCCGGACTCTTGCTGATGCGCGAAGAAGAAAAGTTTGCTCGTGATGTCTACCAGACACTCTACGAGCAGTGGGGACTCAAGAGCTTTTCCAATATAGCCCAAAGTGAACAGACCCATACCGAAGCAGTGCGCGATCTGCTTTTGAAATACAACATTGAGGACCCGGTGACCGATGACACGATCGGAGTCTTTACCAACCCCACCTTCCAAGAGTTGTATGACACCCTGATTGCCCAAGGAAGCGAATCCGAAGTGGCAGCTCTCACTGTCGGAGCAACGATCGAAGACCTTGATATCAAAGACCTGCAGAACCTGATCGCGCAAACTGACAACCAGGACATTGCCCTCGTATACGAAAATCTCACCCGCGGTTCACAGAACCACTTACGTGCTTTCACGAGGCAACTGGCACAACGCGGAGAGACCTATGAACCACAGCATATTTCAGCAGCTGATTACCAAGACATCATCACGAGTGACCAGGAAATGGGCGTCGGAAAGCAAACTGGTGGGCACGGACAAAGTGGACGCGGTTGGGGTGGGCGCGGCGGTCAATAGACGATTAGAAATAAAAAAGGCCGGCCCCGAAGGGGCCGGCCTTTTTGCTTTTCCTACTTTGCGTTCTTCACGCGGGCAGTGATGCGTGACTTCTTGCGGGAAGCGGTGTTGTCCTTGATGACACCTCGCTTGGCCGCCTTGTCGATCGCTTTATACGCTGCAGGTAGGAGACCTTTTGCTTTCTCCTTGTCCCCTGCTGCAACCGCCTTTGTGATCGCTTTCTCGGCATCCTTCATCACGCTCTTGCGACGAATGTTGAATACCTTCTTGCGTTCTGATTGGCGATGGGCCTTTTCTGCTCCTTTGGTAATTGGCATATGTTTCTTAATCTAAAGTTCGCCTACTGTACCGTAGGAGTACCAAAAAGGCAAGGGTTTGTTTTAATGTAGACGCTGGCTGATTGCCATTATTTCGAACCCTTCCCCTAAAAGGGTTGCGCGTAGCGCCGGTGAGAAAAAAGGTAATCGGCCAGCGGCTTTGTAAATTTCAATTGTAGCCAGTCTTACCGCTGACGATTTTGGCGACAGACAACATCTCGGGTACAATGACTCATATGATACGCAGTCTGACCGGAACCATCGACGATATTGGCGAAAACTGGCTCGTGGTGAATGTGCATGGAATTGGCTACCTGGTCGGCTGCCCTACCCTGCAAAACCACTTTACCGAAGGCAGTACCGTCACCCTCCACACGTACCTGGCCGTGCGGGAGACCGCGCTCGATCTCTATGGTTTCCCGGAACGGTCCGAGCTCGCGATGTTTGAGCTTCTGCTCAACATTCCTAAGATCGGACCGAAATCAGCCCTACAGATCCTCTGCCAAGCTACCCCCACCCTGCTTGTCGAGGCGGCGCAAAAAAATGACGGGGTGTATCTGCACAAGCTGTCCGGCATCGGAAAGAAGACTGCGGAAAGTATCGTCCAGTACCTCCACAGTAAGCTGGATCATCTGCCGACTTCAGTCTCTGCTCCGATCGACCACCTGAGCGCCATTCAGACCGACGCGATCGATGTCCTGATCTCGCTCGGCTACGACATGACCACCGCCCGAGAGACCATCCTTGAAATGGCCACCGAAGACTCGACGGTGAATTCCCTCGTCACCCAGGCACTGAAGCAGATCAAGTAGTGACACAAAAGGCCGGCAGCTTCGCTGCCGGCCTTTTGCTTTTTACTAATGACCTCTTCCTCTCCTATATCTCCTGCACGTCTGGCACCATCTCTACTCTCACCTGTTCCATGAAGGAGGTGCCAGTGATCGGCTCGGTACATTCCAGCTCATAGATGCCGGCACTGGTGAGTGGTGTGGTGGTAAATGAATTTGTATACCCTGCCCCCACCAGTGACGTATCGAAACTGGCATTCAAACCACCTGGACCACGTACTGAGCAAAGTAATTGATACGTAACATTAACCCTCCAATCAATGGTCACTGGCTGGTCTCGTCTGATGAGTTTGCGATCAGCATCAATCGTCATTGGCGGCACCGGTACCGGTAGGTTAATCGTGGTGCACTGTGTGTTATTGAGGGGATCAGGATTCGCCTCAGCATAATTTGGTGAGCTATCTAAGTTGACGCGCGAACAGAGCCTGTGTGTACCAAACGGCACATCATTGAAGTTCCGCGTCAGCGTCCCAGACTGTACTGGCTGACCTTCCGCTGTTGGCGCATCCAAACTACCATTGAAGTAGCCGATATCAGTTTTTAGTGGAGTAGGAAATCCATGAGCAGCCATAATGGTCATACTTGCCATATAAGAAATGGCACTATTTTCCGGCAGGGCGGCTCCACTGTCCCCGTACATCTTGTTCTGTATCGCCATAAGTACCGGCAGGTCATACGTTCCGTTCATATTATCCACCCCATCATCGGATGAGTTTATATTCACGTCATTCGGAAGACTCACCGAAGGACTGACCGCCGCCAGGTCGACTAACGGTTTACAGTAACCTGTACCCGGCTCTGGACCATATCCGGGCGGAGCATCGATCACGCCAAAACCACCAAAGGTTCCATCATCGATACACTGACCAGAGAACACGAGAGTTGTAATGCTGTAGATCGACTGGAATGGTACGTTTACAGTCACTTCACTTGAAGAGGTCAAATTATCTGAACTTCGGCTACAAGAAATGGTAAATCGAGTGGAGGTAGAGATGCTCAATGCCGCCGGGAATCCTGCAGTATACCCGGTAGAGGTGTACCAGTTGTAAGAGGCACCCGTGGTCAGGTTGTAAGCCCTAAAAGAACTACAGGAGGTGGTGTTTTCACTGATCCAAAGCATTTGTACGGTCGCGCGTTCGGTTACTGGATCCATTCGTGCCAGAACGTTTGCGTTATTCCCCGCTCCAAAGTGTAGTCGGTTGATCGGACATGTATCTTCATCTGAACCGTTTTTACACTCGAGGGTGATCGTGTCTTGATTCCGGATAATAAATGATGACGCAATGCGAGCGCGGTTATGTGGCGCAGCAGCACATGATATCGGCGCTATCACTCCCGGCAGCACATGTGTACCAACAAGAATACCTTCTTTGTCATACAACTTATGAACACGCGCGGTTCCATCACCGGTCAGGTCACTCGGGTCGACATAGAATGAGTACCGGATGTACAGTTCTCTGTCGCCATTGTTGTTGTTTGGTGTCCATATCCACTGCGCTCCAGTACCACTGAGAAAACCTGACACTCCTCCATACCAGGGGGCGACACCATACAATCCGTGTGTAGTAGCGTTAGTCCAACCACTATCATCGAAAGCGAGCGAATTCCAACCAGATTCTTCTGTGGTACTGATCTTCCAATCTGCACCACTAACGACCGAACCTCCAGCCCATTTCATAGCAGCTAAGAAACCGGCATATCCACCAGTGTCCACTCCCTTCACCGCGATCACGTTTAGTCCCGGTCGCAGTGGTGGTGTGTAATACTTGAGCTCATTCCAGCTATTGGACGTGCCCAGATACGCGCCATTAAAATACACATAGTCACTATCGTCAGTCGTTAGTGCGATACCGATGCGTCCATCCGGCACCACATTATCGCAATACTGTAGCCACACATCATAAGCGTTTGCTTCGCCATAGGGGTGAGCAAACGGAAAACTGATACTGTTGACCAAGCCGGCGCCTGGTGCACCGTATAGGTATGACTTGGGGATGGTGCCAGCAACACCCTGAAAGCCGCTGACATTCGTCGACGTTGCCCAGATGTCATTGGCGATCATTCTAACGGCGTTACTGTACAGATACACCTCCGGCTCAGGAGCGGGTTCATCCGGTGAGAGGACCTCGACGATCAAGTTGAATTCTTCTCGACCATTATCTTGTTCCTCTGTGGTTCCATTGAGGTCAAATTCTCGGATGCAGTCTATTCTCAGTCGAGTCGAGAAAGTAAGCTCCGTTACATTTATCGTTCCTGTGTAGTTGCCGCTTAATCTATTAGAAACAGCGGCCCTGGTCCACCCAGTGAGTGTGTACCCATTTGTGTACACCCCATCACCATCATTATCTGCATACGCATAGAGATAGCAATAACTAGCATTGTCCACATCGATACTGACCGCTGTTGCGGCTTTGCCGGTCAACGGGTCCTTGTAGGTCGGGTTGGGGGTTGCGGTAGCAGAGACGGTCACAGGCGGCACTACCAGCGGGTCGGAGCGGTCCCATTCTTCCATCGAACCACCAAACGGGTTCACCACTTCGATGATCAATTCCTTGAGCGTTGAGGTAGCGGGATACGTTGAAACTCCGTTGTAGACCCTTTCATTTCGCCAACAACTTAAAGTGAATTTGGTGGTGGTAGAGAGATATGTTATTCGAGGGCCAGAGAATTGCGTCGAACCAAAATCCCAACCTGGGACAGTGATGCGTGTTCCATCCAAAGTAGACGCCCACTCGCTACAACCATCAGCGTTGTATACTCTCCAGTCCACGGTTGCCGCGGCATACCCACTAACCACATCTGCTGTCACCCGTGGGTAATCTGGGGACCAGAGATTGATGGTTATCGGTGGCGGCTCGGGAGGTATGACATTGAGTGTTACCTGCTTCGTGTTCCACCGTGAAGTAACCGGGTCTTCGTTGTCGTTGTAACAACCGACGGCAAACTGAGTAGTTTCAGTGATCAAGCGCGGGTCTCCATCAAACCTAACCCACCCACTGGTTCCTCCTCGGTTGGAGTAGTCAACATCGCCGGCGATGTCCACCGTCATCCATTCAGTCCATACATTTGTTGCTATGGCTGTTCGATAGATGACATTCGAGCAACGGGTTGCGTTGGAGGATGTCCAACTGATGACCGTCGAGGGCGCACCACCGAGATCTTCATCGAAATATTTGGTGATGTTGGAATTTTGCCCATCGATGCGCACCGTTACGCTTGGCACTACTGGTACCACCACTACTGGGGTGTATTTTTCACAGTTCAAATTGAACGAGGTAACACTGTCATCCGGTGGAACATAGGAGTATGTGCCCTCCACCGGAAGCGCTGCAGAGGTGATGATAGAAGGTGTAACAGGCAAAGAAAGGTCGGGACCGGTGACCACACAGTTCTGCACCTCAGTGTTTATGTACCACGACAACGTGACCGTCTCCCCGTTGAGATATACCGGTTTATCGGTCACTAGATAGATTAGGCCAGTGGTCGTCTGGGCTGCTAGCAATCCCCAAGAAGCAAAGAAGAACAAGAGGGTGCTAGCTCCGATGAGACAGAAACGTTTTAGGGGGGTGAAATGTGTTTTCATACGAGCAAGTTTAATTATTGCAATTCATCCGGATTTAATTTTTTTGCGGCATCCACAGCTGGAGATGTCCCGAGACGACGAAGCATCAAATACATCAACAAAGCTGCTGCTAAAACGATTCCGGCATAGAACAAGAACGGCTGTTCTGAACCATTGTTTGTTCCAACCTCGTTACTGTCTTGGGTCGGAAAAGCGGCGGCTCGACACTCTTCCCCGCTACAGGTTATCGTAAATTTCCTTTCATCTGCCACTGTTAAGCTACTTTTTGTTTGTGCTAGCATCTGCTCTGCTGTCCCCTCCGTCATTACTGAATTGAGTCGTTGGTTGAGCAGACTAAACTTCATATCAAAGGTACCTAGGGCAACTCCTGGCGTAAAGGAAAAGTGATTACTAGACTGATCTTGATCACTGTAGACAGTCTTTGAATATATCGACATGCCTCGCGCGGTGATCTTGAGCGACCCTTGCAGTAATTCCGGCCAGTAATCTAGTTGCTGCCATTTTCCTGAGTACGATACACAAGACACTATCTCGCCATTCGCCAGCAGCGGATACTGAGAAAAGCCAATTCGTGACACGTAGGGCCAGGACAAATCCGTGTCTCCACCCGACGCACTGAGCTCTACGACCTTCAGTGGCGTAAAGTTCAGGCCGTCGATCAAAGTAGCGATCATTATTCCTGACGTTGTAAGTCCGTATGGTTGGGTTGAGAAATCATTGATGCGAGCAAATTTTGGCAACAAGGTCGTCTTATCAATAGCGCTTGCCACCACTGCTCCACCTAGCGGTATGTCCCCCAAGCTCACAACGCTCACCAGAGTGACATCCACAAGCGGTGTCGCACTGAGACTCTTTGTCTCGACGCGCAGTTCTGGAATATGTCCAGCGGGCAGAGTTTTTTGAGTACTCACCATTTCCCCATCTACAGACACTGTCAGAGAAACTTCTGTTGCCCGTGCGGCAGTTTTTTTAAGAGGCACTCCAGCTGCTTTTTCTGAGTCACGGAATATCACTCCGAGCAGGTCAAGTTCACTTCCTTGAAAAGCAAAGGCTTTAAGTAAGTAGTCACCGGCTGGAACCATTGCGAGACTCGCTTCCAGAGGAATAGTCATTTCAGCTGCCGGGGCCAACATATATGTCTCTCCGCCAACTCGCCAGTAGCGAGGGGTAGTTGCATCACCGGGAGCAAACAGCGCGATAGCGATCCTGACCCCAGGCAGAAAGTGGGAATTTTGGTTGCTTAAAACGACCTCCGTTGTGTGATCTTTCTCCACCAAAAGGTCGGAGCCCTTGGTAGGCAAGACTCGCACCTGCACATCACTATGCAATGGACACTGCTGACCAGATTGTGCATTGGCCGCTCCGCTTGGAAACAGTAACGACCAGACGATCACTGCCATTAACAGGATGGCCGGCACTCTATATATAGATGTCATACGTAACATATTTTGATAAATAAAATCCCGAAGCATATTCTCTATGATACCTGATTTAACTCGATTACTTCTGCTTTTCTGTACACACGAGCAGTGGTTTCTCTCGGCGTGCAATCGCTTCGGAACCGTCATATACTTAGGATATGGATACCGTACGAATCTTCCTTAAGAAAATGCTGCCCAAGCGAGTCTTTCAATTCTTCCAGCCGTATTACCATTTCTGCCTTGCCTACGTCGGCGCAGTCAAATACCGCCACCCGTCCCGCCACATCATGGTGATCGGGGTCACTGGTACTAAAGGAAAATCTTCGACCACTGAGATACTCGGGCACCTACTGCGCGCGCACGGCAAGAAGGTCGCGACGCTTTCGACCATTCAGTTTTCTATTGACGGCCACGAGGAGCCAAACCTCTTTAAGATGACCATGCCGGGTCGTTTCTTTGTGCAGCAATTTCTGCGTAAAGCGGTTGATGCCGGCTGCACGCACGCTGTGGTGGAAATGACCTCAGAAGGAGCGCGGCAGTATCGCCACCGCTTCATCGACATCGATGCCCTCATTTTCACCAACCTCACTCCGGAACACATCGAATCCCACGGCTCATTTGAGAACTACAAAAAAGCTAAACTATCGATCGCGGCCGCTGTTGCCGCTTCACCGAAACGACCCCGCTACCTCGTTTCAAACATCGATGACGAACACGGGCAAGACTTCTTGAATTTCTCAGTCGAGCACCCGCTCCCCTACTCACTCAAAGACCTCACCCTCTACTCACTCCATAAGGATAGTGTCAGTTTTGTACTGGAAGGAGTGACCATTCGAGTGCCCCTGGTCGGCGTCTTCAATGTGTACAACACCCTCGCGGCGATCACCCTCGCTCGCACTATAGGTGTGTCACTGGAAACTATTGAGAGCGCCCTGCGGGACCTTCCCCCACTGCGCGGCCGAGTCGAACTGTTCACCACCCCCACTGGCGCGGCAAAACAGTGCACCGTTGTCGTCGACTACGCGCACACTCCCGACTCCCTCACCAAACTCTACGAAGCTTTTCCAAATAAACACAAGGTCTGTGTGCTTGGCAATACCGGTGGTGGCCGCGATACCTGGAAGCGCCCCGAGATGGGGGCCATCGCTGAAAAATTCTGTGACCAGATCATCCTCACCAACGAAGACCCGTATGATGAAGACCCGGGGAAGATCGTCGCGGAGATGCGAAAAGGCATGAGTGACGATGCACCGGCAGAGATCATCATGGACCGGCGCGCCGCAATACAGCACGCGATCGATATTGCACCCACCGATAGCTACGTACTCATTTCCGGCAAAGGGACCGACCCCTACATCATGGGCCCGAATGGTACCAAGACTCCGTGGAGTGACGCGGCTGTGGTCAAGGAATTACTCACGATCAACCCCACCCACCCAAACGCTTGAACATCCTTGCCTGCAGTGACTGCATCCACTCTTCATTAAGAAACGACGTAGTGATATGGATGAATGTGGCAGTCATGAACACGTTGTAGTCTAAGATGAAATAAGCAATGTTTGGTGTCTGGGGGAGATAAAAAAAGATCACTGCTACTAAAACCGAAACGGTCACAAGGACATTTTGTATGATGAATGTACGATACGCTTTTTCTCCTCGTCGTTTCATTTCAACCAAATAAAAAAGGAGCCAGGTCATAAAATGATACCCGATAATGAACTGCAAAATATACATGAAATCTGGCTTTCCGAACAGCAGCACTCCCGCGAACAATAGGGATATCAGAATTGCGATAGCAACGGTAAAGGAATTCCTCCCTTGTCTGAAGTATGAATAGATAAGTAAAAGGAGGCTTGTCACAAAACCACCCACCAACACCGTCATCTGAATTTGCGCAGTGATTCCATTACTTATAAAGAACTGTTGTACCTGAGATGTTGTCAGGGGAAATACGTATGTTGCGGTATCAATAAATACCGTGTGGTGAACAAGTGAATAGAACCATACTACAAACAAAAAAATGACCAACGCAAAGAAAATGAGCAGCGGTGGTTTGTGGCCAGTTTGACGAAAAGCTAACGTCTGTTCGTTGAATGCTCCGTGGATCAAAAAATATATCGTTGCTGTGAGGAGTGAAACGATCGGACCAACCTCGAAATATAGATACTTTGCCAGCAACACACCTAACCCAGTGAACACAGCAAGAGAGCTGAGATACAGTACCGCTTGTTGTTTCCTCAGAAATGCTTTGACCTGGTAATAAAACCCTAATAAGAAATGTCCATATCCAAACACCAATAGAAAGAACCAGGCCATCAACCAAGCCTGGTCACCATACCCGAACAGCCACAATCCAAGAAAAACACTGGCGATCAAGATCGCAATGCTCAATAATTTATTTACAAGATACGTCTGCATACCTCAGTATACCAAGGGAATAAAAACCTCACGCAGTCGCCAATGATCTCCTGACTTGATCTCCTGTGCGGTAAGAATATCTCCACTTGGTGTGTATACGTGACTGGTGGCCTGATTAGCAGCACTTACAATATATACTCCGTTCCAGACCGCCTGCACCTGTAACATGGAATTGAATTGGTGCCAGAGAATGTGTGGCTCGTGAAACCAAGAATGAGAAACTGGATGAGCAATATATGGCACTTCGTTACGTTCAAGCAGGATCCGTCTCACTCCCAGAGGATCAGCACTCTCGAAACAAAATAAAACTCCCGGTAGGTTTTCGGCCACTTCGCTTTGGTCGGTCAGCGGACCGACTTTGTACGATATCTCGTTGAGCTTTGCTCCTATTTCGCTGTCGCTACTTAAAGTCTTCAATAACCCCCGATATAATGTTGGAATATATTCACCCTGCGGCACCAAATATCGTTTATGTAATTTCTCGACTCTTTGCTCAGGACCATTGTAAAAGAGAGCCTGAAGGATCGCGCCTTCTTCAGTCTCAAAACGACCCGTATCCAGAAGGGCGGCAGTTGGATTGTCGTATCGTATAGCAAACAACTGCTTAGTGATGCTTGGGCGACTTTGATCAAAGAAGCGAGCGTCTTCAGGGAGAATGATATGATCTGGATTTTCAGCCAAAGCCGAAATAACTGCCGCCTCTAGTGACTGTCGGTTATCCCGAAGACCTTCTAAACTGAGCGATAGACGAGAAGGAAACCACGTCTCAACTATTATTACTCGTTTTCCGTCTGTCGGGAGCACTTCTTCAATTCCACCAAAAAAAGAAAGCGAGTATGCAGTCAGTGCAACTCCAAGAAAAATATACCTTAGGTAAGAACCCCTTGTCACTGCCTTGTAAGCAAAAACAGAAAACACTGCAAATATAAAGCTCAGACCATATACCCCTGCCACTTTTGCAAACATCAACAGTAGCTCGCTCTCAGTGAAGAGATAGCCGATATAACCGAAGCTAAACGAACTATTGATTGACCCCCCTGGACCAAGGGTAAAAATAGAAAAGATAATTGAACCTCCTATCTCACCCAAGACCCATGCGAGGGGAAAGATCAACAAAGAGAATTTGTTTAAATTGTTTCTATTAGGTTTTGATATGACACCCAGTACCAATGCCACTAACGCACCCCCCGACCCAAGTAAAATACCAGCGGTTAACCAGTATAAAAAAACTAATGATAATTGCCCAATCCCCGGGGATAGTGGGAGCCACTCGATCGGATACACTGACCAAAACCAACTCACAGCCAATAGAGACTTTACCGACCAGGCCAGCCAAGAACCGAGGATCATCTCCTGAAAAGACCGGCTCTCTTTTGATAACCATAAAAAAAAGAGCCCCCCAATTAGCGACACTCCCCAAAGATATGGAAAAACAAACCCTGCCCCCAGCAACACCCCGGCAAAGGTCCAAGATAAATAGTGGTTTTTACTGACCAATTCCATAATATAAGATGATTCCTGCTGCCACTGATACGTTTAGGGATTCTTTACTACCAAGCATCGGAATTTCGACAATTATATCAGCTGCCTCGAGCGTTGGCTTTGACACCCCCTCAACTTCGTTACCCATCACGTATGCAACTTTCTCAGGTACTTGAAAATCGCTTAAAGGGATGGCGCCACTTGTTTGCTCAACGGCAACCATCTGTACACCTTCTGAACGCAACCTCTCGACGAGTTCAGTAGCTTCTGCTGTTTGTTCCCATGGAACCAGATCACTTGCTCCGAGAGAGGTCTTCTGTATCTCTGGCTGTTTTCGGCCAAATCGGTCGGTCGGCGCTGGGGTGTAACCAGTCAAGAATATTTTCGACACCCCAGCGCCCTCAGCGGTTCGGAAGATCGCTCCGACGTTATATGCACTTCGGATATTTTCGAGAATGAGATATTTCACATCGTTAGACTAGCAAGAAGTCTCTCTGCTGTGAAGCTGCGTGTCTCTCCTACG
Source organism: uncultured Candidatus Saccharibacteria bacterium (assembly GCA_964521645.1). GTDB lineage: Bacteria > Patescibacteriota > Minisyncoccia > Phycocordibacterales > UBA918 > OLB19. Next base: position 2,565 of record CAZFSB010000007.1, on the reverse strand, counting down.
CCTCCTTGTAATTTATGCTACTATCGGCGCACACTAAGTTACGTATATGTACGATACTAACAAAGAACTAAGTAACGAGGACTACCTACCTCCTTTTTCCTTATACGAAAACTTGCTGCAACAGGTACAAGACAAGGGTTATTTTGCGAAGACTTATGAGCCTTTTTTGATAACCTTTTTGTTTACCTGTCTTGGTCTAGGAACTTCTGCATATATCATAACTGTTACAGACCTGCTTTGGGTGCAAATACTCAACGGGTTTCTCGCAGGTTTTTTTAGCGTACAACTAGGCCTACTTGGTCACGACCTTTCCCATAAAAGCGTCTTTATAAATAACAAACTAAATAAACTTGCTGCTTCTCTGGTGTGGGGAGTTGGTTGTGGACTCAGTGAAAGCCGCTGGTTTGATAAGCATAACGCTCACCACACCGCGCCTAACCACATTGGTCATGATCCAGATGTTGAGATACCTTTTGTCTTTTCAGATACCCAGATCCTGTCACTGAGTGACTTTCATAAGAGATACCTACTGCCCCACCAACACATTTTGTTCTGGATCGGTATTTGGTTTGTCTATCCCCGCAATATCCTTTTCAGCATGCAACACCTGCTCTATAGACCAACCTGGTCTTCCGTGGTAGAGATCATATACATACTGCTCCACTTCGTGATCGTACTTAGTTTCACTTTTTGGTTTTTACCGCCTCTAGTAGCAGTCTTGTTCAATATGTCTGTCATGTTCTTCGTCGGTATATACATGGCCCTCATTTTTGCACCAAATCAGAAGGGGGAAAAGATGCTCAAATCAGAGGAAACACATAACTGGATACACCAAATAACACTCACCCGTAACATCACGCCTTCAGCCTTCACCTCGTATATCTTTGGGGGTCTAAACTATCAAATAGAGCATCACCTCTTTCCTGCCATGCCTCGATTCAACTACCCACAGGCGCAGAAAATTGTTCAATCTTTCTGTACGACTCACCATATTCCGTACAAAGAGACAACCTGGATCGACTCACTCAAACAGATCCATATTGCCCTGAAAGAGAAAGCTATCGGCAATTAAGAATATCATCCGACGTTGTGGGCACTGCGGATATTCTCAAGAATGAGGCATTTCACTAGACCAGGGTATCAAAAGTCCCCACGGATGCAAACTTGACCCAGAAGTGCCCCATATAGACAAATGGCAAAGGAAGGATACAATCCTAGTATCACCAGTTCTTTGAAAGGAACGATCATGCAGACGATCTTGACAGAAGAAGGGGCTCCAGTCGCATACCTTGAGACGCTACTCGCCATGATTGAAGGCAGTATTGGATCAAATCAATACTTACGTCTCTTTGTATACGATAGTGAGAAGCGTACCACCCGTGACGTCATTGAGAATGGGCGGTTCCCCTGTGCATTTTTCGCCTCAGCAATGCTCAAAGTTCTTTCTCTCATTCAGAAAGACACACACACGATGGTCACCCACACGATCGAGGATCTGATTGGATCTGGATGGTATCAAATAGACCAGTTCAGACGAGGTGCCGTCATTGTTTGGGGTCCTAAGGTGGCAAGTGATGGTAACCCGCACAAGCATATCGGGTTCTACGTCGGAGAGAACATGGCCGTGAGTACCGATGGAGTAACCGGTGTCCCCACCAAACACCATGTCACCTACGGTATCGAGGACGGTCTTCCTGTTCGCACGATCGAGGCACTTTTCTTCCACGAAAAATTACGGCGCTAGTTTCGCCCGCGGCATGACCTTCGGTCATGCCGCTTCTTTTTTTTCGAAAAGTGCCACCGCTACTACCGCCTTACTGTTGCTCAATTGACTTTTGCTGACGCCCCGAGTATAAAGCGAACCAGAGTTCATCACTGGAGGTTGAAATGACAAATGACCCAAAAGTACTCCCTTTCCGATCAAGACCGACCAAACAAAAACCAGGGACTGCTTCACGAGACACTCTGAACATGGTGGGGATCATGGAAAATGTTGCCAAAACAATGGGGCTAGAAGACCTACCCATGCAACAAGCGCTACGGTTACGACTTGGCCTGAACGGTATACATAACTGTCGTCCGACTCAGACAATGATCGCCGAACAGAGCCAGATCATTTCAAGCTGGTCTCCAGAGGAGCGAATGCGTCGAGCCAAAGAGAGTACTGAGCAGGACTGGAAGTTGCATCCCGCACTGTATACCGCCTTAGCCGATGCATTATCAGCAATGGAGTGAGGGAGACACCTCTCTATCAAGGGTCGTCATAGACGACCCTTTCTTATTGTAGGACATTATTGGCTGGCCCTGACCTCTGGTTGATTTCACCGTTCAGCGTGGTATAGTTTTGCCACTTTTGCTTCGGCAAAAATAAAGATATCCGCCCATAGCTCAGTTGTTTGTGTGAAGCGTATCCCACACGCTTCACCCCTTAATTAAGTAGATGGTGGAAATAGATGATCCCGCCGTAGACTTAGTTGTCCGCGTAGAGAGTATCCCATACTCTCTACCCCTTAATTAAGTAGACGGTGTAAATAAATATCACCGCCCATAGCTCAGTTGGTAGAG